>JAEDFS010000038.1 GCA_016297895.1 Marvinbryantia sp.
CAATTTTCTGTTTTACTGCTTCCTTTTCCACCGAAAATACCAGTTCTACCAGAGCCGCCTGGGCATCCGGCGGCGTAAATCCTTTGAAGCTCTGCATTCCCAGTGCCACGTTGATAGAACCGATCAAAATAGATTTTCCTGCACCGGTCTCACCTGTGAGGATATTCAGCCCTTTTCCGAAATCGATCTCCAATTCCCGAATCAAAGCCATATTTTTTACATGTAAATTTAATAACATATGCGTACCTGTGTCTTCTCCCGGCCGGGATTTTTATAATATTTTTCTGATTTTGTCCATCACCAATAATGTGTCATCCACACTTCGAATGGCGCACATAATGGTATCATCACCTGCAATACACCCTGCGATCTCCGGCCACTGCATGGCATCCATGGCTGCTGCGACTGCCATGGCCATTCCGGAAACCGTACGGATCACCAGAATATTCTGAGCCATATCCATCGATACAAAGGCATCCTTCAGGATCCTCAGATACTTTTCATCCATCTCACTGCTGTGGGCATTCATGACCGCATATTTCTGGCGGCCTCCGTTTACAGAGATCTTGGTCAGCTTCAGTTCCCGGATGTCTCTGGACACAGTTGCCTGTGTCACCCGGTATCCGGCCTGATTCAGCCGCCCTGCCAGTTCTTCCTGTGTATCAATATCATACTGATTGATCAGATCCAGTATTTTTGCATGTCTTTCTGCTTTCATTTCTGATCCCCCATTCCGTCTTATGTATCACTCATTTTCCGGCGCAGTATCTCCAGGAAACTGATCTGATCCGTTTTTACAAACCGGACCGTTCTGTCCGACTTACAGATCTCAATGTAATCATTCGTATTCAGTTTAACCGTGGTATCTCCGTCAAATGTCGCTTCCGCTTCCTCCTGGACACTGTTTCGCTGTCCGATTTCCACACGGATCCTGGCATTTTCAGACAGGATCACACTTCGGGAAGTCAGAGTATGTGCTGCGATGGGCGTGATCATGATCAGCGATGCGGAAGGCTCAACGATAGGACCTCCCACGGACAGACTGTAGCCGGTGGAACCTGTGGGAGTAGACACAATGATTCCGTCCGCACTGTACGAATACAGAAGTCTGTCATTTACATAGATATGAAAATTCATCACCCGGATCCGTCCGCTTCTTGCAATGACAATATCGTTCAGTGCCACATCTGACAGCAGCTTTTTATTCAGATGATAAGCCGATCCCTCCAGAAGCATCCGCTCCTCCAGCACATATTCATCCAGGACAAGTTTGTCCAGTGCTTCCTCCAGGCCATCCCGGTCTGTCTCCGCCAGATATCCCAGTGTACCCATATTGATTCCAAACAGCGGAAGCCTGCGGTCTACCAGATCTCTGGAAGCCTGCAGTACGGTACCGTCTCCTCCCAGAACCAGCACGCAGTCCACTTCATCCGGTACCCCGGACGGGTCTGTATACTTATAGCTGCGGATCTCTTCCCCCGACACAGGCTCCTGGATCAGACATTCCTTTCCTTTCCTGCACAGATAACCCTGAATCTGTTTTGCCACCTGCAGGCTTGGATCTTTCAGAGAATTTGTAATCACATAAAACCGTTCCATGCCACACCTTCATTTCTTTATGCTTTGTCCAGATCCCCGTGAGCCTCCGCTACGATCCTGCTTACCGATACCGGAATCTCTTCACTGACAGTTCCCTCTTCCCTCTTCCGCAGATGGAGAAGATATTCAATATTTCCCTCAGGACCTTTGATGGGTGAATATTCCAGTCCCAGCACTTCAAAGGAAATGCTCTGTGCATAGGCGATCACTTTTTCGATCACTTCTTCGTGGACTGCCGGATCCCTCACGACCCCTTTTTTTCCTACCTTTTCTCTGCCCGCTTCAAACTGAGGCTTAATCAGACAGACGATCTGCCCGTCCTCTGTCAGAAGATTTCTCACTGGAAGCAGCACCTTCGTCAGCGAAATAAAGGACACATCAATGGAAGCAAACCGGGGCGGCTCTCCAATATCATTCGGCACCACATAACGGATATTGGTCTTTTCCATGCAAATGACCCGGTCATCCTGACGCAGTTTCCAGTCCAGCTGGCCGTATCCCACATCCACAGAATATACTTTTACCGCTCCGTTCTGCAGCATACAGTCTGTAAACCCGCCGGTTGAGGCACCTACATCCATACAGACCTTTCCTTCCAGAGAGATCGTGAAATGAGACATGGCTTTTTCCAGTTTCAGTCCGCCCCGGCTCACATATTTTAAGGTATTTCCTTTTACCGTGATCTCCACCGTATCCGCAAACATGGTACCGGCTTTATCTTCCCGTTCTCCATCCACCAGCACGGACCCTGCCATGATCATGGCCTTTGCTTTTTCCCTGGAAGGTGCAAGCCCTCTTTGTACCATCAACACATCTAATCGCTCTTTTTTCATTTTCCTACCATCTCTAGTTTTTCATTTCTGTTCTACAGTCCGATATACTCCGCTACGATCCGCTTCACCACAGACTCAGCATCGATACCGACTTCCTGTTTCAGAAGATCCACATTGCCATGTTCCACATACTCGTCCGGCAGGGAGACATTCAGCACTCTGACCCGGCTTCCGATCTGATCCAGATATTCCAGTATGCCTTCTCCGAAACCTCCGTTTTTCACATTTTCCTCCATGGTCACGATCAGCTTATGGTCACCGGAAAGCTCCACCAGTGTTTCTTTATCCACCGGCTTAACGAAACGGGCATTTACCAGTGTACAGGCATATCCCATTTCCCTCAGAGCCTTTCTTACTTCCACTGCCGTTTTTACCATGCTTCCCACTGCCAGGAGAGCGATCTCCGTTTCATCATAGATAATTTCATATTTTCCAAGTTCTATCGGAGCCCGGAACCGCTCCAGACCATCATAGGCTTCTCCCCTGGGATAACGGATGGCAATCGGGCCGTCATAGGCAACCGCAAACTTCATCATATCCGACAGTTCCCATTTATTCTTGGGAGCCATGACACACATATTGGGGATGGAAGACAGATAGGAAAGATCAAAGATTCCCTGATGGGTCTCCCCGTCACTTCCCACCAGTCCCGCCCGGTCTATGGCAAAGATCACATGAAGATTCTGGATGCACACATCATGGATGATCTGATCGTAAGCCCTCTGCAGAAAAGAGGAATATACCGCTACCACCGGAATCATTCCTGCTGCCGCCATCCCTGCCGCAAAGGTCACTGCATGCTGTTCCGCAATTCCCACGTCAAAAAACCGGTCAGGAAACATATTGCCAAACCGCTTCAGTCCGGTCCCGTCCGGCATTGCCGCCGTGATCGCCACGACCTTAGGTTCCCGGTCTCCCATCTTTCTCATTACCGTGGAAAAGATATCTGTATAATTTGCTTTTACTCGCTTTTTCTTTGGAAGTCCTGTATCAATGACAAAGGGTTCTGCTCCGTGAAATCTGGCCGGATGACGCATAGCCGGCTCATAACCGTTACCCTTCTGGGTGCAGACATGAAGGAGCACCGCTCCTTTCACCTTTTTTGCCTCCCGGATCGTCCGGCAGAGCATGTCGATATTGTGCCCGTCCACCGGTCCCAGATAAGTCAGTCCCATCTCTTCAAACAGCATTCCAGGTACCAGGAACTGTTTGATTCCGTTTTTCGTTCTCCGGACTCCCCGGATGATATTTTCTCCGTATACCGGAATCTTGGACAGTGTATTCTCCAACCCGTTTTTCAGGTTCAGATAGCTTTCTCTGGTACGCACAGAATTCAGATAGGTGGAAAGACCTCCCACATTTTCTGAAATGGACATATTATTATCATTCAGCACAATGATAAAATTCGTGTCCATCCTGGACGCATTGTTCATGGCCTCCCAGGCCATCCCTCCGGTCATGGAGCCGTCCCCGATCACAGACACCACATAGTGATGTTCTCCCTTTAAGTCTCTGGCCTTTGCCAGACCAAGCCCCGCCGAAACGGAAGTGGAACTGTGCCCTGTATCAAATGCATCACAAAGACTCTCTTTTCTCTTTGGAAATCCGCTCAATCCACCATATTTTCTCAGGGTGTCAAATCCGTCTTTTCTTCCGGTAAGAAGCTTGTGAGTATAGGACTGATGCCCCACATCCCAGATGATCTTATCCTCCGGAAGCTGAAGACAGAGATGCAGAGCCATGGTCAGCTCCACCACTCCGAGATTAGATCCCAGATGACCTCCGGTCACACTGATTTTCTCTATCAGAAACTGTCTGATCTCCTCCGCCAGCTGGGGAAGCTCTGCCGCAGACAGATTCTTGATATCGTTTTCCTTTTGAATTTTATCCAGAATCATCGTTTTTCACCTTTATTTTTCCCGGGTAATCAGAGACAGGATCAGCTCCTCCAGAAATTCATTTTTCCCGGGAAGTTCCTTTAGTGTCTCAATTGCCCGTTTTGATATGGTCTCCACGTCTTTTTTCGATTTTTCGATTCCCTCAATGGTCACATAAGTCGTTTTATTATTCTTCTCATCGCTGTGAACAGGTTTTCCAAGCACCTGGCTGGAACTGGTAAGGTCCAGAATATCATCCTGGATCTGGAAAGCAAGACCTACATCCGATGCCACCCGTTCCACCCGGTTCACATCCCGGACAGAAGCCCCCGCAAGGACAGCTCCGATCATCATGGCGCTCTCCAGAAGAGCTCCTGTCTTCAGTCGGTAAATAAAATCCAGTTTTTCCTTTTCCAGAGGCTGTCCCACAGCCTCCACATCCACCGTCTGACCTCCCAGCATTCCGTTCACGCCGGTCTTTGATGCCAGGATCGTCATGGCCTGACCGATCGCCATGTTGCCGGGTTCCATGAGAAAGGCACTGCATGCTGTCTCATAAGCCAGGTTCAGAAGTCCGTCTCCTGCCAGGATCGCCATGGCTTCCCCATACACGATATGGGTTGTCTTTCTCCCTCTCCGATACTCATCATTATCGATAGCCGGAAGATCATCATGGATCAGGGAGTGGGTGTGGATCATCTCAATCGCAGCCATAAAAGGCTCTATAATTCTGCCGTTTCCTCCAAAAAGCCGGTAGGTCTCCATCATCAGCATGGGACGAAGCCGTTTGCCCCCTGCTTTCATGCTGTAATTCATCGCTTCCAGGACTGTTTTCTGATATCCTTCTTCTCCCGGAAGGTACCGGTACACGATTTCCTCTGTTTCTTCCAGATGCTGCTGCAGCATTTCTTTAAAAGTCACTTAATTCACCCTCTTCATTGATCAACTGCATTTTCTTTTCCACAGTATCAATCTTTTCATTGCATTGTTTTAACAGTTCCATACCTTTTGCATAAGTCTGAAAGGATTCCTCCAGTGTGATCTCCCGGCTTTCCAGAGCCTCCAGGATCTCCTCCAGTTTTTCAAAGGATTCCTCCAGCGTCAGTTCTTCCATTTCCTGCTTTTTCATAGTCTGCCCTTTTTATCACTTTCTTTTCCACTACCTGTGCCCGGATACATCCGTCTGTTACATAAATATTCAGGTTCTCACCTTTTTGTACCTGAGCCGTGCCGGTCACTGTCTTTCCGGAATCATCCGCCACATAGGAATATCCCTGGCTCAGTTTGTCAAGAGGAGAAAGTCCTTTCATCCGCTCCGCCAAAAGCATCATCTGATGACGCTTTTCCCGCAGCAGATGTTCCATCCGTAACTGCAGCTTCTCCTCTTTTTCCATCAGCATCTGGCGCTTTTCCCGGATCTGATTTTCCGGACTTAAGAATCCAAGCTGCTGTCCGATCTGCCAGGCTCTTCGCCTCTCATCCTCCAGATGCTGTTTCATCAGACGGCTCAGCTGATACCTGCTGCGGCCCAGACGTTCCAGAAGAGCCGACACATCCGCCACTGCCAGTTCCGCAGCCGCTGAGGGTGTCGGTGCCCGAAGATCCGCCACAAAATCCGCAATGGTAAAATCTGTCTCATGCCCCACCGCTGAGATCACCGGAGTGCTGCACTGAAAGATTGCTCTTGCTACCTTTTCCTCATTAAATGCCCAAAGATCCTCCATGGATCCGCCGCCTCGTCCTACGATGATCGTGTCCACCCCTGCATGATCCAGGGTCTCGATTCCTCTGACGATGCTCTCAGCCGCTCCTTCGCCCTGTACCAGTGCCGGATAGAGGATCAGGCGGATGTATGGATCTCTCCGATAGGAAATATTCATGATATCACGGATCGCTGCCCCTGTGGGAGCCGTCACGATTCCCAGGGTCTGAATATAAGATGGGATGGGCTGCTTGTATTCCGGTGCAAACATTCCCATCTCTTCCAGTTCCCGCTTTAAAGCCTCAAATTTTTCATAGAGAAGTCCTGCGCCGTCCAGAACGATCTCATCTGCATACAGCTGATATCTTCCATCTCGCTGATACACATTGATTTTCCCCAGAACGATCACACTCTGACCATTCTTCATGGGAAATGCCAGCCCTTTTCTGCTTCCTGCAAACATGACGCAGGCCAGGCTTCCGGTCTCATCCTTCAGGGAAAAATAAATATGACCGGAAGTATGATACTTGCAGTTTGATACTTCTCCCTTCACATAGATCCGCCGCAGCAGAAAATCCTCGTCAAAGATCCGTTTAATGTAATTGTTGACCTGGCCGACGGAATAGATATTTTTCATAGGCCATCTGTCTCCAGTCTTTTATACTAATTTTGCCAGAACTCCGTTAATAAATGCAGGAGATTCATCTCCTCCAAACTTCTTGGCAAGCTCCACCGCCTCATTGATGGCCACTCCTGTGGGGATGTCCTCATCCATCTTCATCTCGTAAACGGCAAGACGAAGAATAGAGAGGTCCACTTTACCCATCCGGTTCAGCTTCCATCCTTCCGATGCATCAGACAGCAGTTTATCGATTCCTTCCAGATTTTCCTCGATCTTATGGAATTTGTCCAGAATATATCCGGATTCCTTTTCTGTGGGAGATGCTTCTTCCACCTCATCCATATACAGTTCCGCCTGCTCACTCAATTCGTCCGCTCTGTGGAACTCCAGCAAAAACAACAGTTTAAAAATATGTTCTCTAATCTCTCTTCTGCTCATCGATTCTTTCCTCATTTCCTAAAAAACTGCCCCAAAAGATCACACTTTTGAGACAGTTCTGATTATTTGCCGCTTTCCATTGTCACATTGGCAATCTTGATATTCACATTTTCAACGATCAATCCGGTCATATTTTCAATTGCAGCTTTGACCTTTTCCTGTACTTTCTGACTGGTCTTCGGTACGCTGTAGCCATAGTCGAGATTCAGGGTCAGATCCACATCGACCTTCCCTTCTTCCACACTGACCTTCACGCCTCTTGCCAGGTTCTTCACACCCAGACGGCTTACCAGTTCATTTGTAATATTTCCGCCCATGCTGGCTACTCCCTTAGTCTCCGTCGCTGCCAGACCTGCGATAATCGTGATCACTTCATTGGAAATCTGAACCTGTCCCATTCCCTCATTCATCGTCACTGTATAATTGCTCTGAACTTCTTCTTTACTCATCGTGATTGTCCTCCTTCGACGACCTGTCTTACACCTGGAACCATCGGAAGCGACAGCCCCACTCATTATCGTTAGTATACCAAATGATCCGGGTTTTGTAAATAATTTTATCAGGACCTTCCGAATTCCGCCAGCTTCAGGCCCGGATTTCGATCCAGAGTCATTCCGATACTCCAGGGATTCACCCAGATCAGAAGGGGATTGCCCTTTAAGTCTTTGATCTTCTTCATGTCAGAGGTGCCCACCAGTTTATTCAGATCATAATTTTCATTTTCGATCCAGCGGATATGCTCATAGGGAAGGTTCTCCATACGGATCTCTACATTATATTCATTTTCCAGACGGTATTTGAGGACTTCAAACTGCAGCACACCCACGACTCCCACGATGATCTCCTCCAGACCGGTATTAAACTCCTGGAAGATCTGGATCGCACCCTCCTGGGCGATCTGCGTGATTCCTTTTACAAACTGTTTTCTCTTCATGGTATCCACCTGGCGTACCCTGGCAAAATGCTCCGGTGCAAAGGTGGGAATCCCTTCATACTGAAACTTTTTCCCCGGCATGCAGATCGTATCACCAATGGAATAAATACCGGGATCAAAGACTCCGATGATATCTCCCGCATAGGCTTCGTCCACAATGTGGCGCTCCTGGGCCATCATCTGCTGAGGCTGGGAGAGACGCTGCTTTTTGTCGCCCTGCACGTGGTATACTTCCATTCCCGCATCAAATTTTCCGGAACAGATCCGCATAAATGCGATCCTGTCACGATGAGCCTTATTCATATTTGCCTGGATCTTAAATACGAAGGCTGAGAAATCCTCCTTCATGGGATCGATCACCCCGATATCTGCCTTCCTTGGCAGCGGAGATGTGGTCATTGCCAGGAAATGCTTCAGGAAGATCTCCACACCGAAATTGGTAAGTGCGGAACCGAAAAATACCGGAGAAAGTTCGCCCTTGCTGACCAGTTCCTGATCAAACTCCGCACTGGCTCCATCCAGCAGCTCGATCTCATCCATGAGCTGGGACATCCGTTCTTCCCCCACAAATTCTGCCAGTTCCGGTGAATCTACCGGGATCTCTCTGGCCTCTCCCTCTTTTGTTCCCTTTTCCGTGTTGGTAAACACCGTTACTTTTTTGCTTCCACGCTCATAGACTCCCTTAAACTCTTTTCCGGAACCGATGGGCCAGTTGATGGGACAGGTAGCGATTCCCAGTTCCTTCTCAATATCATCCAGAAGTTCGAAGGTGTCATTGGCATCCCTGTCCATCTTATTGATAAAGGTAAAAATCGGAATATGACGCATCACACAGACCTTAAACAGCTTTCTGGTCTGTGCCTCTACGCCCTTGGAAGCGTCGATTACCATGACTGCGGAATCTGCTGCCATCAGCGTACGGTATGTGTCCTCCGAGAAGTCCTGATGTCCCGGAGTATCCAGAATATTGATGCAGTATCCGCCGTAATTAAACTGCAGTACGGAAGAGGTTACGGAAATTCCTCTTTCTTTCTCGATCTCCATCCAGTCAGACACTGCATGACGGGCAGTTGCCTTTCCTTTTACAGAGCCGGCCAGATTGATTGCTCCTCCGTAGAGCAGGAATTTCTCTGTCAGCGTGGTCTTACCGGCATCGGGATGAGAGATAATGGCAAAGGTCCTGCGTTTCTTTATTTCATTGGTAATATCGGTCACTTCTTATTTCCTCCAGATTTCTGCACAAAAACGTATTATTTTTTCTCCACGGACTATCTTAACAAAGGAAAGAGCCGCTGTCAACGGCTCTTCGCTTACTTTTACTCCCCTGCTGCCGCAGGAGTGATCACAATGTTTTCTCCGGGGATCTCAGTCTTACGTTTTACGATATCTTCTATCTGTGCCCTCTGGGCATCTGTAATTTCCGCCATGTTGATCACCACATCCGCACTTCCGTCTGTGATACTGACCACGCTTCCTTCAAAGCCTTTGGCATCCAGCAAAAGCTCCGCAGCAGCTTCCCGCTCCGCCTGTTCTGTAAGAGACGTAATGCTGTCGATGGCATTCTGTTTTTGTGCCTCGTCAATGGCATCATTATTGATGACTTCCATCAAGGTCTCTTTATTCTGGGCGCGAAGCTGTTCTCTTGTCAGTTTTGCCTCCGCTGAAAAGGAAGCGCCGGTCAGGCTGGTAAGTACGGCTTCTCCCGGTGTGTCCGTCACTTCCTGTGAATCGGCCCCATCGGCGGTATCCATTCCGTTTTCCTTTAAGATCAGATCTTCATCCAGGGTATTCTGAACCACAGCCTCCTTCAGTCTGGTTCCTGAGTAGTTCAGATATCCCGCAACAGCAATCATGATCGCCAGTGTGGTAATCAGAATCTGGTTCTTTTTCACGATATGTTTCATGCTTTCCCCCTCCTTAATCCATCTTCATTACTTTGATTTTATGCACCTCCAGTCCGAATAATGCCATCACCGCATCGGTTATATTTTTTACCACCACTCCATTGTCACCGCCTTCTGCAAGTACCAGGACCCCCTCCACACTGGGAGCTGTCTCCTGGATCACATAAGGCTGCTGGCTTCCGCTGCTGTCCTTTTCATAGACCGTGGCTTCCTCCTGATCCTTCTCCGACGTACTGCGGCTTTCACTTCCGCCCTCTTCCCGGATCTGCCGCTCTGATACCGGCGTATCCTTTTCCACGATCTTTTTCCCGGTGGCTTTCTGGGTGATCATCACTTTCACCCTGCCTGCCCCTTCCATATGACTCAATATCTCTTCCAGACGGTTTTCCATATCAGAGATCGTATCTGCCGCAAGAAGCTCTGCCGTCTCAGCAGCCGGATCATCCTTCGTTTTTTCCTGAGGCGAAGAAGGGAGGACCAGTACTGTCAACAGTATTCCCACCAGAAGAAAAAGTATCCACTGATCCCGACGGATTTTCCCAAACTTTTCTTTGAATTTCTCCATCTGCCCATCACTCCTTCACATAGACCAGGATCCGGTCCTCCGGAAGTCCATATACCGCACTGACTGTGCTCCTGAGCTGACTGTCATGTTCTGTCTTCGTTTCTCCGTTTTCTGAATTGGAATGGTTCCCTTTTACAGAGATCCTGATCTCCTCCACTTCCCATCCCGATTCTCCCTCCATATCTACTTCTGCCTCTACATCCGTCACCTGTGCTCCCTGATCGATCGCCAGCTCTTTGATCTGCCTCTCAAGCTCATTTAAGCATGCTTCCCGGATCTTTTCATTTTTCAATTCCATCAGGGAATCCGCACTTTCCTGAAGCTCCCATATGTTCTCCTGCCTCATCCCATCCTGAAATACACGGTCCAGCTTTTCCTGAATCTTAAACACATCCAGAAGCGGTCCGAGAGTAATCAAAAGAAACACCATTCCGCCAAAAAATCTGAGATATCTCTGATACTCCGGGCTTCGGACCAGATGATACAAAAGTTCCAGCAGGCAGAGACAGCATACGACATTTCTCATCCATCCATAGATCTCGCTCATTTTCTAACTCCTTACAGACGCCGTCACCATCGCCAGAGTGATCAGAAACATGATCCCTGTCATCGATACCGCTTTCAGCAAAAGCCCAATGCCCTCACCCGTCCGGCTGATGCATTCCGTGATCCTTTTATCCGATACCGGCTGTACTGCTGCCCCCACTGCCTGATAGAGCAGCGTACAGACTGCCAGACGGAGGACCGGAACCAGACAGATCAGTCCGATGACCAGAAGTCCGGCCACTCCGACTGCATTTTTTAAAATCACCGCAGTCCCAAGCACCGTCTCGGTCACGGCACTGAAGGTGTTCCCCAGAACCGGAACCGCCCCGGCCGCTTTTTTCCACATGGAATTTTTCAGAGAATCGATCGCCGGCAGAAGCAGACCCTGCACCGTCTGAACTCCTATCACCAGGGCCAGCATGGTCTTCATCAGCCAGGACAGGATCCCTTTGATCAGCTCTGCCATTCTGGAAAGATAGTCTTCCCTGCCCAGATGATTTAAAAGCTGAAACAGTACATAGAACCCGATCCCCGGCAAAACGATCTTCAGCATCACTGTCTGAACTCCTGTAATAAAAAAGAGAGTCAGTTCATAATAACCCATGGCAGTCACCGACCCGGATGCCAGAAACGCCGCAGCCAGATATACCGGAAGTAACAGTTTCATAAAATGAAGGATCTGTCCCATGGTCTCTTCTGCTGTAAGGGTCAGTTCACGAAATCCGTTCATAACCAGCATAAACAGCATCAGATAGATCATATAAAAGGCAATATCGGAGATCTGATTTTTTTCAAACACCCGGATAAAGCCGGTGAATACGGCAGCTGCGATCACAAGGATCAGAATATGGATCACCAGATCCTTCTGAAGCTTCAGCTCCGCAAACAGGGTATCTTTTACAATGGACGCCAGACCTTCTCTGCTTACCGGAACTTCTCCCCGGAACAGTTCCATCACTGCATCCCGGAAACTGAAATTCTTTTCAGGCAGCATTTCCTCCAAAGCATTCTCGATCTCCTGTATGTCCAGTTCTGCCATCCAGGAATCCGCCCATTCCTCCGCCTGAGCCTGCCCCTCCCGTACCTCACTAAGCTCTTCTGCACAGACCGGATGTACACGGAATACACAAAGTATGCAGAAAAGGAGCACCGCCCATCCGTTTCTTTTCCATGAAACTCCTTCTTTCCTGTCCCGTCCCATGCTTTCACCTCAGAAATCCGGATACTGTATCCAGCAGCGCCAGCACCACAGGTGTACTGATCGTCAGGACCGAGATCTTTCCGAACAGTTCGATCTGTCCAGCCACTGCGGAAAACCCTGCATCCCTGCAGATTCCGGACGCAAAATCAGCAATATAGGAAATACCCACGATCTTCAGCAGGATCTCCAGATAGCCATCCCGGATCGTCACATATCCTGTCATCTCCGCAAAAAGCTCCGCCAGTGCCTCCAGTCTGGAAACTGCATAGAAAAAAATGACCACACAGGCTGCCATACTGATCATTGCGGAAAACTGGGGTTTCATCTCCCTGACCATCAGTCCGGTCAGCACTCCTGCAATCCCAAGGACTCCGATCTTAACCATATCCATGTCCGACTCTCCTCCCTGCCCTTACAGTGCAAACAGACTTTTTATGGTGTCAAACAATTCATAGATATAGGGCAGCAGCCAGAACAGCACCAGGATCAGTCCCGCCATGGAAGCCAGAGACGCCTGGTCCTCCCTTCCTCCATGCTTCAGTACCTGGCTGATGACGGATACCAGGATCCCTACCGCCGCTATTTTAAAAATGAGATTAACGCTCACGGCCTCCTCCTTTCCATCAAAGGAATACAACAGCAAGAAACAGGCCGCCCATGACCCCCAGACAACGATACACTTTTCCTTTTCCCTGATATTCCTCCTCCGCCATCCTGCATTCCCTCTCCAGCTCTTCCAGATAGACACCGATCATTCGAAGCTGCATCTCCTGATCCAGATAGCCAAGACCCGATCCGGCACGGAGAAATTTCTGAATATCATCCGGTTTTAACCCGGTTTTATTCTGAAGTACACCACTGTTTTCATTCAGAATGACGGAAAGTGTCCTTCCATCCCTGCGTTCCATTTCCTGTGCTGTTTTTTTCAGGAACTCCGCAAATGGTTCCGGACAGCGCAGGGCAATTGCAAAAAAGGCTTCCTGAAGCGGCACAGCAGAATAACGAATCTCTCCCTTCAAAAGCTCCATCATTTTCTGCATTTCCCGTAAATTCCTTACTCTTCCTGCCAGTCCCATACTGGCACCAAAGCCAAGGGCACTGCTGGAAAGAACTGTGAGAAGGATCCCCACTGTCTGTATCGGCATCACCAGTCCTCACTTCCGTACAGCTTTGTTCCCCGCTCATCAAAGATCGCTTTGATCTGTCCTACTCTCTTCTGATTATGTAATACAATATACCGTTCAAATACCCGTTCCTGCATCAGTTTCTGCATCAGAGGTTTTTTCTCAATATCCTCAATGGACGCCCCATGAACTGTAGTCAGCAGCTTGCAGCCACAGTTTACCACCGATTCAATGGCACCGATGTCCCGATAATCCCCGATCTCATCCACGGCAATGATATCCGGAGACATGGAACGCACCAGCATCATCATTCCTTCCGCTTTTGGACAGCAGTCCATCAGATCGGTCCGGATCCCAAGGTCATTCTGAGGCACCCCCATATAGGATCCTCCCAGTTCCGAGCGTTCATCCACCACACCCACTGTCTTTCCGGGCAGCATGCTGTTTCCATTGGAAAGCTGACGGATCAGGTCCCTAAGCAGTGTGGTCTTCCCGCACCTGGGCGGAGAGATGATCAGAGTATGACATACCTCCTCTTCACGGATCACATAGGGCAGTATTTTGTCTGCACATCCCCGGATTTGATGGGACAGACGTACATTGATAAAAGAAATATGCTTCACGCTTTTGATTTTCTCCCCTTCCATCACCATTTTACCGGCGATCCCAATCCGGTGTCCTCCCTGGATCGTAAGAAATCCCTGCCGGATCTCATCCTCAAAGGCATACAGGGAAAAGCCGGAAATGTATTCCAGGGTCTCCACCAGTTCCTTTTTTTCCACCAGAAAGCTTCCCTCCTCTGTCACAGAAAGCTCCCCGGTCGGTTTTACAAAGTATTCCTTTCCATCCCAGGTAATCAGAAGAGGGCAGCCCGCCCGCAGCCTGATCTCCTGCAGTTTTTCAAAATCCGCATTCAGCCTTCCCAGCACTTCCCGCAGTCTTACGGAAAATATGTGCAAAAACTCATTTCTGTTTTCCATCCCGCTCCCCCTTCGCTGTGTCTTTAACCTAAATATATGAGTCTGTCCCAAAAATATACCAGAAGTTTACTTGCATTTTGGAATTCAAAAGAGTAAGATAAGGATATCTATTTTACTGCGAGGTACGGACTATGAAAAAGAAAGTTGTGATCGCTCTCGGACACAGAGCACTGGGAACCACCTTTCCCGAACAGCAGATTGCAGTGAAAGAATCTGCAAAAGTGCTGGCAGACATGATCGAAGAAGGATGTCAGTTGATCATTACCCACAGCAATGCACCCCAGGTAGGCATGATCCATACTGCCATGAATGAATTTGCCCATTTCCACACAGACTTTACCGGTGCACCCATGTCAGTCTGCTCGGCTATGAGCCAGGGCTACATCGGCTACGATCTTCAGAATGCAATTCGTGAAGAGCTGGGCAAACGTGGAATATATAAAACCGTCAGTACCATTCTGACTCAGGTTCTGGTAGATCCCTATGACGAAGCCTTCTACCATCCGGTCAAGGTAATCGGACGTTATATGACAAAAGAAGAAGCGGAAAAAGAAGAAGCAAAAGGAAATCATGTGGTGGAAGAGACCGGCGGACGTTACCGCAGGATCGTATCTGCTCCCCGTCCCCAGGGCATCATCGAAATTGACGCCATCAATGCACTGTCCGATGCCGGTCAGATCGTCATCGCCTGCGGAGGAGGAGGAATTCCGGTCATGGCTCAGGGAAATGCATTAAAAGGAGCCAGCGCCATTATCGAAAAAGATTATGCTGCGGGAAAACTGGCCGAACTGACCAATGCAGACGTGCTGATGATCCTGACCAATGACGAGAAGGTAGAGATCGACCTTCACACAGAGCATCCCACAGAACTGGATACGATCACAGTGGAGCAGGCAAAAGAATATATCGATCAGAAGCAGTTCGGAGCAGCCGCTATGCTGCCCAAGATCCAGGCTTCTGTAGATTTTCTGGAAAAAGGAACCGGAAGGGAAGCCATCATTACCAATCTGGAACATGCGGTGGCTGCACTGGAAGGAAAAACAGGAACAAGAATCGTATAAGAGTTTCACTTCTATCATGACAAAAAGAGAGCGGACTGGAAGAATCTCCAATCCGCTTTTTTATGCTGTCTTATTCAATCGTAATGGTATAGGATCGTTCAAATACTTCTCCCGGCTCTGCCTGATTTCCGTATTCTCTCTCCTCAAGCGTCCCGTGAAAGGTATTGAGATCGCTTCTTCCGTACCAGGGTTCAATGCACACAAACGGTGCATTCTTTTTGGCCGGTGACCAGATCCCAAACAGCGGTGCATCAAATGCTACCGTCACATAGGGCTTTTTATCCGGCCCTGCCAGATACATTTTCCCTGTCTGATGATGTTCCACGATCAGCGCATCCTGATCAAACTGATTTTTCTCGATCTGATGCATTCCGTTTTCCAGCGCCAACGGATACTCTTTTGCATCGATCAGTCCGCAGCCTGCGTCGATGAGACGATAAGTCAGTTCACCCTCTTCTGTCTCAAATCCCATGTAATAATCCGTCTGTTCTCCGTTTCCTTCTAAGGGACACAGAAACGCAGGATGGGCACCGATGGAAAAATACAGGGTTTTCTCATCTGTATTTTTCACCCTCCAGCATACCCGGATCTGAGAACCGGACAGTACATATCCCACTTCCAGGCAAAAGGCAAAGGGATAGATTTCCCTGGTCTCTTCTGTATCCTCCAGGGAAAACCAGATGGTATCTTCTGTACGGGATACCAGAGAAAACTCCTGATTTCTGGCAAAACCATGCTGCTTCATGGGATAGGTTTTCCCTTCATAGGTATATTCCTGATCTCTGACTCCTCCCACCAGAGGAAACAGGATCGGGGATGTCCATCCCCAGTATTTGGGATCCCCGCACCAGAGATATTCCGTTTCTGTCTCCTTTTTGACGATAGAGATCATCTCCGCACTTTTCCTTCGAAACGTCACTTTTAATCTGTCATTTTCCAGCACATACTCAGCCATATTTTTGTTCTCCTTTTTTACAGAGATGCTCTCTCTTTGATATACCTCTCCAGCAGATCCACTGTTTTTTCGATTCCCAGCTTGCTGCTGTTGATGGAAAGATCGTAATTTCTCGAATCTCCCCACTTGCCCTTGGTAAAATTATTGTGATAACTCTTTCTTCTGCTGTCCTCCCTGGGCAGAAGCTGTCTCGCCTGTTCCTCCGTCAGCTCATATTTCTCCATGATCCGCTTCAGCTTGCAGACATAATCACCCAGGATAAAGATAGAGATCATTCCTCTGCACCCTTTCAGGATCTCTTCCGAACAGCGTCCCACAATGACAAAAGATTCTCCTTCCTCTGCCATTTTTTTCAGACGGTAAAACTGTCTGTGTGCCATAGATTCCGGATCTTCCTCCGATCCACACCCCAGCATCTGGTTATCATAGAGGGGAAGCTGAAATCTTTTTGCCAGTTTCTCGGCAATCACATGTCCTCCGCTGCCGAATTCACGTCCGATTGAAATGATCAATTGTCTCTCCATACTTCCGTCTCCCTTTCCTTCTCTTACAGTTCCACTTTTATTTCCTGTTTGTCAATATGGTGCTTCTTCGCATATCCTGTCAGGATCAGTGTCAGTGCACCGTCTCCGGTTACATTGCATGCGGTACCAAAGCTGTCCTGAAGGGCAAATACTGTCAGCATCAATGCCGTACCTGTCGCATCAAATCCCAGCACACCGGTAATCAACCCCAGAGAAGCCATAACCGTTCCTCCCGGAACTCCCGGTGCTCCAATGGCAAAAATACCAAGCAGCAGACAGAACAATACCATGGTTCCCAGAGACGGAATCGTGCCATAGAGGACCTTAGAGATCGTCATAACGAAAAATACTTCTGTAAGCACAGACCCGCACAGATGGATATTTGCAAAAAGCGGGATTCCAAAATCTACCATATCCTCACGAAGGGTGGGTTCTGATTTCTTCGCACAGCGAAGTGCCACTGCCAGTGTTGCCGCAGAAGACATGGTTCCCACTGCGGTAAGATACGCAGGGCCGTAATTTTTAAGAACCTTCAAGGGATTCTCCCCTGCATAAACACCGGCTGCACCGTATAGCACTGCCAGCCAGATATAATGTCCTGCCATAACGATCAGCACGATCTTGATAAATACCGGAAGCTGTTTCGTAATGGTTCCCTCATATGCCAGACCGCAGAAGGTAAAGGCAATAAATACAGGAAGGATCGGAATCACGATCTTTGTCACAACTGAAAGCACGATCTTCTGGAATTCATCCAGCACTGCCGTAATAGTCTTTGCCTTTGTCCATGCTGCCGCCAGACCGATCAGTACGGAGAACACCAGTGCACTCATTACCGGCATGATCTGGGGAATATCAAGCTGGAATACCAGCTCCGGAAGGCTTTTCAGACCATCGGGATTCGACTCGATGGACAGCCATGGAATGATGGCATATCCTGCGCCCATAGATCCCAGCGCAGCCAGGATAGAGGAAGCATAAGCAATCACCACTGCTACTCCCAGCATTCTGGACGCATTATTTCCAAGCTTCGTGATCGAAGGTGCGATAAATCCGATGATGATCAGGGGAACACAGAAATTGATCAGCTGTCCCAATACATATTTTACCGCAACCACAACGGTCATAACCGGTTCGTTTGCTGCCAGTCCTACAAGAATACCAAGGACCACGCCCATCAGCAGGCGAAACGGCAGACTTTTCCATAAGTTCTTCATGTTCATTTTCTCCCTCTTGCCATTTATATTTTTCTGTATCATAACACAGATTTCACCTAAAAGTAAACGTACACT
>JAEDFS010000039.1 GCA_016297895.1 Marvinbryantia sp.
TTCCGCCGATACCGATCTGTACAACAGTCGTAAATTTCTCACCTGCTGCATTGGTGATCTCACCTGCATGAACCTTGTTTGCGAACTCCGTAATCTTGTTCTGCTGCTCTGTATAGAAAGCACGCTTGTCCACTCCATCTGCCACCACCGGCTGTCCCAGCTGTCCTCTGGTCATATGATGAAGTACCAGACGTTTTTCGCCTGTATTGATCATTTCTCCGTTATAAAGAAGCTCAAATTTTTCTGCCAGCTGTGCTTCCTCTGCCAGTTTTTCCAGTGCTGCCAGCACGGTATCGTCTACCTGTTTTGCCGCATAATTATATGTCAGCCCCTCCGCCATGGGAACGCTGTATTTTTTCACACGCTCTGCCCCGTTTTCCCCTGCCATTACTTCAGCAAGATTCACTTTCTCTGCTTTTGAAATCTCCTGATAGGATGCAAGCGTATCCAGATTCTTCCAGGTTACCATCTTAAAGTCCTCCTTTTATTATAACTCTTTACACATGACTGCTTGGAACTGTCGTCCCTGCCGTTCATGAAACGAATCGCTATCATTATAATTATACTATTAAATTTGCTTATATTCAAGGACGTTTGTTTCCGGTTTGTGTCAAGTGTTTATTGGCACAAACACTGTGATCCCGGAACTTGTTAATTAAGTGAAAATATGATATGCTTATAAAAATTTGAGTATAGGTATCTATTCTATATTGAGGGGTTGTACTGACTATGAAATATAATCTATCAGACCGAATATTGCGGGAACTTTCTTCTTTTGCACAGAAGTATTCTATCTCAAAAATCATATTGTTTGGTTCCCGTGCACGGGGAACGAATACAGAAAGAAGCGATATAGATATCGCTGTATATGGTGGAGATTTTGATGGTTTTTATTGGGAGGTTAAGGAAAAAATACATTCGCTTTTGATGTTTGATATCGTACAGGCAGATGCAGCAATTTCAGATGAATTGAAACAAGCATTAGAAAAGGATGGTATTACAATTTATGAAAAAGCTTGATAACTTTACAAATTGTCTGGATATATTGGCAAATGCAGATTTTAAACTTGCAGAAACGAATGATATATACCGAACTGGGATTATTGGGCAATTTAATCATACTTTTGAACTTGCATGGAAAGCATTACAGGAAATTATGAGAATGCATAGTGTGGAAGGAGCTTCCAAAGGATCTCCCCGTGAAATTTTACAGCTGGGTTATAAAATTGGATTTATCAATGATTCAGAAGTATGGTTACTCATGTTAAAAAAGCGTAATACCTCTGTTCACATATATAATGAAGATGAGGTTGATGAAATGATCATGTTGATACGTGACAGTTTTATTCCAACTTTTAAAGTCCTTAAAGATACGTTGGTGAAAAAGTTGGATGAGGCTGAAAGCGATTGGAGGTAAGACAGACGCTGGACTTGCACCTGTCGGAAACGTACGCCGCCAGGCGCACATAAAAAATGAGTGATGCACGGTCTTTCAACCTGGCATCACTCATTTTTCGTTGTTGTTTACCACCCCGTCTGACAGATGCCGTATAATAGTTAAATTGGGGGTTTAACAGTTTTACGAACACCCCGCCTGTACGGGACCTTTGTTTTATGGAATCAGATTTCGTTTTTCCCCACGAAGAAAAGCCTCAATGTTCAGATACACTTCGTCCGTAAGCCGCTGTCTGGCCTCCCCGGTTGCCCATGCAATGTGAGGCGTTACGACCAGCTTGCCGCTGTCCTGAATTTCCAGAAGCGGATTTCCCTCTTTCATAGGCTCAACAGAGATCACATCCAGACCTGCTCCCGCAATGATTCCCTCTTTCAGTGCCATTACCAGATCTGCTTCATTGACGATAGGTCCTCTTGCCACATTGATCAGGATTGCTGAGGACTTCATCTTTTTGAAATTCTCCATATTCATCAGGTTCTCGGTCGTCGGATTCAGCGGCGCATGGATAGAGAGAATGTCGGACCGGGCCAACAGGGTATCCAAATCCACTGCTTCGTAATCCTGATTGTGATTCTTACCGGTAGTCGAATAGTAAATGACTCTGCAGCCAAATACACGGGCGATCTCTGCCACCTTCCGGCCGATGGCACCCATTCCGATAATGCCCCATGTCTTGCCTGCCAGTTCAAAGATCTTATTGCCCATATGGCAGAAGATATCCGATTTGATATATTCTCCGGTCTTTACATATTTGTCGTAATAATCCATCTGATCGATCAGATACAATGCAAGAGCAAAGGTATGCTGAGCGACGGAATCTGTGGAATAACCTCCCACATTTGCCACAGTGATTCCGCGGCTGTCCGTATAAGCTTTGTCAATAATATTGTATCCGGTCGCAGTAATTGCGATCATTTTCAGGTTCAAGGCATCCTTTAAGGTCTGCTCGTTCATGGGAACCTTGTTCACAATAATGATATCTGCATCTTTCACTTTTGCGGGAGTGTCTTCCGCATTGGACTGATCATAGAGTACCAGCTCTCCCAGTTTTTCAAACACTGTAAGGTCAATATCTTTTCCAAGAGCATTTGCTTCCAGTACGACAATCTTCATTTTTCTTCATCCCTCTCCGGTACAATTTTTCTCTGCTATTGTATCAGAGGGATTCCGGCTTTTCAAGCCAAAAATTCCGCCAGCACCTCCCGTATGATCCGCTCCTGCTCTTTTGGATCCATCTGCCGCAGGATCTCCCGCTTCCTTTCACGGTTCTGCTCAAGCTCTGCGGCAGACTCCCGTGCCCCGGCGTTCAGCCGCATCATATTTTCCTGCAGTTCCCGCTTCTCCTTCTGCGCCCTCGTCTCTGTCTGTTCCCCATCGCTCTTCCTGCGGATTCCCACAATAGCCGGTGCCTTCTTCCGCGGCTTTTCTGTCACTGCAGTCTCCAGGTTAACCTCCTGATAATCTGTGGAAACTCCCGAATGACAGAAATAATCCTCCAGTACCGTCAGGAGATAAGACCTCTTGTAAGCCTCATCCAGCCACAGGTCTACTGCCACAGTCACCGCAGTAATCACCGCAGCCATCTCATAAATATGCCGGATATGTACCTGCGCCACGCCTGTCTGCATGCTGTAAACAACTCCTCCCGCTCCCAGGACAAGGCTTACCAGAAACAGACCGGCTCCCAACCGTTTCCATTGATGGAGGCTCAACCTCCGATACCGGTAATCCATCAGATTTTTCTGAAGAAATACAGCCATATTCATACGATCACCGCTTCGTTTCCGATCGGTCTGAAATCTCATTTTCAGTTTTTTCATAAACTCCTTTTTCTCCATCTGGGCATCGGATGCCTCCCGAATCAGAAGTCTGTAGCATCTGTTCAACATCACCTGACTCAGTATCCCCAGCATTCCTGCCGCTGCCATCACATAAAGCAGCACATTTTGTTCTATGATTGTTCTCATCATAGCATCCCCTTTCAAGATTTTTCTATTCTGACCGGCAGCGATGTGGAAATCTTCTTCCCGGGCAAGGATTTCTTCCGCTGTCAGTTGCAAAGTATAGCTTATGATAACGAATTTGAAAAGCAGATTCGTTCGACAGAAAAAGCCCTCAGGTACTTCACCTGAAGGCTTTTGAAAACATTTGATCTGCCAAATCCGCTTCCTGTCATTTTTACAGGAAGTTCTTTAAGAATTCTCTTGTCAGACGGACACTGTGCTCCACTGCCTGAGCCTCGAAAGTGCCATAATCCATGGTTGCGCTGTCATCTGCCTTATCTGAGATCGCCCTGATGATCACAAAGGGAATCCCGTTTAAAAAGGATGTCTGGGCAATGGCAGCTCCCTCCATCTCCGTACAGTATCCTGCAAAACAGGTCGAAATCTTTTCCTTTACCGCCCGTTCAGAGATAAACTGATCTCCGCTTACAATTCTTCCTTCAAATACCTGAATCTCCGGATTCACCTCTTCACAAACCTTCTTAGCCAGTGCACGCATCTCTTCATCTGCCGCAAAAGAAAATACATCCATCTGTGGAATCTGTCCTGCCGGATATCCAAAACCGGTAGCATCCACATCATGATGAAGCACATCTGTAGAGATGACAATGTCCCCGATATTGATCTCTTTCTTCAGGGAACCGGCAATTCCTGTATTGATCACTGCCGTCACCTGAAATTCATCTGCCAGGATCTGGGTACATACCGCCGCATTTACCTTGCCGACACCACTACGCACCACAACAGCCTCCTGTCCCTCCAAAACCCCTTCCAGGAACTCCATTCCCGCTTTCTTAAAGGTTCTGGTTACCTTCATGTCTTCCTTTAAGGCAGCTACTTCTAATTCCATCGCTCCGATAATTCCAATTTTGCTCATGGCTTCCTCCTGTATCGTTTCTCTGTACTTTTTTACTTCATTTCCATTTCGATTCTATTTTGATTGGAATCCGGGAAGAAGTCAAGCAAAAGGTGATCTTTCGCCTGTGGTTTTGCCGGGTCAGCACTTCCCCACATAATAGCCAAGCTCCGCAAATCGGATCTCATCCGTCAGCTGGATCTTTACTTTTTCATTTACTGACAGTCTTCTCCCATTCACATAAGTTCCATTCGTCGAGTTCAGATCTGTCAGGCAGAACTCCTTTCCCTCCCTGGTAATTCTGGCATGAAGTCGGCTGATAGATGGATGATCGATACAGATATCCGTTTTGCTCTTCAGTTTTCCTATGATGTAACTGTCATTTAAAAGAACAATGCTGTTGCGTTCCCGGGGATTCATACTGATCAGTGCAAGATGAGGTTCATATTCTTCCTCACCCCGGCTTAGAAGAACCGTTGTGCCGATCTTTTCCGATTCTTTCTTATCCGATTCTTTCTCCTGCGCAACGCTTTTCTGAACCGGTTCATCCCATTTCTCAACCTCCGGCTTTCTCTGAACCGGTTCCCTGCCTTTTTCTTTCCTGTACCTCTTTTCCATCTTTTTCTGCCTTCTGACTCCGCTTCTGTCCGCCTTTTTCTCTTTTGCCGTCAGATTCTCCTTCTTTTTTTCTCTTTGTTTTTTCTCGAAAGAAATCCCGTATCCCAGGCACCCGGCCAGCAAAAAGGAAATGCCTCCGACCTGCGTCACATTCAGCTGCCACATCCATGCGGCGATCCCAATCAATACTGCGATCAGACACAGGCCGACAGAGAGCAGAATTCCCATTTTTTTGCTCTTCCCTTTTTCTTCCGGCTGCGTTCTGACTGGCCGGGGTCTGTCCGGAGTCCCGTTCTCCTTGGCACCGATCAACTGAATCCTGTCCGGTTTCCGCTTTTCCGGAACCGGAATCTCCGGCTCCTGCATTGTGACGGTGTTCGTCTCCTCTGTTCGCCTCCGGGGAGCAGGATGTTCCTCCGTTTTTTCTTCTGTATGATAAGCGGCTTCCTTTAAAAGCTTTTCCAGGCTGTAGTTTTCCTCCATGGATTTCCGGTAAAGTTCATAACACAGCAGCACTGCTTCCGGATCACTGCGCTCCAGATTCTTAAGAAGATATTCTGTCAGGCGATGAAACGCTTCCGGAATTTCCTCCTTTCTCGCCGGAAGATAACAGAATAAGGGTTCTCCGGTCTCCACATCCAGATAGATCATCTTCGGATCCAGCATCACCTTGTCGGGGTCCAACAGATAACGCCTGACTTCCGCCAGCGTTTTATAAAGCCCCTTCAGAAAAATGCGGATCTCTTTTTCCCCCAGATGATCCCGCTCACAAATACTGTCCATGGACTGCCTTGAAGTAATGTCATAAAAATATCTGGCAGTTCCGTTCATTTTTCGCACACTGCAGGGAAGGAGCCCTTCAATATGATTTTCTGTCATCATATGGATCTGATAATCTCTCCCCCGCAATGGTTCTTCCGATTCCGGAATCATATAATTGTGGGCCATATCCCGTTCATATGAAAGTATCAATTGCCTTTCCCCCTGACTGTATCTGCGATTTTCATCATTCCTCTGATTTTCTGGATCCTTCTGGAAGGTCTCTCTGCCGTCAGTGTCACCTTCGCATCTACCGTCACTGCGCTTTCCCCGCAAAAAAGCCGGATCATACCAGGCAGGGAAAAGCCCCCGCTGCAGGATGACACTGCATTCTTTTTATCACAGGAGACCCGGCATGCTGCCTCCCTGGTTCCAAGGAAACGTCCCTTTATCAGCTTCCCTGCTGCCTCAGTGAGATGCTGCCCCTTCTCATCTGCCTGCAGACTGGCACACACAGCCATCTCATAGGCTGCACATTTTGCAAATGCCTTATCATGCAGCAAAAAACCCATCTCCATTACGAACACCAGCACTGCCAGGATCGGTCCCATCAGCAAAGACGCCTCCAACGTATAAGATGCCTTCCACTTTTTTTCTATTCTCATCTTCTTCCTCCTTTACCGGATCTTCAGACCTGTCAGAAACCAGATTCCATACCCTGCCAGCAAAAATGGGAGAAAGGGCATTCTGCTCTTCCTGTCCGCTTTTTTCCAAACCAGAAGAACCAGCGACACCGGAAATGTCAGAAACAGCCCGATGATCACACATCCGGTACACCCTCCGGCTCCCAGAAACAGTCCGCATACCAGTATGGCAATTCCGTCTCCGTAACCTACCGCCTCTTTGGTTACCTTTCCCACAAGCAGTACAAGGATTCCCGGAAGGAGACCCGCCATCCACGAAAAAAGGTCCTTCTCCCCTGCCGCTATGCGGAGCGTCACCGCCAGAACAGCGGCTATGCCTGCCGCCTTCACCGACACTTCCTTTTTCCGGATATCTGTCACTGCCGCCGCTGCAAGGTAAACAAGCAGACCGGCGTATCTTACAATCATCATCTTTCTTTCCTCCCGTTACCCGCATTTGGAACATGGCTTCCATCCCTTCAATTCTGATTCCGACACTTCCTTTACATTCCTCTTAAGCCCGCTGCAGTGAAGAGAAGAATGATATTTATCCCCGTAATCTGTGATGTACACAGAGCTCACCGCCGCAGAGCCGCACTTTTCACAGGCGTGATATTTACCGCCGGAAGCATTTCTCTGCTTGGCCAGTTCACTTTTTGAGACTGTCTTTAAGGACAGTCTGATATGGGTACAGTCGGCATCCCGATGATAGACCCTGCCGGTGGTTGTCACATACACCATCTTTTCTTCCTGCTGCTCCCCGGCATCCTCATTTTCTTTACCGGAGCTGCCTGCCCGGCCGGTCCATGCCCGCACCCTGGCTCTTAAAAGAGCAGTCACTTTCGGCAGGGGGATCAGCGTCCCGCTTCGGTCAGGAATATAGGAAACTGCCAGATCAATGATCTCACTGTGGCTGAAATCAGACTGCAGCAGTGTAATCCTTCCAAGCTCTGATGAAAATCCGCTCTTTTTAAGGATCCGGTTCTTTGCATATGCCCCGGACAGCCCTCCCGTCAGCAGTTCCGCCCCCACGCCGTCCTGTGACATCGCTCCCAGTTCCTTCAAACAGGCATAGGCAGCCATATCCTTGGCTGTATCCTGCATCCCTGCCAGAAGTGCGCCGGACACCAGCATGATCTTTGCAAAGGCAAGGATCCCCAGCATGGCAAAAAGAAACATGGGCAGGACACAGGCGGTCTCCAGCGTAAGGCTTCCCTGTCTTCTTTCCGTACGGAAGATGACAGGAAATCTTCTTTCCCCTGCAGATCTTCTGACGCTGTAATTTCCGGCCGGGAGACTACACGCTTCCTTTCTTTTTGATTCTATCCTGTTGTTTCTGTCCTCATTTCTGCAATTTCGGGGAAAGAACATTTCCGATCACCTCCTCAATACGAAAAGCTCCCCCAGATCTCATAATCCTGCACTGCTGTTCCTGTTTTTAAAAACGCACCGGAAACTCTCAGGAATACAGCCGGAATGCAATACTCTGCCTTTGCCTTCACCTTTGTCACCATATGATCCGCCCGGAAACTTCCCAGCCCCGGTCTGGTTCTTACATATCCTTCTATCAGATCCAATGCTCTCATCGGATACTTTCCGCTGCTTCCCATCATAAACAGGATCTGCAGATATTCCTCATAGGACAATCCGCTGCCGCCGGACCCGTCCACCCGGTCCAGCATTCCCACCAGTCCCGGAATCTGAGACAGGGAAAGCTTCCAGGTATCTGCCTCTTTTAACAGCGGTACTTTCCCCCCTGCCAGAAGCTCCCGCACATCCAGAAGACTTTCCCCGCAGGCCCAGGCCAGAATCAGCGCATAACTGGTCACCGTCTGCACTCCGGCAACCGGGATCCAGCCGGTAAGAAGCAGCGCCATGGCATCCGCCTCCTGTTTTTTCAGAGGATCATTCATCAGGTACAGAAAATTCGCTCCCTCTCTCATCAAAAGCAGCCGGTTGATCACACTTTTCAGATTCTTTTCATCGCTTTTTTTTCCACACAGGATATATTCCAGTTCATAATCCAGTACTCCTTCCTTCTTTTCACTGCAAAACTGAGAAAACCTCCCGAACAGGTATTCCTGGAACAGAAGATCCGCCGTAAGTCCGCTGTTTTCCTTTTTCACAGGCAGATTTCCCTTCTTTTTCCATCGGGTGGATGGAAGATTCCAGCTCAGCTTCTTCTCCGAGATTTTCTGATCCCCCAGCATCAGTTTTACCAGTCCTCTCTTTTTCAGTTCTCCGATGACCGCCAGGGGATTTTTGGAATCCGGCACCTTCACCGCCTCTGTCTCCGGCACCAGTACCTCCCCGTTGTTTTCCTCTGCTTCTATCTTTTCCTGTTCTTTTTTCTCCTGTTCTATTTTCTTCTGCTCTTCCTCCAACCGCTTCATCTGCTCGCTGACTGTCTTTTCCCGTTCCTCATAAAGCTTTCCGGCTTCCTCCATTTTCCCGGCATTTTCCCGTCTCTTCAGCAGTT
Source organism: Marvinbryantia sp. (assembly GCA_016297895.1). Lineage (GTDB taxonomy): Bacteria > Bacillota > Clostridia > Lachnospirales > Lachnospiraceae > Marvinbryantia. The sequence continues at coordinate 8,855 of JAEDFS010000039.1, forward strand.
CACTGACCATTTCGGTTCCCATATTCTCCTTCATAAACCGTACAGCCTGCTGATAAAACGCAGCCCCTTTCTCATCCGTAGCCAGCTGAAACCCCAGGATCTGAGTCTTTTCCAGAGTCATGCGAAAAGGATCAAAGCCCTGTAACAGCAGCCCTTTTCCCGGCTGGATGTTGTATTCCATATATTCCGTAAGACGATCATTCAGTTTTTCTTCTCCGAAGCTTCCTGTCCCTTCCGCCCCGTCCAGAAAAAATACGTCATATCGATCCAGTACCCCTTTTTCATAGGAACCAAACAGGGAAAAGAGTCCCATATCCAGTGCCGCCGCTCCCTTTGCACGGCATCCCTGGATTCTGGCAGATTCCACAGCGGTACAGAGAAGGGACAATAACAGTACGCTGATCAGACTCAAAAATACAGTAATTGCCCCCTGGCATCTGTACGCTTTCATGACATTCCTCCCCACTCCTTAAATACTGCTGCTCTGACTTATGATTTTTTTGAAAATGTTGTTTACCAGACTGGTAAGCTGATTTTTAAAGATGATCACAAGACCAATGAGAACCACGATGATCAAAATGATCTCCACTGTGCCGATTCCATCTTCCTCCTCATGAAGCCGCCTGAAAAACTGTTTTACATGTGTCATATTTCTCACCTCCTTTCCCGTCAGAACGTCCTGTCATCTTCCATCTGATATTAAAACGCCATGACTGCAGGAACCATCAGTATGACCATCACCACAATCAGCATCAGGATCATGGGCAGAAGAAGCTTTGTCCCGGCTTCTTCTCCCAGTTTTCTGGCAAGCTGTCTCCGTGTGTCCATCGCCTCCCTTGCTTCTTTTTGCAGCACCTCTGTAAGCCCCTGAGAACCTTTCTGAAGTCCGGATGCCAGCATCGTTCCAAGCTTCACATAGCAGGTCTCCCCGCATCGCTTTCCAAATGCCTCATAGGCTTCCCTCTCCGGGATCCCGCTCTGCATCTCATAGCAGGCAGCAAGCATTTCCTCATACACTGCTCTTTTCTTCGGATGTCTTTGATCCCGGTATCCCATAGCGATCCTGGAAAATGCATTCTGCATGGTAAGTCCCGCCTCCAGCAGAAGACTCAGTTGAAAAAGAAGACCCGGATAATCCATCAGCAGCTGCCTCGCTCTCTCCTTTTCTTTTTTTCGGTACTCCTGCTCTCTGGCCAGGTACATCGCCGCTGCCGCAAGCAGCGTCACTGCAAGACAGATTCCCACTGTGGAAATCTCCGATTTCCTCCAGGAAACCTTCTTTCCTTCTACTTCCAGAGGCAGAGTAAGCTCTGACTCCTCCGCCGTAGCTTCATCCGCTTCCTTCACTGCTTTTCTCAGCTGATACAGAAGCTCCTCCCGCTCTGTCCTCACAGGCGGATACACATGCAGTGCCCGCTCGCAGATCCACTCCCGGTCTTCACAGATCAGGATCGCCTTTAACTGAAGGATCGCTCCCTCCCCGGGGATATCTTCAGAGAGAAGCCCCGTTTCATCTACCAGTTTCTCCGGTTCCCGGATCCATTGAACTGTGATTCTGCCGTCAAAAAGCTCGGAAGGAAGCTCGATCTGCCCCCGCACTTCATCCGGGGAAGGATTTTCTCCGAGTATGATCTGATCCAGCTCTTCTGCCGCCCGTTCCAGCAGCTGCTGCTTCTCTCCGTCGGTAAGCTCCCGTTCACCTACTTCCACAGAAATGTCTTCCGGACCTTCCAGTCCCTCGATCTCTGCCTGAAGCCCCCATGTCAGGTTTCCTTCCCCCTTTTCCGGCCGGGATAACTGGCCGGTCCCCGGCAGTTCTTCCGCTCCCGGCATGACGATCTGAATGAGAAGTGTGATTCCAAGTCCAAGAAACAGGATCAGCAGGGCATCTGCCAGTTTCTCTGTCTCCAGATCCTCCTTCGGTCCGCCTGCCAGGCTCAGTTTATTTCTGAGAAAACTGGCACTTCGGAAAAATGGCAGTTTCCATGCAGGCACCTTTTTTTCGCCGGTAATCTCCACCTGTCCGGACAGAAGAAAAAGGATCCCCAGCATGCCCAGTATGATAAAATAAAAAACCATCTCTTCCTCCTTTCCTTCTGCACGGGTGTCTGCGCCCGGCTGTCGTTATACATCAATATCCACGATTTTCCTTCCCCATACCCAGGCCGCCCCATAGACCAGAAGGCATATCGTCATCACTGCGATTCCCGCAGGATTGTGATACATCCCGTCCAGAAATCCCGGCGAGACCAGCTGTACATAGAAAAGAATCATTGCCGGCACCAGACTCATAATATTCTGCTCCAGCCTCTTTGCTGACAGGCAGGTCTCGATCTCTCTCCTTGTCTCCTCTTTCTGACCAATGTTCCAGGCCGTATTTCTGATAATAGACAGGAGATTTCCTCCGGTCCGCTTGGCAGCAGAAAAGATCTCCGAAAAGCTTAAGATCTCCTCTGCCCCGCTTCTGTCTGCCAGTTCCTGCAAAAGGTCTTCCAGATTCCGATTCATCCCCAGCTGACTGGAAATATAATGAAACTCCTCAAGGATCATCTCCCCCGGTTCATAGATCTGTTCCAGTTCCCTGCAGGCATCCTGAAACCCATGCTCCACCGAATATCCTGCCGTCAGGGCCGAAGACACCGCACGGATTCCGGACAAAAACTGGCTTTCCAGCATCCTCCGCCTTTTGATAATAAGACTCTCACGCCTGATCCTGAAAAAATATCTCCCAAAGGGCAGTAAACAGGCAAAAGCAATCCAGGACCGGTAAAACAGATAGGCAATTCCCCCTGCCAGTAAAAGAAAAAACAGTCCATTCTCCACCCATTCCTTTTTATTGAACCGATAGACCCGGTAATCTGTCATGTTCTGCTCCTTTCCTCACCAAATGATCCTTCCCCATCATTCTTTGGTATCATTCTTTGGTATCATCCTCCCGTCACAATCCTGCCCGTTCCAGCTTCATTCTCTGCTGCAGTTCTCCCTTCCGGATCAGACTGCCCTTCACCTTGTCCCCGGAATCTTCCCCCTCCTCAAAGGAAAACAGCGTATTGGTCAGGATCTCGTCTGTCTCATACCGGTACCCGGTGATCTCCACGATCTCCAGCACCTTCCTGGTCTTATCCCTCATTCTGCCAAGGTGAACCATCACATCGATTCCTGCTGCGATCTGCCGCCGTACGGCAGACACGGGAAGCTCCATCCCCATCAGCACCATGGTTTCCAGGCGGGACAGCATATCTTTCGGACTGTTGCCATGCCCGGTGGATAAAGAACCATCATGTCTTGTATTCACATCTTGACAACAGTATCTTTTTAACCTCCTTTACCTATTACAAATCTATCTCCACTCGGATAAATCCCAACAAAAAGATCCAGATAACCGTTTGCTGTTATCTCCGGTCTGAAATGGAGAGATATAAATGATTAATGGAACCAGTGCACTGCAGACACCGCTGCTTACAAACCACATCTCCCAGTGGTCATGGGAACAGTATTGGCAGATTATTGAAAAGCTGAAATCTTCCAATATTGAATACCTTAAGGGGCGGGACGAATACACTTTATTTAAAGAAGTAGTGTCACCAGACGTTACCGAAGTTTCAAACTTCGGTAACACTGAACACTGCGAAAACCCAGTAAATATAGGGGCTGAAGGCAGTGGTGTCATTTCACCTATATGCACAGCAAGTATGTTAATTGACACCGTTTCCACGTCAGCTGACAAGTCGTTTCTGGCTCCTCTCGATGTCCAGCGAACTGGAAGCATAGCTGAGGTAATCCCTTCTTTTAAGGTGATCCAGTCTGAAAAAATGTCTTTGAATATTGGATTCGACACTGAATTTCAGGATTTTCGTGATGATCCAGGCAGAAATCGTCTTTTATTATCTCTTCAAATGTCAATCTCCATTGGAGAGACACTGATCAGATACTTTTTTCTCGTGGATCCCCGTAGTCAGGAAGTAACCGCAGATGGCGGTCAGATACCATTAAAATACTGTCTTGCTGATATTTTGGACGATCTGAAAAAAGGTTATTTTCATAATTTTCCACTCGTTCTGAAAAGGGATATCATCTATAAGGAAAAGAAAACACGATCTGACAAGACCTTCAAAATGATTGATTTCAAAGCAATGAAAGACAGCATTATTCCCATAACCCTCATCTGTCATACCGGTAAAGCTGATATATCAGTATTCCGGCGGACGAAATATGACGTGGATCTTCCCCGTTACCTTGGCGAAATTCAGGGCGGATGGATGACAACAGAAAATGTCTCCTTAAAAGCTGAAAATGATTCAAACTATAACTACTATTGGCTAATCAATCTCAATGTACGCGATACTCTTGGTCTTACACCTGCTGATAACAAATCTCTAAAGGCTCTTGGGAATGTAATTGGAAGACCCAAGTTAGAGCTTCCACACAAGGTGATTGAGAACATGGCTGCATTTGCTGTAAGCAATCCTATTGAGTTTTATAAGTACGCAGTAAATGATGCTGACATCGTAGTTTCTTTCTGCTCTGAACTTTTTCAGTGCAATCATAATGTTCCTATGACATTATCCAGTGCGGCTGCAGCATCCATGTATGGTTCGATCAAAGAGTACTTTGGAGTTAAGAAAAAATCAGAATATGACAGGATCTTCAGGGGGTTAGAAATGTTAGACGAAGGAATTATTCCATCAAAAGATGAGTGCATTAAATATTTAAGGGCTACGAGATATGTTCCGATCAGGGATAATCCTGATGCCAAGCTTGTTATCGAATATTTTGAAGAGGCATATACAGGAGGCTTTAATGCCTCCTTTTATATTGGCTGGATCACGGAACAGACTACGGATTTCGATCTCCAGAATGCTTATCCTACTGCAATGGCAAATATCATTGATATCGACTGGTCAAAACCTGTAAGAGATTTTCCAAGAAACTATGATCTTACATGGCAGGATCTCACAAGCCCACTGATACCGGCAGTTGCTGTTGGAGATTTTACTTTTCCTGATGATTGTTACTGCCCTAATATTCCGGTTCCTGTTAAAGGTGGGATGAAAATTTATCCTCGTCATGCCAGACATGTCTACATGACCGGTCCGGATATGTATCTTGCGTTGAGGCTTGGCGCAAAAATTACAATCTACAGAGGGTTCACCTGCCAGATGCTCATGAAAGACAATAAACCTTCACAGTGCCTTGCTTACGCTGTCACAAATCTTGTCCAGGATCGTATGCGAGCAAAGATCGAATATAAGGAAAATCCACTGGTTGAGAAAAGCTTAAAGACGATGGTTAATTCCTGTTATGGCAAAACTGCTCAGAATGTAAGTCCTAAGACAAGATACAACGCTAAGAAAATGGGGCGCGTTGATGCCGAACCTTCCTCAGTCACCAGTCCTTATCACGCTGCATATACGACAGCATTAGTCAGATGCATGCTGATCGCTTGTATTAACCAGCTTCATGATATGGGATATAAAGTCTACTCTGTTACTACTGATGGATTTATCACCAACGCACCAACAGATGTTGTACGAAATCTTGATGCATATGGCTTTGCTCAGGTATTTCAGAATGGTCGTTACATTCTCAATCAAACCCGAGAAGCTTGTTCTGCCAATCAGGTATGGGAGCCAAAGCATTTTAATGATACCTTCCTTAATATCACAACACGAGGAAATGTAGCTGTGAATGATAAGGGTGTTCTCGCCCACAACTCATATACCACAGGTGAAGCAAAAGACAGCCGTGCTGATAGAGATGCTTATATTATCGCAGTGCTTTCCCGTGAAGGGAAATTAAAATGTTCCACAAAATTGTGGACAGAATTTTCCGAAATCGTAGAACGCAAACACGATTTTCATGTAACCGAAAGTATCCGGCAGCTTTCCATGAATTTTGATTATAAGCGTTGTCCGATTACTGAAACAGCAATGGACACGCCTGTTCATTATGATAGTGCCAATGGTCTCTATCACGTTGATACCATAATTGCAGAATATGATACACGTCCTTTCACCGATGCAGAAGAATTTCTGAACTATAGAAATACAATGCAAAACGAAGACTGCATCAAGGTCTCTGCTGATCTAGAACGTGTAAAAGTAAAATCCACTGTAAAGACGAAAGGCTATATTGGAAAAGATCTTAACAGAAAAATCCTTCTTTCCATCCTTATGGGTTATCGTTCCGGCTTATACAAAATTCCGGTGCTTGATGGTTTAAAACAGGCAGAGGTCGTATCCACTGTAAACAGCTGGGGAATTTCCGAGATTACGATCAACGACTGGAAAAACTGTTCCAGAAGCAAACGCCAGAATAACATGCTCCCCCGCGATCTTATTGATGAAACACTGCAGCGGATTCTTAGTCTCACTGAAAACAGATCTGCCAGCTGATGCTTCATCAATCTTCTCTCTGGTTCTCAGTCTGGATCCTCTATTACAAAAGGGAATTGTCTTAATTGACATTTCCCTTTTTGCATTTCGGTCCATCCCCTGAACCAGCTTTGTTCGGCTTGTTCATCTCATCAAATAAGAACTTTCTGCCACGGTAAAGTCTTACATGCTGCCCTGATCTGGCCTCACAAAGAAAACAGCAAACTACTCCATCCCGACCGCCTAAGCTTCTAAATCGTGATGAAGTAGTTAGGCAAGTTTCGCATTATGGCCAGCCATATGCACCGGTTCCAGCCTTTGGGCTGTTACCTAAACTTGCCAGATGGGCTTCGCCCCCTTGGATCCCCCAGCAAGAGCGCTGCCCTTTGCATTCCCGGCCCGCAAAATGATTTCAGAAATCCAGAAACGTCCACCGGACCTTTCCTCATTTCTTCCATCATTTTTCTATAGGACTCCTCGCCCTCTGCACACCGCGGTAATGGTTGCACCCCTACACCCTGCTCTAATAAAGAAAGGAAACTGTTATGAATAAAAAGAAAGCCAAACGCAGACGTGATATTTCTGTTACCTTCCGCATGAATGCCGACGAATATGCACTTCTGCAAAATAAAGTAAAAGAATCAGGTCTTACACAGCAGGCATATATCATAAATGCCATTAAAGAAACACCAATCATATCTTCGGATGAAATTGCTGTTCAAAAAGAACTCAGCAAAAATTTCGCAGTACTTGTTCAGCAGCTCCGGGGATTAGCTACTAATGTTAATCAGATGGCTCATGTTGCAAATGGCCAGGGTTATCTTCCAGCTACTCAGACATTGCATGAGACCGCTGATGAAATCAGCAAATACCATAAGGAGAGTGAGACGATATGGCAATTAATAAGGTTATCAATAAATCAACAAAGTCACACGGAGCGATGAGAAATGTGATTAACTACGTCCTTCAGGATCAGAAAGTCATTGAAGGATTTGTAGAAATCACAGGTCCTTATTCCTATGAAACAATTAGTCGGGATCATGTTTACTGCGCTTTCCTCGAAGAGAAAAAAATGTGGAACAAAGACTCCGGCAGAATGTACGCACACAATGTTATCAGTTTTCATAAAGATGAAAAAATCACTCCTGAAGAATGTCTCGAGATTGGACGCCGATTTGCCGAACACTTCTTTCCGGATCATCAGAATCTGATCAGCGTACATCAGGACAAAGACCATCTTCATATTCACATTGTTACCAACTCCGTTTCCTATGTAGACGGAAGCAAGCTTCATCAGACCAAACATGATCTGGAACATCAAAAAGAATTTACCAATAATCTCTGCCTTGAAAAAGGTCTGACTATTGCCGAAAAGGGAAAGCATTTTGATGGAACACCTATCGAGGAAGGTGAGATCAGTGCCTGGAACAAGAATAAATATAATCTTCTGATCAATGATTCTAAAAAGAGCTATGTTGCTGAATGCGCCATGGCAGTTCTTGAATCCAAAGAAAACTGTTGCAGTAAAGAAGACTTTATCCGACGTATGGCTGATAGAGGCTGGCAGACAATCTGGACAGACAACAGGAAACATATCACATTCCAAAATGAAAAAGGAGAAAAGGTACGTGATAGCAATTTATCCAATACTTTTAAAATAGAAATTAATAAGGAGGCTTTACTTCATGAATTTGAAAGACAGAATGAAATCAGAATCATCCAGCTCAGTTCCGAGCGCAACCTTGAGCAGTACTACTCAAGAGCAGAGTCAATCATCCAGGGAACAACAGCTTCTGGAACAGGCACTGACGAAAATCCAGGAGCTGGAATCCACGTTGGAACAGACTCAGAAAGAAAATCACGAGACGATACAACAGCTTTCATCCGAGAACTCAGTTCTCAGGAAAGAGCTGCAGAAGAAAAGCGAGACGATAGTATCTCTGAACGGTCAGATCGAGAAGCTGCACGGGAGCGATCTCGTATTGAAGAGGAACGAAGAGCTAGAGAAGCAGAACAAAGAATTGCTAGAGAGCGAGCAAAGAACAAAGAACGAAGTCAAAGAAGCCATCGCGGTCGTTAAGAAAAGAGCAACTGCACTGGAGCAGGAAATCACCACACGTCTGGATAATGCAAAGAAATCAGAACAGGAAGCTATTGCCTTAAAAGCTGATATGCAGGCACAGATTGGAAAGAGCGCGGAACATCTTGCCAAAATAACCACAGACCGGATAAAGAAAGATTATAAAAATAAAATTACAGAAACTGAACATTCATATAAAAGGAAAACTGCAGCCGTGTACAGCCTTACTGCCGGTGCTCTGATTTACAGCTTACTTGCAACTATGTTGACTGCCTGTAATTCCAATCGCTGCATATCTGATATTGCTCAGTTTGCAAATTTTCTGTATAAGCTTCTTGTTACACCAATAAATTTCGCAATTGAGTCAGCAGCATATGCCTGGACTGTAAAAAAACTGATTCCTTACTCAGGTCTTGACGTGATTACTGCAGCCATTCTTTCAGGTATAGTTTTTCTCATTATTATCGGTATCACCTATGGTATTTTCGGAAACTGTATATACTACCTTGGCAAAGTACAGTTTACAAGGGACTACACAGGGTAGGTATCTGACGGGAGGGGTGC
>JAEDFS010000010.1 GCA_016297895.1 Marvinbryantia sp.
ACACACGTTTTCTCTTCTGCTTTGACATGATCTTATCCACATCCAGTTCCCCGTTCACATACAGGTACTCATACTCCACATTCAGGGACGGCAGCAGAAAATAATCAGCCGCCACAAATGCAATCAGCAGAACCACTGCAATCAGTCCCAGTGGGGTAAAAAGAAATGCCGCCGCACTCAGTACCGTTCCTGCGATCAGGGCTGCTTTTTTTATCAAATCCGCTGTTGTTTCTTTCTTCTTCACGATCACTTCTGTGTACAAATCACTCATGGTATCCTCCCGTCCATCATCCTTTTCTGATATTTTTTATAAGTATAGCATATATAAAAGACACTTGCAAAATGAATTTGCAAGTGTCTGATCTTTTTAACAGCCATCTGTCATGATGAATTCTTCCCGGCTCACAGTTCCTTACATCATGCCGCCGTTCATGCCTGCCGGTGCAGCCGGAGTTTCTTCTTTAATATTTGCCACACAGGATTCTGTGGTCAGGAATGTAGATGCAACACTGGTTGCATTCTGCAGTGCACTTCTGGTAACCTTAGCCGGATCCAGAATACCTGCTTCTACCATATCCACATATTCTTCTTTATATGCATCAAAGCCATATCCGACCTTTGATTCCATAACATTGTTTACGATTACAGCACCTTCCAGACCTGCATTCTCTGCGATCTGATTCAGCGGAGCTTTCAGTGCTTTCAGAATCACTTTTGCTCCTGTCTTCTCATCGCCTTCCAGCTCATCCACCAGTTTTTCCACATCTTTTGCTGCATGGATATATGCAGACCCGCCTCCGGCTACGATACCTTCTTCTACTGCGGCTCTTGTTGCGTTCAACGCATCTTCCATACGAAGTTTTGCTTCCTTCATTTCCGTCTCAGTTGCTGCACCTACACGGATCACAGCTACACCGCCAGCCAGTTTTGCCAGTCTTTCCTGAAGCTTTTCTTTATCGAATTCAGAAGTAGTTTCTGCGATCTGGGCTTTGATCTGAGCCACTCTTGCCTGAATCTCTTCAGTATTGCCTGCACCGTCTACGATCACAGTAGTCTCTTTTGCAACCTTCACAGATTTTGCCCGGCCCAGCATATCCATTGTGGTATCCTTCAGTTCCAGACCAAGTTCCTCAGAAATTACCGTACCGCCGGTCAGAATTGCGATATCTTTTAACATTTCTTTTCTTCTGTCGCCGTATCCCGGAGCTTTTACAGCTACTACGCTGAAGGTTCCTCTTAATTTATTAACGATCAGAGTCGTCAGAGCTTCTCCTTCAATATCCTCTGCAATGATCAGAAGTTTTCTTCCGGACTGAACCAGCTGTTCCAGAACAGGAAGGAGATCCTGGATCACGGAGATCTTCTTATCTGTGATCAGAATGTACGGATCGTCCAGCACTGCTTCCATTTTTTCTGTATCGGTTGCCATGTATGCAGAGATATATCCTCTGTCAAACTGCATACCTTCCACCAGATCCAGCTCTGTCTTCATGGTCTTGGATTCCTCAATGGTAATTACGCCGTCATTGGAAACCTTTTCCATTGCATCTGCAACCATACTTCCGACTTCTTCATCTCCGGCAGAAATGGCTGCCACTCTTGCCATCTGATGTTTTCCTTTTACCTTGCTGCTCATTGCTGCGATAGAAGCAACTGCTGTCTCTGTAGCCTTCTTCATACCTTTACGAAGAACGATAGGATTTGCACCTGCTGCCAGGTTCTTCATACCTTCCTGGATCATTGCCTGTGCCAGAACAGTAGCTGTTGTTGTACCGTCACCTGCTACATCGTTTGTTTTTGTTGCAACTTCTTTTACCAGCTGAGCACCCATATTTTCAAATGCGTCTTCCAGCTCGATCTCTTTTGCAATCGTCACACCATCGTTTGTGATAAGCGGTGCACCATACTGTTTATCCAGTACAACGTTTCTTCCTTTCGGTCCAAGTGTTACCTTTACTGTATTTGCCAGTTTATCAACGCCTGCTTCCAGAGCTGCTCTGGCATCTGATCCATATTTAATCTCTTTAGCCATGATTATTTCCTCCTGTTCTGATTATAAGTTTACAATATCACTGCTGTTATTCTACAATTGCAAGAATATCACTCTGTTTAACAATGATATACTCGATATCTTCCAGTTTTACTTCATTTCCTGCATATTTGGAATAAATTACTTTATCTCCTGCCTTTACCTGCATGGTCACTTCTTTTCCGTCAACCATTCCGCCCGGTCCTACAGCGATTACTTCTGCCTGCTGCGGTTTTTCCTGTGACTTAGAGGTCAGGATGATTCCTGATTTTGTAGTTTCTTCTGCTTCAAACTGTTTCAATACGACTCTGTCGCCTAAAGGTACTAACTTCATTTTGTTTCCTCCTTATACTTCTGACTTCTGCTTATTAGCACTCACTTCAATTGAGTGCTAACCATGAGCATATATTAGTAAATATATGTAAATAATGCAACGTTATACATTTTCGTAATTCAGTCATATTCTATTCAATTCTTTTTTATACTCACTTTTTCTCTTATTTTCTCACTTTTTTAATTTATTTAAAAAAAGAATCCCGGAAAACAGGATTCTTTTACACTATCTTTTCTATTCTGTCAGGGAATCTCAGATCCCTTTTCGCTGTTTTTTCAGATCTTCCAGTTCATCAAAGATCATGCTGTTCAATACTTTAATATAAGTACCCTTCATGCCTGAAGAACGTGATTCGATTACACCGGCACTTTCGAATTTTCGAAGTGCATTTACGATCACTGATCTGGTGATTCCTACCCGGTCCGCAATTTTGCTTGCTACAAGGATTCCCTCATTTCCATCCAGTTCATCAAAAATGTGAATGATCGCTTCCAATTCTGAAAAAGACAGAGTACTGATCGCAGATTTCACGATCTGGATCTTTCTGTTTTCTTCCGCACTCTCCTCATTGACAGAACGCATCATTTCCAACCCGACCACCGTCGTACCATACTCACTGAGAATGATATCATCGATCGTATACTGTTCATCATATTTGTACATAAAAACCGTCCCCAGACGCTCTCCTGCAATATCAATGGGGTTAATGATTGCCTGATACTTTCTCACATTATTTCCTGTAAATCCCAACGTTTCCAGATTCACATTTTCTTTTGTGGAAAGGACCCCCAGGAGACGTTCATTCAGAAGCGGATCAATAAAGGTACCGATCTGATCTTCCATCAACTCGTGGATCTCTTCAATGCGGTTGCTGATGCTGACGCCCAAAACTTTTCCTTTTTTGCTGATCACCAGAATGTTGGAATCCAGTATTTCCGTTAAGACTTTACAGATATCATTAAATACTACTTTACTGGAACTGTTATTGTGCAGAAGTTTATTGATTTTTCTCGTCTTATCCAGCAACTGTACGCTCATTTCATTACCTCCCGACCAGTTTTCACACAAATCAACTCACGGCATAGTTCTGACAATAATACTCTAACACTATTTTCCAATTTTTTCAACAATTTCACCGCTATTTTCTGTTTTTTACATAGCCGCAGGACTCATCAGCACAAACCAGCTTATTGCCCTTTTCCAGCATATAGCTTCCGCATTTCGGACATTTCTCCCTGGAAGGCTTCTGCCAGGACATAAAATCACATTCGGGATTGTCCTCACATCCATAATACTTTCTGCCCTTTTTCGTTTTGCGGATCACCACTTCTTTTCCGCATTTCGGACAGGGAATTCCTATTTTTTCCAGATACGGCTTGGTATTGCGGCATTCCGGGAATCCGGGACAGGCAAGGAATTTTCCGTGAGGTCCGTATTTAATTACCATATTACGTCCGCAGGACTCACAGATCACATCCGTGACCTCATCCTCGATTTTCACCGCTTCCAGCTCCTTCTCCGCAGCTTTGACCGCTTCGTCCAGATCCGGATAAAAATTACTTACTACCGTCTTCCAGTTTACTTTTCCCTCTTCCACCATATCAAGAAGGGATTCCATATTAGCTGTAAAATTCACATCCACAATACTGGGGAATGCCTGTTTCATCATATGGTTCACTACTTCTCCCAGTTCTGTCATATAGATGTTCTTATTTTCTTTTACCACATACCGTCTTGCCAGGAGTGTAGTGATCGTCGGTGCATACGTACTGGGCCGTCCGATTCCCAGTTCCTCCAGAGTCTTGACAAGGGAGGCTTCCGTATAATGTGCAGGCGGCTGGGTAAAGTGTTGACTGGAATTCACTTCTTTCAGAGATAATCCGGAATCCTCCGTAATTTTCCCAAGAAGAAGATTACTCTTTTCCTCTTCCTCTCCTTCCTGTACATAGACTGCCATGAATCCTTCGAAAGCAAGTCTGGAAGCAGAAACCGTAAAACGGTAATCTCCTGCTCCGATTTTTACAGAAGTCGTCTCATAACGTGCATTTTCCATCCTGCTGGCCGTAAAACGTTTCCAGATCAGCTGATAGAGACGGAACTGATCTCTGGAAAGAGAATCTTTGATCAAAAGCGGAGTTCTTGTGATATCACTGGGTCTGATCGCCTCGTGAGCATCCTGAATCTTCTTCCCGGAAGACTTGCTTTCTGCAGCTTTTCCCACATACTCCTGCCCGTACTGATCTCTGATATATTCTCTGGCAGCACTGTCTGCTTCCTCTGCAATTCGCACAGAATCCGTTCGAAGATAGGTAATAAGACCTACCGTGCCATTTCCTTTGATATCAATTCCTTCATATAACTGCTGCGCAATACGCATGGTTTTCTGTGTGGAAAAATTCAGTACCTTTGCAGCCTCCTGCTGCAGCGTACTGGTCGTAAAGGGCAGAGGTGCCTTGCGGACACGCTCTCCGTTTTTTACACTGAGTACCTGATAGGAAGCATCCTTTAATTCTGCAAGGATCTGTTCCAGTTCCTCTTTGGAATGTATGGTCATTTTCTGACGCTCGGTTCCGTAAAACTTCGCTTCCAGAGGTCTCTTTTCCCCTTCCACATTAAGATCTACAGACAGATTCCAATATTCCTCCGGAATAAATGCATTGATCTCCTCTTCCCGGTCACCGATCAGACGCAGAACCACAGACTGCACCCTGCCTGCACTCAAGCCCCTTTTTACTTTTGCCCAGAGAAGGGGGCTGATCTCATATCCCACCATACGATCCAGCATTCTTCTTGCCTGCTGTGCATCTACCAGATCCATATCAATATCTCTGGCATTTTTCAGAGATGCTTTCACCGCATTCTTTGTGATTTCATTAAACGTGATACGACGCATTTTTGCAGGATCCAGCTTCAGTGCATGGGACAGATGCCAGCTGATGGCCTCTCCCTCACGGTCAGGGTCAGTAGCCAGATATACTTTGTCAGCTTTTTTTACTTCTTTTCTAAGACCTGCCAGAAGTTCCCCTTTTCCGCGTATTGTAATATATTTAGGCTCGTAATCATGTTCTACATCGATCCCAAGCTGACTCTTTGGCAGATCCCGAACATGTCCATTGGAAGCGGCCACCGTATAATTCGATCCAAGAAATTTCCTGATGGTCTTTACTTTGGTGGGCGACTCTACGATTACCAGATATTTTGCCATTTAAAAAAACCTCCATGCAGCAGAATTCCCGCAGCCGTACAGATTACCTCACCGGTGCAGGTTATCATCCATTTCTGGTATAATAATTTTTCGCTGTTTCTGATATCAGTCCCTTCATCTGCAGACTTACGAGAGCGCTGAGCACCTGATTTACAGGCAGATCTACCTGCTCAAGGATGTTCTGGAGACTGCGGGTCTGAGAATCCACACAACTATACACCATATTCTCTGCTGTTGCAAGCACAATATTACAATTTTTCTTTTTTTTCACTTTTTTATCCAGTATCCCAGTTTCGGTCAGAAAGTCAGAAATATCTGAAATAATCCCCGCACCCTGCCCGATCAGACGATTACATCCCTCGCTTAATGCATCCCCTACTCTTCCCGGAAAGGCAAAAATCTCCCTGCCCTGTTCCAGTGCAAGATCGGCAGTGATAAGGGATCCGCTTTTCTTTTTTGCCTCCGCAATCACCACGATCTCCGAAAGACCGCTGATGATCCTGTTGCGCATGGGAAAATGAAAGGGCAATGCTTTTGCCCCGGGCGGATATTCAGAAATAATTCCGCCCCTGCCTGCTGACATTTCCTCGTACAGTCTGAAATTTTCTCTTGGGTAGCAGATATCTGCCCCGGATCCAAGGATCCCATAACTCCTTCCACCCTGTTCCAGACATCCCGCATGGGCCGCTCCGTCGATCCCGCAGGCAAGACCGCTTACAACACTTACTCCGTTCTGTGCCAGAAGCCCTGCCATCTCCCTGGCCATACTTCTGCCGTAATTGCTGCACATTCTGGCTCCTATTACCGCCACGCAACGTTCCTGATCCCCGGGCAGATTTCCTTTTACAAACAGTCCATACGGGTAATCCGTGATCTGAAGCAGACGGGATGGGTATTCCTCCTGTTCACAGCTGATAAAATGTATTCCTCTCTGCCTGCACTTATGATATTCCTCTTCCTCGGAAAACGATCTCTTATGACAGATGATCTGTTTTTTCTGTTCCTCTTTTAAAAACGGAAGGCCTGACAGTTCTCCCTCTGATGCATGTCTCACTGCATCCGGAGTCTCAAAAAACTGAAGAAGATTCCGGATATTCCATCGATAGAACCCCGGTATGCTGCAAAGCCAGTACCAATTCCACTCCATGTCTTACCTCCCCATCCAGAATTTTTTATGAATCGTACGATAACAGATAGCTTCCTGAAGGTTGTCTGTCCCGATCTGATCTTTTTCCTCCATATCAGCAATTGTTCTCGCAACTTTCAGTATCCGATAATAGGATCTTGCGCTCAGATCCAGTTTTTCAAATGCTTCTTTCATCAGTTCATTTTCTTCTTTTTTCAGACTGCAGTATTTCTGCATTCCTTCCCCATCCAGATCTGAATTGAAACGATAACCTGTCCCGAGATATCGTTCCCGCTGTATTTCTCTCGCCCGTTCTACCCTGCTTCGAATCGTGGCAGAGCTTTCACTTTTTTCCAGATCCTGCAAAGCACCATAGGTCACTGCCGATGCCTCCACGGTAATATCGATCCGGTCAAGAAGCGGTGAACTGATCCTGCTTAAATATTTCTGCACGCTTCCGTAAGTACAGGTACATTTTTTCATATCCGGATAATATCCGCATGGACAGGGGTTCATGGCTGCAACCAGCATCAGATTTGCAGGAAATGTATAAGTTCCTCCCGATCTGGAAATACAGACTTCCTTGTCCTCCAGCGGCTGACGCAGCACTTCCAGTACTTCTCTCGAAAATTCCCCCAGCTCGTCCAGAAACAAAACCCCATTATGGGCCAGACTTACTTCTCCAAGCCTTGGAATCGATCCGCCCCCGGTCAAAGCACTGGCAGTCACCGTATGATGGGGTGAACGAAAAGGCCTTTTTAATAGAAGAGATCCGTTTTCGGGAAGCATCCCGGCAATACTGTACAGCTTTGAAGTTTCCAGAATTTCTTCCGGCGTCATCCTTGGAAGAATTCCCGGGATCCTTTTTGCGATCATTGATTTTCCCGCCCCGGGAGGACCTACCAGCAGAAGATTATGAAAACCGCTGACCGCTACCTCCGCAGCACGCTTTACAGCTCTCTGTCCCTGGATCTCCGAAAAATCTTCCCCGCTGCATTCCCATTCTTCTCCGATCCCCGGGATTCTCTTTTCCACTTTCTGAAGCATCCCTTTCCCCTGCAGATACTCAATAACCTCCCTAAGACTTGATGCGGCCATCACCTCCACATCCGGTATTGCTTCTCCTTCCGCTGCATTTTCCAGTGGTATAATACATTTTTGACAGCCATTTCTGGCTGCCTCCGCTACAATGGACAAAACGCCTGGAATTCCGTTTACTTTTCCATTCAGGCTCAGTTCGCCTGCTACCAAAACTCCCTCCAGGCTTTTATCAGTGATGATCCCATACCCTGCTGCAATCGTCAGCGCAATGGGAAGATCAAATCCTGACCCGCTCTTTCTCAGATCCGCCGGTGCCAGATTTACGGAGATCCGTTTCGGCTCCAGATAAAACCCGGAATTTTTTAAAGCGGTGCGCACTCTTTCCTGCGCTTCTTTCACCTGAGCAGACAGATAACCTACCATATTAAATCCCGGCAATCCGTCTCCCACATCTGATTCCACCCTGACGATCTTGCAGTCTACTCCCTGAATCGATGCGGACAATACCGTATTGAACAACTTCATTCCTCCTTTTTCTTTTCTACCTCCTTTATATCACACATAATCTATATATGCAACTCAATTATAATAAACATTTCATAAAGTCGGAATACTGCGAATAAGATTTGTCAGAACCGTTCTCTCAGCTTTTCAATTGCATTTTTTTCGATTCGGGATACATAAGACCTGGAGATCCCAAGCTTTGCGGCAATTTCTCTCTGGGTCAGTTCTGTGCAGTCTCCCAGTCCGTAGCGCATTTTCAGGATTTTTTGTTCCCTGTCCGTCAGTACGTTCTCCAACAGTTCATAAAGTTTTCGGATATTCTGCTGAAGCTCCATCTTCTCCACCACATCGATGTTTTCGCTTTCCAGTACATCAATCAGGCTGATCTCATTCCCCTCTTTGTCTTTACCGATGGGATCATGAAGAGAGACTTCCCTGGAGGTCTTTTTTCTCATTCGAAAAAGCATCAGCAGTTCATTTTCCACACATCTTGCCGCATAGGTGGCCAGCTTGTTATTCTTTTCATGATCATATGTGGCCACCGCTTTGATCAGGCCAATCGTACCCACTGCGATCAGTTCCTCTCCATCCTCCCCCTGTTTTAAATACTTCTTAGCTACATGTGCCACCAGCCGCAGATTTCTCTCAATAAGAATCCTCTTTGCTTCCATGTCGCCCTCCTTGTATTTCTGAAGAAACCAGGCTTCTTCCTCGGCAGTAAGCGGCTTTGGAAATGACTTCATAAGAAAAAGCACCTCAAAGGGGATTTCTAATAGTCTATGAAAAATCCGCCTGATTAGTGCTTTTCCATCCAGGATTTACTCCTGCCGTCTTAAAATATCATATTTTTCCGGCACCGTATCCAATTCTACAAACAGTACCTGTTTGGGATGAGGAGCGCTCTCCTGTTCCTCTCCCTCTTCATTCACGATCCGTCTGACCTCTGTTAGAATATTCCGTCCATCCGGTTTCATGATCTCAATGGTTTCCCCCACAGAAAACTTATTTTTCTGTTCAATACGGCACAATCCCGTATCTGTGATCTCACCGGCGATTCCAAGGTAGGTATACTCTTTTACATACGTATTGCTGTCATAGATCTGGGTATTTTCATCCGGTTTTCCAAAATAGAATCCGGTGGTAAACTGCCGATATGTGCAGTTAGAGATCTGATCCAGATACCAATGCATATTTTTCCTGTAAAGTTCCGGGGATTCCAGATAATCATCAATGGCTCTGCGGTAAGTTCTGGCCACCGTTGCCACATAAAGAGCCGTCTTCATTCTTCCTTCAATCTTCAGACTGTCAATTCCCGCTTCCAGAAGCTCCGGAATATGTTCGATCATACAGAGATCCTTGGAATTAAAAATGTAGGTTCCCCGTTCATTTTCATAGACCGGCATGTATTCTCCCGGCCTGGTCTCTTCCATCACTGCATATTTCCAGCGGCAGGGGTGGGTACATGCACCCTGATTGGCATCCCTTCCGGTGAAATAATTGCTCAGCAGACATCTTCCGGAATAGGAAATACACATGGCCCCGTGAACGAAGCTCTCGATCTCCATATCCTCAGGAATATGTTCCCGGATCTCATGAATTTCTTTCAGGGAAAGTTCCCTTGCAGAAACCACCCGTTTCGCTCCCAGGCCGTACCAGAAACGATAGGTCTCATAATTCGTATTATTGGCCTGCGTGCTGATATGACGCTCAATTTCCGGACAGATCCGTCCTGCGATCTGAAATACTCCCGGATCCGCAATGATCAGCGCATCCGGTTTTAATTCCTTTAATTCCCGGAAATATGCTTCGATTCCTTCCAGATCATAATTGTGAGCCAGAATATTGGCAGTCACATACACTTTCACCTGATGACTGTGCGCAAACGCAATGCCTTCCCTCATTTCTTCCATGGAAAAATTCTTTGCCTTTGCCCTGAGTCCGAATGCTTCGCCCCCGATATATACCGCATCAGCCCCGAAGATCACAGCAGTCTTCAGCACTTCCAGGCTGCTTGCCGGAATCAGTAACTCTGTCTTTCTCATATCAAACTCTCCACTTTCCGTTCCACTATTTTCTGATACTGACTGCCGCTCCATCACCGATCGGCACGATCGAAGTCATCAATCTGTCATCATGCTTTAATTCAAACAGATATTCCCTCATTCTTTTATAAATGGTACGGTTTCTCCGCTCTACCGCAAAATGAGATTCGATGATCTCCCCCTCCTGCAGCACATTATCTGATACAAGAACACCATCTTTCGCCAAAAGCCGCATAATTTCCGGCATAAAATGGATATATTGCCCTTTTGCAGCATCCATAAAGATAAAATCAAAAGAGCCTTCCAGGTTTTTCAAAACGTCCATGGCATCTCCTTCTATCAAAGTGATTCGATGCTCCATTCCCGCTTTCCTGAAATTCTCTTTTGCTACAGGAATCCTCTTTTCATATTTTTCAATGGTGGTAACCGTTGTCTCCTCCGGTGTATTCTCACACATCAGAAGTGCAGAAAAACCCACGGCCGTTCCCACTTCCAGGATTCGGCCCGGATTTTTCAGCTTCAGAAGTACTTTTAAAAAGCTCTGCATTTCTCTTCTGATGATAGGTACACGTTCCCGCTTTGCCTCCTGCTCCAGTTGATCCAGGAACGCTCCGTTTCCCTCATCCAGAGAATTTATATAGGTTACCATTCGCTCATCCACTATCATTGCTGTTCCTTCTTCTCTTCCAGATCTTCTTCATGCCCGCTCAATACAGCCAGCATTTCCTCTCCGGTCTGGGAAGTATTCAGTACATAATTTCCCGGCTGAATCTGTCCGCAGTATTTTGACAACCGCTCCTGGATCCGAAATACCATCTCATTCTTGATCAGTCTCTGACGCTCCAGCATATCAGCCACCTCTGATACCGACTCCCCTTCTGAGATCACCACCGCCACATCTCTTCCGGGCGGTGCATCCACTCCCTGATTTGCATAGAGCTGATATCCGAAATCATAGGCATATTGTCCGAACCGGTACAGGCAGAAGATCAGGAACACCGTCACACAGGCTTTCAGCATAAACATCAGAATACTACCAATGACTCTCTTCATTCGTTCTTACCACCTCAGCAGCGGATATCTTTTGCCACATCCTCCAGTTCCAGATCCACAGAATCCACCACCATCATCCAGATCTTCTGCAGCATCCTGCACATTGCAAGCTCACATTTCAGATATTCCGAGACAAGAGGATCTTTCAGAAATTCCGCATGGTTTTTCTGAAATTCCTCCATTACCTGAAACAGCTTCTCACTCTCTGTCTCCTTCTGCAGACGATAGTTTTCCCTTCTGTATGCGTTAATCTGCTCCTTAAGCTGTGCATTTCCAGCCAGCTTACGCTTCACTGCTCCAAATTCCCGATATTCCCTGCTGTCAAGAATGGCATGGATCAGGGAAGTCGTATAAATCTCCACGTTGTCTCTCATCTTCTAACCTTCCTGTCTTGGGGATTCAGACCTCCATGATAATCGGTAAGATCATCGGGTTTCTCTTTGTCCGCTTCCAGATAAAACTGTTCAGATCTTCCTTGATCGTATTTTTAATTTTCCCCCAGTCCGTAATATGTCTGGTACTGCAGTAATCAAGGGCATCCAGCACGACCTGTCTGGATTCTTCCATCAGATCTTCCGACTCCCTGACATACACAAAACCTCTGGAAACGATATCCGGACCGGAAAGAAGCTGATTGCTGTATTTTTCCAGTGTCAGAACAACGATCATGATACCGTCTTCTGCCAGATGCTGACGATCACGCAGAACGATGTTGCCTACATCTCCAACCCCGAGACCATCCACAAGGATCGCACCCGTCTGCACTTTTCCGCTGACTTTTGCCTGTTCCTCATCCAGTTCCAGTACATCCCCGGAACTCAGGATAAAGATCTTATCTTTGGGAATTCCCAGGCTCTCTGCTATTCCGGCCTGTGCTTTCAGATGACGATATTCTCCATGTACCGGAATGGCGTACTGAGGATGTACCAGCGAATAGATCAGCTTGATCTCTTCCTGGCAGGCATGGCCGGATACATGAACATCCTGGAAGATCACATCTGCACCTTTGGCAGACAATTCATTGATCACCCTGGAAACAGCCTTTTCATTCCCGGGAATCGGATTGGAACTGAAAATGACCGTATCATTTGGTTTGATCGTCACTTTTCTGTGCATATCCGAAGCCATTCTTGACAGGGCAGCCATGGACTCTCCCTGACTTCCTGTGGTGATCAGCACCATCTGTTCATCCGGATAATTTTTCATCTGTTCGATATCGATCAGAGTGGAATCCGGAATATTCAGATATCCCAGTTCAGAAGCGGTGGTAATGATATTTACCATACTTCTTCCTTCCACAACTACTTTTCTTCCATATTTATATGCAGAGTTAATGATCTGCTGCACACGGTCCACATTGGATGCAAAGGTCGCAATGATGATCCTGGTGTTACGGTGCTCTGCAAAAATATTGTCAAAGGTCTTTCCTACCGTTTTTTCCGACATGGTAAATCCGGTGCGAAGTGCATTGGTGCTGTCGCACATCAGAGCCAGCACACCCTTTTTCCCGATCTCCGCAAAACGCTGAAGATCAATGGCATCGCCGAATACCGGAGTATAATCTACCTTAAAATCTCCTGTATGAACCACGATTCCGGCCGGAGAATAAATGGCAAGGGCAGACGCATCGGCAATACTGTGATTCGTCTTGATAAATTCGATTCTGAAAGAACCCAGATTGATCGACTGTCCATGCTTCACCACTTTTCTCTTGGTGGTCTTTAACAGGTTATGTTCCTTAAACTTGCTTTCGATGATACCGATCGTCAGCTTGGTAGCATAGATCGGCACATTGATATCCTTGATAATATAAGGAAGAGCGCCGATATGATCCTCATGCCCGTGGGTGATTACAAACCCTTTCACTTTGTCGATATTCTCTTTCAGATATGTGACATCAGGAATCACAAGGTCGATTCCCAGCATATCATCTTCCGGAAATGACAGCCCGCAGTCCACCACAACAATACTGTCTTCGAATTCGAAGGCAGTTATATTCATTCCGATCTGTTCCAGTCCACCCAGCGGAATGATCTTCAATTTGGAATTGTTAATGTTTTTCAAAAAAATCTCCTTTCTGTTTAGAACGCCAGATCGACATCTTCCAGCATCTGGCTGAAGATCTTCGATATGGCCTCTAACTCTTCATCATCTTCTACGATCTCATAAAAAGCTTCCTGTTCCCCGTCTTCGGACAGATCTTTTAAGATCAGGGCTTCCCCGTCTTCCTCCTCCGAATCGGTGACCAGTATATAATTTGTTCCATTGATTCTCGTTTGTTCAAGCACAAAAAAATCTACAGATTCCTCGGAATCTGCCAGTTCAAATCTGATCTTTTCCATTTTCTACCCTTTCATAGACAGATAATCCAGATACCCCTGAAGGATATAAACCGCAGCAAGTTTGTCCACATAATCTTTACGGTTCTCTCTTCTTACACGGCTTTCCATCAATGTACGATTCGCCTCCACCGTGGTCAGGCGCTCATCCCACATCACAACCTCCAGACCGGTTCTGCGCTCCAGCATCTCCTTAAATGCAAGAGACTTCTCCGCTCTGTCTCCTATGGTATTGTTCATATTTTTCGGAAAACCAAGGACGATCTTCCCAACCTGGTACTCCTCGATCAATGCTTCAATTCTTGCGCATGTCTGACGCAGCTTATTCTCGGACGTTCTTCTGATGATCTCCACTCCCTGGGCAGTGATTCCAAGACCGTCACTGACTGCTACTCCGACGGTCTTAGAGCCAAAATCCAGGCCCAATATTCTGTCTCTTCTCTGTTCTGTCATGACCTGTTCTTAATGTATTCCTTTAATAATTCCTCCACCAGTTCGTCACGCTCCACCTTCATGATCAGGCTTCTCGCTCCTTTGTGGCTGGTAATATAAGTGGGATCACCGGACATAATATAGCCGACGATCTGGTTCACCGGATTATATCCCTTCTCTTCCATTGCGACATACACCGCATCCAGAATATCCTTCACGCTCACTTCATTATCCAGATTAAATCTAAAATATTGCGTATTACTGATTTTTCCCATTTTTCATCACGTCCTTATAAAGCAATTTTCTCGGCATTATATATATTGTACATCAGACTCCTCTAAAATACAATCATAAATTTTATTGGACCGGTCTTCCCCGCCTGACGGGATGCAGACTCTGACATATTCCTTCGTATGGCCGGTAAAACAGGGTACCCCGTTTTTCTCAGCTTCTTCCTCAAACAGTACTTCCGCTTTTTTTCCGATCATGCGGCGGATATAGGCTTCCCTGTTCTTTTCATTCAACTTCAGAAGCTCGTGACTTCTCAAAGACTTGATCTCTTCGGGAACCTGATCTTCCATGGACGCAGCTCTGGTTCCTTTTCTTCTGGAATATTTAAAAATATGAGTCTCAAAAAAGGCAACTTTCTCAAGAAAAGCTTTCGTCGTTTCAAATTCCTCTTCTGTCTCTCCGGGAAATCCCACAATCACATCCGTGGTCAGCGCAGGATCCTCAAAATACTTCCGAAGAAGCACACATTTTTCATAGTACTCCTCCGCCGAATACCTGCGGTTCATCCGTTTCAGCGTCTCATTGCAGCCACTTTGCAAAGACAGATGAAAATGAGGGCAGATCTTCGGAAGTTCCGAGATTCTTTGGGCAAATGTATCCGTAATGATCCTTGGTTCCAGGGATCCAAGACGGATCCGCCGGATTCCCTCGATCTCATGAACCATCTCAATCAGTTCCAAAAGTCCTGTCATCTCCTCAAAATCCACTCCGTAGGAACTCAGATGGATCCCCGTAAGCACTACCTCCTGATATCCGGCATCCGCCAGCGCCCGAACCTCATGGCGGATATCTTCCGGCCTTCTGCTTCGCACTCTCCCTCTCGCATAGGGAATGATACAATAACTGCAGAACTGATTGCATCCGTCCTGCACTTTAATATAAGCACGGGTATGTTCTGCCGTCCGGTCGATATTCAGATTTTCATATTCTTTCGTGTGATTGATGTCGAGAATATGACATTTGTTTTCCGCCTCTTCCTCTGCGGAAAGTTTTGGTTCTGCCTCATGGGAACAAATATATTCCTCAAGGATCTCAGCCAGATCCTGCTTCCTGTTATTCCCGATAATGAGGTCCACCGCCGGATCCAGCTTCAATTCCTCTCCGGCAGCCTGCACATAACAGCCGGCAGCCACCACCACCGCATCCGGATTCATTTTTTTCGCTTTGTGCAGCATCTGGCGGGACTTCCGGTCTGCAATGTTCGTAACCGTACAGGTATTGATAATATAAACATCCGCTCCCACATCGAAGGGAACGATCTCATATCCGTTTTCTTCCAGTATCTGCTGCATTGCCTCTGTTTCATAGGCATTTACCTTGCAGCCCAGATTATGAAGTGCCGCTTTTCTCATGCTTATTTCCTCACTTTTTCCATTTCATGTTTGGTCTTGACTTTTATAGGCAGAGACTGTAATATGATTTTAGTAATAACATATATTTTAATTTCACAATTTGGAGGCTAGGTATGAAGACAGTACAGATTTCATTAAATTCCATCGACAAAGTAAAATCTTTTGTAAATGATATTACAAAGTTTGATTATGATTTTGATCTTGTATCCGGCAGATATGTGATCGACGCAAAATCCATTATGGGAATTTTCAGTCTTGATCTTTCCAAACCCATTGAATTAAATATTCATGCGGAAGATGAGATCGATACCGTACTGGAAGTATTAAAACCATATCTGATTGCTTAATCAAGTCTATACTGTGAGAGCAGATCTTTTCAGGATCTGCTCTCATTTTTTATTCTACCCAGATAGTTTCAGTAGTCTCAATGGCTGTTTTTACCAACTCATCAATCTTTTCCTCAAGCTTTGTCTCTGACCTTCTGATCACATTCAGATTCGGTTTTGTGACCGGATGTTTTGCCACAAAGATCGTACAGCAGTCTTCATAAGGCAGAATCGATGTTTCATAAGCATCGATCTTCAGGGATACATCCACGATCTCCTGCTTGTCAAATCCGATCAGCGGTCTGTAGACCGGCATGGTACATACTTCGTTGGTAGCAGCCAGGCTCTGCATCGTCTGACTTGCCACCTGTCCGATGCTCTCCCCTGTGATCAGTCCCAGACTTCCTGTCTCTTTTGCAAAATGCTCTGCGATCCGCATCATATATCGGCGCATAATGATCGTCAGTTCTTCATGCGGGCATTGTTCATAAATATAAAGCTGGATATCTGTAAAATTGACCACGTGAAGATTGATCGGACCGGAATATCGGGAGACGATTCTTGCCAGATCCACCACTTTCTGCTTCGCCCGCTCACTGGTATAGGGCGGCGCATGGAAATAGACCGCATCGATCTTCACACCTCTCTTTGCGATCATGTAGCCAGCCACCGGACTGTCGATTCCGCCGGACAGTAAAAGCATCGCTTTTCCGTTGGTTCCCACCGGCATTCCGCCTGCTCCCGGAATGATTCTGGAATAAATATAGATTTTTTCCCTGATCTCCACACTGAGCAGAATATCCGGCTTATGCACATCCACCTTCATCTTCGGAAAGGCATCCAGGATTTTCTCTCCCAGATCTGCATTGATCTCCATGGAGGTGCGGGGATAATTTTTTCTGGCCCTTCTGGCATCCACCTTAAACGTCAGTTCCTGATCCGGATATGCCTTGCCAAGATAGTCTGTAACTGTCTCCGAAAGCTTTTCAAACCCTTCATCCTCTGCAACCACTACCGGACAGATTCCCACAATACCAAAAACCCGCTGCAGTGACTCAACCACTTCGTCAAAATCATATGCCCCGAGACAATCCACATAGATCCTGCCCTGTTCCTTACGGACCTCAAATTCCCCTTCCACTCTTTTTAATGCATGACGAATCTGTTTCACCAGTGCATCTTCAAAGAGATACCGGTTCTTCCCTTTAATACCGATCTCCCCATATTTGATCAGA
The DNA here is from genome assembly GCA_016297895.1 of Marvinbryantia sp. Classification (GTDB taxonomy): domain Bacteria; phylum Bacillota; class Clostridia; order Lachnospirales; family Lachnospiraceae; genus Marvinbryantia. The sequence goes on from JAEDFS010000010.1 coordinate 17,310, forward strand.
AATGTTTTAAACATCTTCTTCCTCCCTCATCAATGACGCATATATTTTCTCAATACCGGAACGATCTCTCTTAACTGTTCCAGGCAGTAATCGATTTCTTCCTCTGAAGTCTGGCTGGAAAAGCTGAACCGCACGGTCGATTCCAGCAGATCCTTCTCCACATGAATCTCCCGAAGCACAGAGCTTACCGGAAGCTTTTTATTGGATGAACAGGCGGATCCGGAAGAAATATAGACCTGCCTTTCTTCCAGGGCATGCAGGAGCACCTCGCTTCTTACCCCACGGAAACTGACACTTACGATCTGGGGTGCGCCCAGGAGTTCTCCCTGGCCTTCTTTTCTGTTCTGTCCCTGAAGTTCGGTTCCTTCTATTGCCGTCACTCCCTGTATGAATCGTTCCTTGATTCTTTTCAGGTGATCGATTTTTTTCTCAAAATCTCTGTAAGCTTCTTCCGCTGCCACTCCAAGCCCCGCTGCCCCGGGTACGTTATCCGTTCCGGAACGCATTCCCTTTTGCTGTCCTCCGCCCAGGATCAACGGTCGGATCTTCGCTTTTTCATTCACATAAAGAAAGCCGATTCCTTTCGGTCCATGAATCTTATGTCCACTGACAGACATCAGATCAATTCCCATCTTTTTCGGACGTATCCGGAATTTTCCGTAAGCCTGAATGGCATCCACATGAAACAGTGTACCCGGATTCTTTTCTTTTATGATCCTGGCTGCCTCCTCCACCGGTTCCACCGTACCCAGCTCATTATTGACATACATCATTGACACCAGTATGGTTTCTTCACAGAGCGCCTTACGAAGATCGTCAAGGCTGATCTCCCCATATTCATTAACCGGAAGATAAGTTACCCGAAATCCCATTTCTTCCAGAAAATGTACCGGCTGAAGAACCGCTGCATGCTCCACTGACGTAGTAATGATATGATTCCCCGATCGTCTGTTGGCAAGAGCAGCCCCCATCAGTGCCCAGTTATTGGACTCTGTTCCTCCTGACGTAAAATAGATCTCTTTTTCATTTACTTTCAAAGTTGCGGCGATCTTTTCTCTTGCAGCTCTCAGATACCGCTCTGCCTCAACACCTTTTTGATGTCTGGAAGACGGATTTCCGAAATCCTCCATCATCGTTTTTACCACAATCTCTTTCACACTCTCAAGACATCTGGTAGTGGCTGAATTATCCAAATATGCTTCCATGCTTATTTCTCCTGTATCATAAAAAGAATGTGCCTTGGCACATTCTCGCGCCGAGTGCGGCTGCTTCAGCAATATCATAAAAAATCCCGCTGACGAGCGGGATTTCAAATACCACTATCTTTCCAGATTATACACTAACATTGCCAGCGTGACAAGCCCTGCGGTCTCAGTTCGCAAAATTCTTCTCCCGAGAGTGACCGGTTCGACTCCGAATTTCATGGCTTTTTCGATTTCTTTCTCTTCAAACCCGCCTTCCGGTCCGATGAAAATCCCAACAGACTGCCCAGGAATGATCTTTTCCATCAGAGATCTGGTCTTCTCCATTCCCTCTGCCAGCTCATAGGGAATCAGTTTTATATCCAGTTCTGCCGCACAAGCAAGTGCCTCCTGAAAACTCATGACCGGCGTCACCCTGGGAATGATCAGTCTGCCTGACTGCTTTGCCGCACTCTCAGATATTCCGTTCCAGCGTTTCAGTCTGGACTGTTCCTTTTTCATGTCCAGTTTTACCACGGTACGTGCGGTGGACACAGGCACAATCTCAGATACCCCCAGTTCCACCGCCTTCTGAATGATCAGTTCCATCTTATCGCTTTTTGGAAGTCCCTGAAACAAAACGATCCTGCTCTCCAGTTCCCGTTCACTTTTCCAGATTTCCAGTACAGAGGCCCATACTTCGTCCTGAGAGATACTGCTGATCTCACAGAAGTACTCTTTATTCTCTCTTCCGCTGCTGACACATATCTGCTCTCCAGGCTTCATGCGAAGCACATTTCTGATATGGTTCACATCACTGCCGGTTATCCGGATTTCCTTTTCTTCTATCTGGGAAGGCTCCACAAAAAAATGATACATCACACACCTCAGTCATTCTTTCTGGCTGTCACCGACACCCACTCACCCTGATGAGTGATCTCCAGTACTTCCAGTCCTGCTGCCTTCACAGCTTCCACCACGGTCTCTTCTTTCTCATCGATAATTCCGGAGGTGATATAGATGCCTCCTTTTTTCATCTGATGACAAATGACAGGAGTAAGTGGAACCAGTACATCTGCCAGAATATTGGCAGCTACGATATCATATTTCCCGTATCCAACCCGATCCTGAACTTCCGGATCGTCAATGATATTTCCGATCAGTACATCCATGGATCCTTCCGGGATATCATTCGCCTCCAGATTTTCTTTTGTGGCAGAAATGGCACAAGGGTCAAGATCTGTTCCCACTGCATGTTTCGCACCCAGCTTCAAAGCCGCTATAGAAAGGATTCCGCTTCCTGTTCCCACATCCAGAAGATCGGTATCTTCCGTTACATATTTTTTCAGCTGACGCATACAAAGCTGCGTCGTCTCATGCATTCCCGTACCAAAGGCTGTCCCCGGATCGATATGGATGATCATCCGGTCTTTGTCCTCTTCTTTTACTTCCTCCCAGGAAGGGATGATCAAAATATCATCTACATAAAACTGATGGAAATACTGTTTCCAGTTATTGATCCAGTCCTTATCCTCTGTCTGGCTCTCTGTGATCGTACATTCCCCGATATCCATGAACATCCGAAGTTCTTCCAGTGCTTCTTTCACACGATCCAGCAGCTCTTTGGAATCCTGCCCTTCTTCCACATAAAAGCTTAAATACGCAATTCCGTCATCTGCCGGACCTTCCGGAAGAATGTCCACAAACATCTGCTGCTTGTCTGATTCCGTCAGAGGAATCTTGTCCTCGATCTCCACACCTTCCACACCGGCCTCTGCCAGTGTGGAAATTACAATATCCTCTGCCTCAGCAAGAGTTTTTAAGGTAAATTTATTCCATTTCATACGATCAGTCCTCAAATGTCTCCTTCAGTTTATCCATAAATCCCTTCTTCTTCGGCTTCTCCTGCGTTCCCTTTGTCTCAGCCTCAGTGCCAAGAGAACGGTCTGTGGCCGCATCAAATGCTTTCAATGCTTCCTTCGCTTCATTACTCAGCTTCGTCGGCACCTGTACCACCAGAGTGACATACTGGTCTCCTCTGATCTCCTTATTTCTCAGAGAGGGCACTCCCTTGCCTTTCAGACGGATCTTGGTATCTGTCTGGGTGCCCGGCTTCACATTATAAAGCACATCTCCATCAATCGTACTGATCTTTACGTCCCCGCCCAGGGCTGCCTGAGCAAACGTAATCGGTGCGGTAGAGAAAATATTCATATCCTGTCTCTGGAAGATGGGATGTCTCTGCACAACCACTTCCACAAGCAGATCGCCTCTGGGACCGCCGTTCCTTCCCGGTTCTCCTTTTCCTGCAATGCGCACACTCTGTCCGTTATCAATACCTGCCGGAATCGTAACTTTAATCTTCTTCCTGCTTGAGGTATAGCCGCTTCCGCCGCAGGATGTACATTTTTCTTTGATGATCTTTCCGGTTCCTCCGCACTGGGGACAGGTCGTCACATTCTGTACCATACCAAACAGAGACTGCTGGGTCATCACTACCTGGCCCTTGCCTCCACACTTCGGACAGGTCTCCGGACTGGTTCCCGGTTTTGCTCCGGTACCGTGACAGGAAGTACATTCATCCTTTAAGCTAAGTTCCAGTTCTTTTTCGCATCCGAACACAGCTTCCTGGAATGTAATTCTGACAGATGCCCTCAGGTGGGCACCTCTTACCGGTCCATTGCCCCCTCTTCTTCTGGCTCCGCCGCCAAACAGATCTCCGAAGATATCCCCAAAGATATCTCCCATATCAGCGCCGTTAAAATCAAAGCCGCCGAATCCGCCTGCTCCGCCGCCTCCCTGCTCAAATGCGGCATGGCCAAACTGATCATACTGACGTCGTTTATCCGGATCCGAAAGAATTGCGTAAGCCTCAGAAGCCTCCTTAAACTTTTTCTCCGCTTCTGCGTCTCCCGGATTCATATCCGGATGATATTTTTTGGCAAGCTGCCGGTACGCCTTTTTCAGCGTTGCCTCATCTGCGTTTTTATCCACACCAAGGACTTCGTAATAATCTCTCTTTGTCTCTGCCATATTCCTCTCCTTAACGCCCCAAAGGACGGGGGATTTACTCCTCCGTCCCCAGGGACCTTATTTCTGGTTTTCCGGTGTTTTTCTTCACCTTTTATACTTCTTTGTAGTCAGCATCGATGACATCATCATCCGGCTGTGAATAATTGGCATCCTGCGCCGCACCGCCCATATCAGGACCTGCACCGGCTGCTCCCTGTGCTGCCTGAGCCTGCTCATAAACCTTTGCAAACAGCTTCTGAGCACTTTCCATCAGTTTCTCTTTTGCTGCCTTGATCTCAGCAACCTGAGCTTCAGTCATATCTTCCGGATTGGATTTTTCAATCAGTTCCTTCAGTGCATTCAGATCAGCCTGCACTGCTGTCTTATCATTTGCATCGATCTTATCACCCACTTCTTCCATTGCCTTCTCAGTCTGGAATACCATAGCGTCTGCATCATTTCTTGTATCGATGGCTTCTTTTCTCTTCTTATCCTGTGCTTCGTACTCAGCAGCTTCCCTTACTGCCTTTTCAATGTCACTGTCGGACATATTGGATCCGGAAGTAATGGTAATATGCTGCTCTTTTCCTGTTCCCAGGTCTTTTGCGGATACATTTACGATACCGTTGGCATCAATATCAAAAGTAACCTCGATCTGCGGAACACCGCGTCTTGCAGGCGGGATACCGTCCAGTCTGAACTGGCCAAGAGACTTGTTATCTTTCGCAAACTGTCTTTCGCCCTGTACTACATGGATATCAACTGCTGTCTGGTTATCTGCTGCGGTAGAGAAGATCTGGCTCTTCTTTGTCGGGATCGTCGTATTTCTCTCGATCAGTCTGGTAGCCACACCACCCATGGTCTCGATGGACAGTGACAGCGGAGTAACATCCAGAAGCAGGATATCACCTGCGCCTGCATCTCCTGCCAGCTTACCGCCCTGGATCGCAGCACCGATTGCCACACATTCATCCGGGTTCAGAGTCTTGCTTGCTTCCTGACCTGTCAGTGCTCTTACCTTATCCTGTACGGCCGGGATACGTGTAGAACCTCCGACCAGAAGGACTTTACCCAGTTCAGATGCGGTAATGCCTGCATCCTTCAGAGCGTTCTGTACCGGAATCGTAGTTCTTTCTACCAGTTCATGGGTCAACTCATCAAATTTTGCTCTTGTAAGAGTCATATCAAAATGCTTCGGTCCTTCAGCAGTTGCTGTGATAAACGGAAGGTTAATGTTGGTAGTGGTTGCGGAAGACAGTTCTTTCTTTGCTTTCTCTGCAGCTTCCTTCAGTCTCTGAAGAGCCATCTTATCAACAGACAGATCCACGCCCTCTGCTTTCTTGAATTCTGCGATCATGTAGTCTGTGATCTTCTGGTCGAAGTCATCTCCGCCCAGTCTGTTATCACCATTGGTTGCCAGAACCTCAATGACACCGTCACCGATCTCGATGATAGATACATCAAAGGTACCGCCGCCCAGGTCATATACCATGATCTTCTGCTCTTTTTCGTTATCCAGACCGTAAGCCAGTGCTGCAGCAGTCGGCTCGTTGATGATACGTTTTACTTCCAGGCCTGCTATCTTGCCGGCATCCTTGGTTGCCTGACGCTGTGCATCGTTGAAATATGCCGGTACGGTAATGACTGCTTCTGTTACTTTTTCTCCCAGATAGTTCTCTGCGTCTGCTTTCAGCTTCTGCAGAATCATTGCTGAAATTTCCTGCGGTGTATAATTCTTTCCGTCAATGCCTACCTTGTAATCTGTTCCCATATGTCTCTTGATGGAAGAGATCGTCTTATCTGCATTGGTAACTGCCTGACGTTTTGCCGGCTCACCTACCAGTCTCTCTCCTGTCTTTGAAAATGCCACAACAGACGGTGTGGTTCTTGCTCCCTCTGTGTTGGTAACTACGGTTGGTTTTCCACCTTCCATAACTGCTACACAACTGTTTGTTGTACCCAAGTCAATACCAATAATCTTACTCATAATAAACTCCTCCTGTCATTTATAGAATTTTGATTTATAAAAACTGTTGTCAGTTAGCAACCTTTACCATACTGTGTCGTACCACCTGGTCTTTATAGGTATAGCCCTTTAAGAACTCTTCTACGATCACATTTTCTTCTGCTTCTTCATCTTCCACATGCATTACTGCATTATGAAGTTCCGGATCAAATGGGGCTCCCACTGCTTCAATGGGTTTGACATCCAGCTTTGTCAGTATTTCTTCCAGCTGTCTGTAAATTTTTTCCACCCCTTCTGCAAAGGGATCTTTCTTTGCCTCTTCTGAAAGACCTGCCAGTCCCCGTTCGAAATTATCTACCACGGGAAGGAGCTGTTCGATCACACTCTTTGCTCCCATTTCAAACATTCCTGCTTTTTCTTTTTCAGAACGTTTGCGGAAATTTTCAAACTCTGCCATCTGGCGTTTTACCCGGTCTGTCAGTTCTTCGATCTGGGCATCCTTCTTATCCGGCTTTCCCTTCTCATCTTCTGCCTTCGGCTCTTCTGTTTCCTGCGGATCCGCCTCTGTCTGTGCTTCTGTCTGTTCTGCAGCTTCCACAGCCTCATCTGTCTGTTCTTCTGCTGTATAGTCTGCAGTTTCTTCCATGTTCTTCTCCATGCTTTCTTCTGCCACTAAAATCCCACCTTTCTAACGGCTACTCTTCTTTTTTATCAAATACCACATCAAGCTGTGCTTTTAAGGTCTTCAGAGTGTCCACCACTTTCTCATAATCCATACGCTTTGGTCCAATGATTCCTATTGTTCCCTGCATTCCGGATCCCAATTCATAAGTCGCAGTCACTACGCTGCAGTCTCTCATGGTCTGAATCGGGGTCTCATTTCCGATATACACCTGGATTCCGGTACCGGCTTCTTCTGCACTGGTCTCATTGATCAGATTCACCAGCTCTTTCTTTTCTTCGAATGCACTGATCAGCTCACTGGCTCTGCTGCTGTCACTCAGTTCCGGATATTTAAAAATATTCGTTGCCCCGCTGGTATAGATCTCCAGTTCCTCATCCATCTGAATGGCTTCGGCCACCGCATCCAGTACACGGTTGACTACCTCACTGTGAATTCCCGCCTGCTCCTTCAGTCTGGAGATCAGGGAAAGATTGATTTCCTCCATCGCAAGGCCATTCAGGCTGGTGTTCAGCAGTATATTCAGTTTCAGCAGTATCTCATTATCCAGACCGTGACGGAAATGAAGCATTTTATTTTTAACGATATTTCCTTCGGTCACCACCACAGCAAGCAGCTGTTCCTCACTGATCATGGAAAGCTGAATGAATTTCAGCTTCGTCCTATGATATTTCGGAGAAGAGATCAGCGTGGCATAATTCGTATTGTTGGCTAATACTTTTACCACCTGCTTAAGAATGCTTTCCATTCTGTCCTGCTTCTGGATCAGCATTTCCTGCATCTCTTTTACTTCCTGTTCTTTCTTCTCCATCAATTTGTCTACATACAGTCGATACCCTTTATCCGAAGGGATTCTTCCTGCCGAAGTATGCGGCTGTATGATCAGCCCCATCTCTTCCAGATCTGCCATTTCGTTTCGAATCGTTGCCGAACTCAGATTCAGGTCTGCGTATTTCGAAATGGTTCTGGACCCAACCGGTTCTCCTGTTTCCAGATAAGTCTTAATGATGGCATTGAAGATTTTCCATTTTCTATCATCTAACCGCATCCTGATTCCTCCTTCTTATTTAGCTGTTAGCACTCAACTTAATAGAGTGCTAACATCTATGAATCAAAGATATCACTCACTCTTCCAAATGTCAATAGCTTTTTTCATTTTTTTGCTTCTTTTGTCGAACCCGGCGGAATGGTTTTATTTGACATTTTTCATAAATATGGTAAACTTTATTTAAAATTCAATATTACGAAAGGATAGCGCAATGAAGATACGAAATTATCTTACCATTCTTTTTGCTGTTCTGGCGATCGTCTTTCTGCTGGGTCTGACCGGATTTATGACCTATTATGCGGCAGATGATTCCAATCCTGTAAAACAGCAGATTGGCACCATCCTTCCTATGGAAGAGATTTTTGATTTTCTTCACCTGGACAGCCCTGAGGCTTCTGTTCCCGTGAATACAGCAGAAGTTTCCACTGAGCAGACAACAGCTGCCGCTGTGAAGGAACATGCTTTTCTGTTTGTAGGTGATTCCAGAACCCTTGGTATGAAAGATGCCGTAGGCGATACCTGCACCTACCTTGGTGCGGAAGGCGAAGGCTACAGCTGGTTCTCCGGTGACGGTGTACTGGCTTTGGCTGACTACCTGGGAAGCGATCCGTCCAGGACGGTCATTTTGAATCTGGGTGTCAATGATCCGGAAAACATCAATGTCTATATTGACCTATACAGGAAACTGATTTCTGATTACCCCAGCAGCAGTTTCTATGTATTATCCGTTAACCCTCTGGATGACGATGCCGATTTTAACACGACCAACGAAATGATCGAACTGTTTAACGCAACCATGAAAAGTTCCTTCCCGGATCGCTATCTGGACTGCTACACTTATCTGAAAGAAAATGGATTTGAGACGGTGGACGGTCTCCATTACTCAGATGCAACCTATCGGAAGATCCATCAGTTTGTGGTAGACAGCCTTGCTTAATGAAAATATGTAAAATACAAAAATGCGGTCTCAGATATATGAGGCTGCATTTTTTACAGAATCAAAACTGCTGCACATCATCACCATATGGCGTTGTGCAGCAGTCGTTCTTCTTTGCACTTTTCTGTTATCGTAAATAAATGTATCCCTTCAGGCTTCTTCCACCCGCCCAGTTATAAATACTCTGGTACTTAAAAATAATGGTAGCCGCTGTCGGTTTCGTGGTACTGAGTGCATATCCCGATTCAGAAACATACGGTACCCCATTCACAATATCTTCCACTACTGCAATATGGGCCTCTCCGCCGTTTCCATAATTGAATACTGCAAGAGCACCAATCTTTGGCGTGCTTCCGTACTTAAACATTCCCTTTGCCACATTCATGTTAAAGATTCCAACCGGATCCGGACCAAAGATGGCCTTTACCTTATTGATATCTCCGCCGGCCTGAGCCACGATCTCCATGGCACGTCCGCAGGCATACCATGTACAGTTTCCAACTACATAATTCTTGTCATCGGCCATTTTCTTTCCGGTAGGTGCCAGACTGTTATATCCGTAATAAATATTGTAGCTCTTATCATAATAATACTTATTGTCTGCTGCCGGTCTTGCGGTACGCTTCACATAACCGGAAGGCATCGTCACTGTTCCGCTCGTATTCAGATAATTTCCGGTGTTCGTGGTGCTTCCGCCGGTGGATCCGGGATTTGTTCCCGAAGTTGTACCGGAGGCCTTTACCGTAATGGTCCTGTAGATCAGCCGGACACTGGTTCCTTTTGTATCGACGGCAGTCACTTCAAACTTATAAGTGCCGGCACTTAACTTGTCAAAAAGCATTGCCACATCCAGCGTACTGTTCGTCAGAGAATAAGTCTTCTTTTTCGGATTGACTGTTTTTGAATATACTGCTTTGTTGGAACTGTCCAGAATCCTTGCTCTCACGCTTCCCAGCGTATAAGTGGATGTGATGTTTCCACCGATTGCATAACTCTTTCCTTCATTGATGGTAAGGTTTCCGCTTGGTTTTGGATTCACGATCTTGATCTTTCCGTTTCCCACAACAGTAAACTTCTTACTGATGACACGCTTTTTATAGTTCTTGGTGTCGTAACAAAGTACCCGGTAATAATACGTCCCGGGAGTAAGTCTGTCAAAGTAAAGATACGGATCTGCTCTTCTCAGATCATAGGTGTAGGAATTCGGATAAGTGACAAATCTCTGCAGACAGGTCTTTCCGTTGGACATATACAGTGTGCAGCGGATCTCTTTCAGCTTGTAAGTCGACTTGATAGTCCCCTTCATATTAAAGAAAGCTCCCTGCTTGATCGTTGTCGGCTTGGTCGCACCTGAAAGAGTAATCTTGGATTTTGCTGCCTGCACCTGAAGAGGCAATGCCAGCACTATCACCATCATGCAAAACAGTAATAATAATCGGTGTTTCTTCTTCATAACTTCTCCTTATTTCCAGATATAGTGTCTTTTCGACCATGTTCATCCACATCTTGTTAACGATTCATTAAATATTTCCTTTAAAGTATACACCACGAGCTCTTTTTTTGCAACATGTTTCAATATTTTTTTAATATTTTTGTAAAACACTTCCAAATTCATCCCAGTAAAAAATGAGAAAACACATAATTTCCAAGATCGATTCCTCTCCCTGTAAGCCAGACTTTTTCTTCATTTTCTTCCATGAGCCCCTGCACTTTCATCTTTTTCAGTACAGTTCCATACACATCATCCATGGAACGACCGAATTTTTCCAGAAAAGTCTGCTTTCTCACTCCACACAGCAGACGAAGTCCCAGAAACATCGTCTCTTCCATCTGCTCTTCCGTAGTCAGTATCTGTTCCTCCATATGGACCCCCGGATATTCCAGATAGGCATTCAGATCCCGCACATTGGAAAATCTTGTCTCGCCGATCATTGAAGCCGCCCCCAGCCCAAATCCCCGGTATTCTTTTCTGGTCCAGTAACCGCAGTTATGCCTGCACTCCTTTCCGGGACGTGCATAGTTGGAGATCTCATAGCGATGATATCCTGACTCTGACAGAATGATCCCTGTCTGTTCATACATCTTCCGTTCCAGTTCCTCCCCCGGAAGATATCTGCATTCCCCTCCTGCTTCCCTTTTTTTCGCATCTTCCCCATAACGGTCATAAAAAGGAGTCCCTTCCTCTATGATCAGACTGTAGGCTGATATATGTTCCGGTTCTAATGCTGCCACCTTCCGCAGCGTATCCTCCCAGCTCTTTAAAGTCTGTCCCGGAAGTGCCGACATCAGATCTACATTGATATTACAAAAACCTGTCTCCCTGGCCCTGTAAAAACTGTCCAGAAACTCCTCCCAGGTATGGATTCTTCCAAGACTTCTTAACTCTTCATTGTGGGCAGACTGCAGTCCAAGACTGAGCCGATTGATTCCGGCCTTCTGATACGCATGCAGTTTCCGTTCTTCCAGGGTACCCGGATTTGCCTCCAGGGTGATCTCTGCATCATCCGCAAGGACATATCTCCTTCTTACTTCTTCCATGATATCCAGGATCTGCTCTCCCTCCAGGATGGATGGTGTGCCTCCTCCAATAAAAACAGAGGACACGATTCCGTCTCCTCTGTCTTTCCACTCTCTGATCTCTTTTTTCAGACTTTTCACATACGCTGCCTGCAGTTCCTTCCCGGCCGGAAAGGACAGGAAATCACAGTATGCACATTTTTTCACACAAAATGGTATATGAATGTATAGTTCCAGTTCACCTTTCATTTATTTGTCATCCAGCTTCAGCACGCTCATAAAGGCTTTCTGTGGAATTTCCACATTTCCGACCTGACGCATCCGCTTCTTTCCTTCCTTCTGCTTTTCCAGAAGCTTCTTCTTTCTTGAGATATCGCCTCCATAACACTTTGCAAGGACATCTTTTCTCATAGCCTTTACAGTCTCCCGGGCAATGATCTTGCTTCCGATCGCTGCCTGAATGGGGATCTCAAAAAGCTGCCTTGGAATTTCTTCCTTCAGCTTCTCACACATCTTCCTTCCTCTTTCATAGGCAGTCTCTGCGTGAACAATAAAGGAAAGTGCATCTACCTCTTCCCGGTTCACCAGGATATCCAGCTTCACCAGTTCTGACCTTTCATAACCCTTCATCTCATAATCAAAGGAAGCGTATCCCCTGGACCTTGATTTCAGTGCATCAAAGAAATCATAGATGATCTCGTTGAGGGGAAGATCATATTTCAGAAGTGCTCTTGTCTCCTCCATATATTCCATACCAAGATAAGTTCCCCGTCTCTCCTCGCAAAGCTGCATAATGGAACCGATAAATTCTGTAGTCACCATGATCTCTGCGCTGACCACCGGCTCCTCCATATATTCGATCTCTGACGGATCCGGAAGGTTGGTAGGATTGGTCAGATCGATCACCTCTCCATTGGTCTTATGAACCTTGTAGATAACGCTGGGTGCCGTAGTGACCAGATCCAGATTGTATTCTCTCTCCAGACGTTCCTGGATGATTTCCAGATGGAGAAGACCTAAAAATCCACAGCGAAATCCAAAGCCAAGAGCCACAGATGTCTCCGGTTCAAACTGAAGAGACGCATCATTTAACTGCAGCTTCTCCAGGGCATCCCGAAGATCCGGATACTTTGCTCCGTCTGCCGGATACATACCGCAGTACACCATGGGGTTCACCTTTTTATAGCCCGGAAGAGGTGCCGCACAGGGTGTTTCCGAATTCGTAATCGTGTCACCCACTCTGGTGTCTTTTACATTTTTCAGGCTGGCCGTAATATATCCAACCATACCTGCTGACAATTCTTCACAGGGAATAAACTGTCCGGGTCCAAAATACCCGACTTCTACCACTTCAGCCTTTGCTCCGGTAGCCATCATGGTAACAGGCGTTCCCTTTCGCACTCTTCCTTCCTTCAGACGGCAGAATACAATAACTCCCTTATAAGAGTCGTATACGGAATCAAAGATCAGTGCCTGAAGAGGTGCATCCGGATCCCCTGTCGGTGCCGGAATCTTTTCCACGATCTGTTCCAGAACCTGATCCACATTGGTGCCGACTTTTGCGGAGATCAGCGGTGCATCGTGGGCCTCGATACCGATCACATCTTCTATTTCATTGATCACACGCTCCGGATCTGCACTTGGCAGGTCAATCTTGTTAATAACCGGCATCACATCCAGATCGTGATCCAGTGCCAGATACACATTGGCAAGGGTCTGGGCTTCAATTCCCTGTGCCGCATCCACTACCAGGATCGCACCGTCACAGGCTGCCAGACTGCGGGAAACCTCATAATTAAAGTCTACGTGTCCAGGCGTGTCGATCAGGTTAAAGATGTACTCTTCCCCGTCTTTCGCCTGATATACAATTCGCACGGTCTGGGCTTTGATCGTAATGCCCCTCTCCCTCTCCAGGTCCATATTATCCAGAACCTGCGCCTGCATCTCCCTGCTGGTAAGAAGGCCTGTCATCTCAATGATACGGTCTGCCAGGGTGGATTTCCCGTGATCGATATGTGCTATAATACAAAAATTTCTGATTTTACTCTGGTCGATTGATGCCACTGATTCTTCCTCCGGTTTCATACTTCGACAGGTATTTTAGCATATTTCCCGTTGTTTTGTCTACTCCCCTCCAAGGACTTTATCCAGTACTCCGGCAAAGGCCTCCATGGCGTTTTTTTCCTCCTCCAGCGTGTTAAGCTGGGTTCCCGCTTCCAGAAGAAGGGTCTTCGGCCTCACATGCATATTGAAACGATATGCCATCAGATAAATATTTCTCATCAGATCCGGACAGACCTTTCCAGCTGCAAGCTGCATCTGAAGAGCAAATCCAAGATTTTCTTCCACATATGGATTGGGAAGATAGGAGATATCCACATTGTCTGCTGTCCTGCTCATACCTACAATATACATCAGCTTTGCCGCCGGTTTTCCCTGGTATTCTGTGACAAATTTTGTTCCGTCCACACCATCCCGGTGAAGATCAATGACCACTTCTATAGAAGGATACTTTTCAAGCCATTCCTCCACTGCCTGCAGAGAAAGGTCATAGGCCAGATTCCGATCCAATACGCCGTCCACCAGATCGAATACCCCTCTCTCATGAATGACCTGATAACCATAATCCTCACTTAGAATCTTCGCAAGATAGTCTCCCACACCTACGATGGTCGTTGTGTCATCTCCCTCTACGGTATCTGCAAATCCTTCCTGAGAATGGGTGTGATAAATGAGGATCTGCGGCTCCTCCTTTTTCTCCATCGTCATATCCATAGACAGCAGTTTTTTCCCATCCAGCCTCTCCTTGTCTATGGTCGTTGTCATATCCATGGAAAAATAATGATACAGCAGATAATGAAAGTCATACAGCGCTTCCTCCTCTTCCGGCTGATCCGTCTGCACCGGCATTTCTTCACTTTTTCGGGGATTCTTATTGTCTTCTGCCTGAGCTTCCGCCCGGACGATCAGTTCATATTCGCTCTGGCTTTCCAATGCCCGTTCGCCTCTCTTCCGACTGTTCAGATACCCCGCAAGGGGATACAGATTTTCCGTGAAAGCAGGTTCCTCCTGTATTGCTTTCTCCTCTCCGGAATTATTTTCCACATAGGAAATGACGGGTACCACCGTACCCGCCGTCCAGTTCTCTATTTTACTGTACCATGCAGAAAGCACCGGAGAATTCCGGAAAACACCATTCTCTCCTGCGATTGTGACACCCCGCAGAATAATATAAGCTCCCAGTCCGAACATACAGCATCGTAATACCCACTGTACTATTTTATCCAGCCATTTCATCTTGTCCACCTCAGCACATTGTATGCCGATGGTTTCTGATCTATGCAGGAAAACAGAATTTTCTTCCTGAAATCTTCATGTCAGGAAAATGCCAGATTCAGCCCCTCTGAGATCGTATAACTTACCCGCTTCACCGTCTCATCAATATCTTTCGGGGTCACAAACATGGTATTCAGATGCGGAGAGATCTGTTCCCTTAACGCCTGCTGACTTTCCTGCTGCTCCACAAGCTGATCAAGGGTATCATATACGATGGTTGCGGCATCCACCACAGTAGGCACACCGATTGCGATTACCGGGATTCCAAGCACCGCTTCATTGATCCCGCTTCGATGATTTCCCACACCAGATCCCGGATTGATTCCGGTATCCGTGATCTGTATCGTCCGGTTCAGCCTTCTTGTGCTTCTGGCCGCCAGAGCATCAATCACCACTACTGCATCCGGATTGGTCTCCGATACTACCCCCTTTATGATCTCAAGGGTCTCCATTCCCGTCTGCGCCATGACTCCAGGCACAATGGCGCTGATGATCCTGCTTTCTTTTTCCAGAAAGCCGCTCCCATACTCTTTTGCCAGATGTCTTGTGATCCTTAAGTTCTGAACCACATCCGGACCAAGCGCATCCGGAGTCACTTCCCGGTTGCCAAGTCCTACTACCAGAACGGACTCCCTCTCCTTCCCCAGCAAATCCCGCAGATACCCTGCCAGTTTTTCAGAAATCTCCCTGTGATATCCTTCCTCCTCAAAGGACATATTGGGCGCTTCCAGAGTAATGTAAGTTCCAACCGGTTTGCCCATAGCTCTGGCTCCGTTTTCCGTCTCGATCTTTACCGTCGTGACATAGATCTCCCTCTCTTCATCCTTCTCCTCACTGACTCTGACGCCTCTGATCTCCACATCGTCATCTTCAAAACTTTCTCTTGCCTCCAGTGCAAGATCTGTCCTTACATGAAAATTCCCCAACATCGTCGCTCCGCCTCTCGTTTTTTCCTTATTTTTTACAAAATATTGAGATTTATGTATTGACAGAAACAACTTGTTGCTCTAAAATATTAGAGTATGTTAAAACGTCCGTGTCCGAGTTTAGCATAAAGAAATGATTGATTGATAAAATTTTGGAGGTGTCAGGGAATTGGCTAACATTAAATCCGCAAAGAAACGTATCTTAGTGAACAGAACAAAAGCTGAGCGCAATAAAGCGATCAAGTCCGGTGTCAAAACAGCTGTGAAAAAAGTTGAAGCTGCTGCTGCTGTAAATGACAAAGAAGCTGCTGCTGCTGCTCTGCTGAATGCAACATCTGTAATCGACAAAGCGGCTACAAAGGGTGTTTATCACAAAAATACAGCAAGCAGAAAAGTATCCCGTTTAGCTAAGATCGTTAACAATATCTAATTTATTATCACTAACCCGGATAATATAAGCAAACCAGTGGCCCGTCATCCACTGGTTTTTTTGTGTCCCTGAATCGCTGTTTTCTACAAGATCTGTTCCTGGTTCTGCTCCTTCCGGCTCCCCTCTACAATGATCAGTTCCACTGCCAGTTTATCACCCAGATTTCCGGTCTTGACCGCTTCTTCCGTATTGATACAGCGCTCTACCATCTGTCCGATCTGTTCCACAGAAAAGGCTTCTGCCTGGCGAAGAGCCCCCCGTACAATAAAATTCTGAATGCCAAGCCGGGATGCGATGGCATTGGCATCATAGCCATGGCCCCGCATTTCTTTCACCTGAAGGAGAATGTTGAACTGACGGGTGATCAGAAAGAGAATTCTCATGGGCGGTTCTTTCAGTGCAAGAAGATCATAATAAAGATCCAGTGCCCGGCTCTGATTCTTTTCCGCAATGGCATTGACCATGTCAAAGATCTTATTTACAGTCTGGGTCGTACATATTTCCTCCACATCCTCCGATGTGATCACTTCCCGCCCCAGTGTGTAGCTCAGAAGTTTTTCCAGCTCCATACTGATATTTTTCATATCTGTGCCTGTTTTTTCCAGGAAAAGCTCCATCGTCGCCCGGGTAATATTTTTTCCTTCATTCTTCAGTGTTCCCAGAATCCATCTCTGAAGTGTTTCCTCGGTCTGCCTTGTGAATTCCACCGCTCTTCCTTTGCTCTTCACTGTCTTAAACAGCTTTCCCCGTTTATCCACTTCTTCCTCTACAAAAAGGAAAAAGGTGGTCTCAGGCACATGGGGCAGATAGTCTGCCAGTTCCTGAGAAGCATTTTTGAAAAAACCGCTGTCCTCCACCACCAGGAGTCTTCGTTCTGAAAAAAACGGCATGGTTTCCGCCTGATCGATCAGTTCCTTCACAGAAATATTTTTCCCCTCATAAAGATTCAGATTCACCGTATCATCCGGTGAAACCAGAGCATCCTGCAGTTTTTTCCGGTACTGGTTTTTTAAATAGGCTTCTTCCCCGAAGAGCAGATATACATTTTTGAATTGATTTGTTTTCAGATCCTGTACTAAATTTTTCATGCAGTGATTATACCACAAAAACACATCTGAAACAATACTAAGACAAACCTGTTTCCTGCCCTGTTTCCTGCCCTTCTTCCTTCTTCATTTCCCGTCTGCGCTTTGTCATCAACCCGCCGATCCTGCCGGTTTCTTTTGCTGACAGCGTCTTCCATCCGTTCTTCATGACACGATCTAAAAGTCCCAGTTCTTCTGCAATCTCATATTTCATTTTTTCTTCCGGTGTCAGATTTTCCAGATCGATCTTTTTTTCTTTTCCTGACATAAAAGACCATACCCCCTTTCTCTTAGGAGTATGGTCTTTTTTTCAAGTCTTATTCAGCCGTTCTTTTTTTACAATCATCGTACCGGTTATATTATGGCTCCATCGGAATAATAATTGCTGCCACGATATATGCCAGAATTCCGCTTCCGGTACATCCGAGAAGCACAAACAACAGACGGATCAATGTGGGATCCACACTGAAATAATCTGCCACACCTCCGCATACTCCGCAGATCATTTTGTCATTTCTTGATTTGTAAAGTCTTTTCATTTTTCACTACCTCCAAAAATCCAGATTTTCTATTCATCTTTTTTGCGTTCTCTCCGGTCTTTGAGAAATTTCAAAAACAGGAACACTACGATTACAAACACAATTCCCGGTATATGCGGCCCAACCGTGAATACCAGTACGAGCAGCAGGATCAGCAGCAGGATCCCGTTATTTCTCCTGCCTCTTTGATCCTCCAGCACATGGCCGGATCTTTGCTGTTCCCGCCAGCTTTTACGGTATGCTTCCGGCACTTTTCCATCCTCCCGGAATCTCTCATCCCGATAGCCGCTGTCCGTATACTCCCCATGACTGTTTTCCTGTCCGGACCGGATTCCGTCTTTGATCATGGCCGCCAGACGTTCAGGACTTCCCAGCGTATGGATCACCGATTCTTCCTGTTCTTCTCCAGCCTCCTCAAAATAGTCCTCATAATATTGCAGCACATCGTTTTTTTCACTTTCCGGCATGTCCTGCAGTAAATATGCCAGTTGAGACATATACTCCTGTCTATTCATTGTTCCCTCCGAAGTCCATTCTGTTTTACAGTAAAATATGGGTGATACTGCTGCTGTATCTGGCCCATTCCCCCTGATATAAATGAAGCTGTACCAGACCTTTTTCCGTAATCTTATAATATCTTCGATTGCGTCCGGCAAACTCCTGATCATAAACCTGCAGGCACCCGTCCTTTAACAGCCTCCGTAATACAGGATACAACGTAGATTCCGATACTTCCAGTGCTTCTCTGACATCCTGAGTGATCTTATACCCATAAGTACCCTCCGGCTCTCTGGAAACAACCGCCAGCACGATGGCATCCAGAAGCGCTGCTCCTGTGTTGAAAACCATCCCATCACTTCCTTGCTATTTGATAATCGATATTATATGCTGTATAATATAATTTGTCAAGTATTATTATTTCATTTACAAGCAGTTGTTTTTTTCTTCCAAAGAATAAGACAGCCTATTGCGCCAAACGCCGTTATGAATACGATCAGTAACGCACAGTGCAGGAAAAATTCGTCCGGCAGAATCCGTATGACCGGGTCTGTCACCGGGTCAAAGAGCCAGTAGTCATTGTCAAATACGATCTCATGAAACCATACAAAGACCTGATCCCACCGCATACTGACCGGGATCGCCAGGATTGCCGGAACCGTCAGCGTCATGATTCCCGCCCACTTAAGGTAACGAAACTCTTTTTTCCGGGTTTTTCCAACAGCCCCCACCGATACCGCCGCTGCGCTGATCAGAAATAATTTCAGAAAAAACTGAAAGATCTGCTTTACCTCACGGAAATGAATCTCTCCCTCCTCAGACATGGGCAAGCCGGGAAGGATCAGCTTATCCTGAAAAGGAGAAACATTATAATCGATCAGTGCATCATAATTTGCCCGGATCTCCTCCTCAGAATATCCGGATGTTTCCTCAATTTTCAGACTTTTGATATCCCTGTAGTACAGGGGACGAAATTCCAGAGTGATCACAACCGCCATGGAAATAAGAAATACCATCATACAGAATGCAAGGAACAGATCTGTAAACCCTGCTTTTTTTCTCTCTCTGTTCATTGTTCCACTCCCCTTTCCCTTTTTTGAATTTCTTAAAACTGATTGATTCCGTGATTTCTTTCGTATTCTGCGATAAAAGCAATGTTGCCCATTTCATATTCATTAAATACCCGGGAAGCATATTCTTCCGTAAAATCATTTCCGTCTACCACCGGCTGGTACCAGCTCTTAGAAGAAAAATAGGCATTCAGTTCCTCATTATTGAATTTTCTTCCATGCTTTGCATAGATCTCATTGCGAGCCAGAAGAATCTCAAAATCTGACAGTCCCTCCAGATCTGCCTCACAAAGATAGCGGCTGTCACTGTCCGGAATCACATAGTCCGAATCTGTCACTGCGGCCTGTACAGTCACAGGTTCCGGGAATTCACCATTGATCTTATTCTGGATCCCCTCATTGACATAACTGTGAAAACAGGTTTCTCCATACTGAAGACTTCCTTCCCCGCCATTCCAGAGGAAATCGGAAATGACACCGTAATCTGTAACAAGATATCTGCGAATGCTGTTGATCCTCTCAATATTCCCCGCCTGATCTGCGGCACTCACCGAAAAAAGATCGGTAGGATAGATTCCCACCGAAGCCAGCGCATTTGCCGCTGCCTCTTCCGTTTCCTGATCCCATCCGCTTCCAAGCACAGAGGCAGAAGCGATCTCTGTAAACCCGCTGCCATCGAAAGACACCGCCCGGAAGCTCCAGTCCATACCATCTGCCAGCAGAGACATGGTTTCCTTCTTTTCGCAGCACAAAACCGTTCCTGCATCCGTTTCTTTCAGAAATACATCCGTACAGATCTCATTGCTGCGAAGAACATCCTCTGCCAGATCGTACTGTGCGATCCGCTGAAGACGGTCGCCCTGATACTCATAGACCTCTGCTGTCAGGTCGTTTATTTCATAGTTTTCTTCATTTTCACTGTTTTTTACACGAATTGCCAGAAGCTCCTCCGTTCCGTCCTGATTCAGATCCTTCTGAACAGCTGCAAGGAACCCGTTGTAACGATCCTCCTCCAGCTGCCTGGTATCTCCGATTTCTTCCGGTTCGTAAAAATCAAACACCATATTCTCTTTTGAATAAGTATAAAACAGGGTTTCAAGATCCACGGCAGATGCCTCCTCCGCTGCGGCAGAGACACCTGTCAGGATTCCCAAAACCCCTGTCAATACTGCTATTTTCATCATCCGTGTCTTTTTCATATGTGTTTCCCCCTTATTTAATCGATAAAGAGAGTATAACACATCCTCAAAAACTATACCAGCGCCATAATCAGGCATTTCATCAATATCGTAACCGCCAGCGAGATCAGAGATGTGGCGTACATCAGCCGGTTCACTCTTAAAATATCGGTAGGCTTCACCGGACGATCATCATCTCCGATCGTCGGTTTTTCATATCGCCTGCCAAAATACCACGCATCTCCGGCCAGCTGAACATTCAGTGCACCTGCCGCCACCGCCTCTGTCTGAGCCGAATTGGGGCTTGCATGGTTTTTCCGGTCTCTCTTATAGATCTCCCATGCATGAGGACCATTCATTTTCAGCAAAAATGCTGCCCCAATCATGCACAGAGCCGACAGTCTTGCCGGAATAAAATTCACCACATCATCCAGCTTTGCTGCGAATCGTCCGAAGTAAAGATACCGGTCATTTTTATATCCTACCATGGAATCCATGGTATTGATGGCTTTGTAAAAGAATCCAAGGGGAGCACCTCCAAGAGCCATAAAAAATAAGGGTGCCACAACTCCATCGGAAGTGTTTTCCGCCACGGTCTCCACTGCCGCTTTGGTAACTCCCGTCTCATCCAGATTTTCTGTATCCCGTCCAACGATCATGGATACCGCATTCCGGCTTCCCTCCAGATCATGAACCCTGAGTCTGTCATACACCTTCATGCTCTCATCCTTCAAAGACCGGGTGGCAAGCAGCTGCCAGCAGAAGAAGGTTTCCACCGCCATACCCACAAGCGGATGGATGGAACCTGCTCCCCATATCAGAAGATACACTGTTCCGGAAGAAAGAATCAGTACCAGCACCGCCATCACGATTCCCCACAGGAATTCACTTCGCGGATTTCTGTTTTTCTTATGGTACGCAGGATTTCCGTCATTCAGCTGTCTTTCCAGAAAAGAAATCAGATTTCCTATGATCCGGACAGGATGATAAATCCAGGATGGATCTCCCAGAAAAAGATCCAGACCATACCCCAACACCAACGCTATTAACGAATAGATCATATTTTAAGTCTCCTGTTTCACACTCATTCTCCCTATGCCTTTCCTGTGCTTCCAAAACCGCCCCGGTCTGTCTTTTCCAATGTATCTGTCTCCTCAAATACGATAGACGGCTGGTGCTTCATGATTCGAAACTGACAGATCCGGTCATTCACATGTATCACCGTATCTCTCATTGCATACACCGGCATATGCCACTGATCGTGATCACCGCAAAACGATTCATCGATCACTCCGCAGTGATTCGTCTGAATGATTCCAAAGTTTTTATACGTTGAACTTCTCGGCACCACATGAGCCTCATACCCTTTCGGAAGTTTCATTCCCACACCCAGAGGAATCAGTCTGAATTCGCCTGTCTTAAGCGTTACTTCCTCCGCTGCCCGCAGATCGATCCAGTCCGACTTTCCGTCAATATAACGTAATTTTTCAATTTGATCCGAAAAATATTTGATTTGAATTGTCTCCAATGTTATTTCTCCTTGCCGTCTTCCTATGCTTCCACTTTAGAAAACAGGATCCTGTCATTATCCAGGCTCTTTCCTGCTCTTTCCCTGAATTTCTCAAGCAGATCATCTACCCCAAGGCCTTCCCGTTCTTTTCCCCGGATGTCCAGCACGATCTTTCCACTGTCCATCATCAGCGTCCGGTTTCCCAGCTCCAGTGCAGACTGCATGTTGTGGGTGATCATCAGACAGGCCAGATGATTTTCTTCCACGATCCGCTTTGTCAGCTCAATTACCTTGTCTGCCGTAGCCGGATCCAGCGCAGCTGTGTGCTCATCCAGAAGCAGAATCTTCGGTGCCACCAGCGTGGCCATCAAAAGTGTGAGGGCCTGACGCTGTCCCCCTGACAGAAGTCCCACCGGCTGTTTCATCCGATCTTCCAGCCCCATATTCAAAAGGGCCAGTTTTTCCCGGAACAGTTTTCTCTGGGCACTGGAAATTCTGGAAAAGATGGAATACTGCCCCTTCGATACCCGGACATAGGCCAGAGCCAGATTTTCCTCAATGGTCATATGGGGAGCCGTTCCTTTCATCGGATCCTGAAACAGCCTTCCGATCTCCACCGCTCTTTTATACTCCGGGAGATAAGTGATATCCTCATCATCCAGTTCCACAGTTCCCTCATCCACATAGAAACTTCCCGCTATCGCATTGAATAATGTGGACTTCCCGGCTCCGTTGCTTCCGATAATGGTGGTAAAATCCCCATCCTTCACTTCCAGGTTTACTCCGTTTAAAGCAACTTTTTCGTTTACCGTACCCGGATTGAATGTCTTTTTGATGTTCGTCAGTCTCAGCATTTGCCGCCTCTCTTTCTGGCTGCAAGAGCCGCACTCTTTCTTTTATAAAATGCCGCCTGTTTTTTCAGATAGGGAGATGCGATGGCGATGGCCACGATCACTGCAGACACCAGTTTCAGGCATTCCGCAGGAATATGAAGCCTCAGGGCAATGGCAATGGCAAACCGGTACAGACAGCTTCCCAGTACAACGCCGGCGATTCGCCTGAACATCGTTCCTTTTCCGATGAGAGTCTCCCCGATGATCAGACTTGCCAAAGCAATCGTCACCATACCGGTTCCTAGATTGATATCACAGGATTTCTGATACTGTCCGATAAGACAGCCGGAAAGAGCTGTCAGAGAACCGGAAACACAGAGTCCCACCGTAATTGTAAACTTCGGATTGATACTGGATGCCCGTACCATATCCTCATTATCGCCTGTCGCCCGGATGGAAAGTCCCAGCCAGGTCCCAAGGAACAGGGTCAGAAGCACTCCTATGATCACAACGATCAGGATCGCCACGATCAGCTTATACCACTGTGCTCCGAAGAAGTCCTTGCACAGACTGAAGACTGTTTCGCTCTTAAAAAGAGACAGGTTAGAAGAAAAGCCCATAACGGCCAGATTCACAGTATACAATCCCGTATTGACGATAATTCCTGCCAGAATGGATTCTACACCCAGCTTAGTCTGAAGGAAAGCCATCACATACCCGGAGCATACACCTGCCAGCATAGCAGCAAACAGGGCCATTATGGGATGACCCATAATGGCTACCTGTGCTCCGACTGCACATCCCAGAGTAAAACATCCGTCTGTGGATAAGTCGGCAATATTCAGGATCGAATAACTGAGAAACAGTGCCAGCGCCACCAGTGCGTAGATAAAACCCAGTTCCAGTGCACTGATGACTACAGGCATAGACAGCAATGATTCCATGTTTCTACTCCTTTAATCCTTATTCAAACTCTTCTGCGGTCACAGTCTCTACCACTGCTGTACATTTTTCTGCAAAACCGCTGTAATCCAGACCAAGGGCTTCTGCCGTTTCTGTATTGACTGTTGCGATTCCGTTGTCAAAGGTCTGAATCGGTGTTGTGGCGGGATCTGCCCCTCTTAAGATTTCTACTGCCATATCTGCTGTTGCGGTTCCCAGATTTTCATAGTCTACACCATATCCGCAGAATGCACCGTTTAAAGCGAAGGAATCTGCACCTGCATAGTGAGGAATTCCTGCATCGATGAATTTTTCAAAGATGGCCAGTTCTGCTGTCATGATCGTATTATCCGTAGGTGTAAAGATAGCATCTACGCCTGCTGCTACCAGTGCATCCGCAGCCTGGGTCACTTCTGTATTGTTGGTTCCTGTCTTTTCTACATATTCAATACCCTTCTCCTCCAGATATGCCTTGGCATCTGCAATAGGCTGTTTGGAAGAATCTTCTGACTGGCTGTACAGCAGTCCTACAGATTTGATATCCGGATTTGCAGTCAGCATCAGGTCCAGTATTGCATTGGTATTTAACGCATCACTGGTTCCGGTAATATTTGCTCCCGGTGCTTCCATAGACTCTGCAAGTCCTGATCCTACAGGATCGGAAACTGCAGAAAATACTACCGGAATCTGCACATCTTCTGTTGCTGTCTGTACGATCTGAGCTGCCGGAGTTGCGATGGGAATGATCACATCCACTTCATCGGCAATCAGCTGGCTTGCGATCTGATTTAAAGTAGTCGCATCTGCCTGTCCATTATATACATAGCCTTCATAAGTAAAGGTATCTTCTCCTTCTGCAGTCTTTTCATCCAGACGGGTCTCGATTGCTTTCTCGATCTGGTTCAGAGAAGCGTCATCCACAAACTGAATGATTCCTACCTTGTAGTCAGCTGCCATTGCGCTGCCTGCCATCATCACTGCTGCCATTACGGTTACTGCCGCACTTGCCAATACTTTTCTTTTCATAATCTTCTTCTCCTTTTTTATATAAAGTTTTATTGCTTACGTATCAGATCTTGTATTATAGGGAATTGCAAAGCAATTTCCTATAATACAAAACCGCCTCAAGCATCCTTGCTTGAGACGGTAATAAAATCTTATTATCGCGGTACCACTCAACTTAACGTAAACGTCCACTTTCGCATGTACATTCATACACTCCTGATTGATAACGGGTTCGGTTCCCGACAGTGCCTACTCTTATCATTTCGGACTGCCCTCAAAAGTCCATTCAGCAAATACATCCGTGCCGCAATCCCACCACCTGCGGTTCTCTGTGACTTCTGTGATAAGCCTACTACTCTTTCTCAACGGTTTCTGTCTCTTCGTTTTTTATAGTTTAATACAGTAAAGTGCATTTGTCAAGCAGAAAATTTACTGTTCAATATCCTTCATGCTGAAGCTGATTCTGCCCATTTTATCTTTTCCAAGGCAAACTACCTTCACCACATCACCAAGGCTGAGCACATCCTCTACCTTATCCACTCTCTCTTTGGAGATCTTGGAAATGTGAACCATTCCCTCTTTTCCGGGAGCGAACTCAAGGAATGCACCAAATTCTTTGATGCTGATGACCTTACCGGTAAATACCTGACCAGCTTCGAAATCTGTGGTGATAATGCGGATCATATCCATGGCTTTTGCCATTTCTTCCTTGTCTGTACCACAGATGGATACAGCTCCGTCATCGGTAATATCGATCTTTACGCCGGTCTGCTCGATAATCGCATTGATGGTCTTTCCTCTCTGACCTACCACATCACCGATCTTCTGCGGATCGATATTGATCTGGATGATCTTCGGTGCATATTCGCTGACTGTCATTCTCGGTTCCGGAATTGCCTTTGCCATTACCTCATCCAGGATATAGGTTCTTGCCTCTTTTGTTCTGGCAATTGCCTCTTCGATGATCGGTCTTGTAAGACCATGGATCTTAATATCCATCTGAATAGCGGTGATACCCTTATGAGTTCCGGCTACCTTGAAGTCCATATCGCCAAAGAAGTCTTCCAGTCCCTGGATATCTGTCAGAACAATGTAATCATCATCTGTCTCTCCTGTTACCAGACCTGCGGAGATACCTGCCACTGCACTCTTGATCGGCACACCTGCTGCCATCAGTGACATGGAAGATGCGCATACACTTGCCTGTGAAGTAGAACCGTTGGATTCAAAGGTCTCAGATACGGTTCTGATAGCATAGGGAAATTCTTCCTCGCTGGGGAGTACCGGTACCAGCGCACGTTCTGCCAGTGCACCATGTCCGATCTCACGACGTCCCGGTCCTCTGGAGGGTTTGGTTTCTCCAACAGAATAGCTGGGGAAATTGTAATGATGCATGTATCTCTTGGTTGTCTCTTCCACATCCAGACCGTCCAGCTTCTGAGCTTCAGACAGCGGAGCCAGTGTGCAGATATTGCAGATCTGTGTCTGTCCGCGTGTAAACATGGCAGAACCATGTACTCTCGGGATCAGATCCACTTCTGCTGCCAGCGGACGGATCTGATTGATCGCACGTCCATCCGGACGCTTATGATCTTTTAAGATCATTTTACGAACGGTCTTTTTCTGATACTGATATACTGCCTCGTCAAGAACTGCCAGCCACTCTTCGTTCTCCGCAAATGCCTCTGTCAGTTTGTCCCTGATCTGGCGGATATTTTCTTCCCGCTTCTGTTTTTCATCGGTAAATACGGCCACTTCCATCTCTTCCGGAGTAACTACTTTCTTCATTGCCTCAAACAGCTCTTCCGGCACCGCACAGCTTGTATAACTGTGTTTCGGTTTTCCGCATTCCGCCACGATCGTATCAATAAATGCGATTACTTTCTGGTTTACTTCATGTGCGGCAAAAATTGCCTCGATCATCTTATCCTCCGGAACCTCATTTGCTCCGGCTTCGATCATAATTACTTTTTCACGGGTAGATGCCACGGTCAGCTGAAGATCAGATACTGCCTTCTGCGCTGCACTTGGGTTGAATACAAATTCACCGTCGACCAGACCTACCTGTGTGGTAGAAATCGGACCGTCAAAGGGAATATCGGAAATCGTTGTGGCGATTGCCGCACCCAGCATCGCTGTCAGCTCCGGTGCACAGTCCGGATCTACAGAAAGGACCAGGTTATTCAAAGTGACATCATTTCTGTAATCCTTGGGAAACAGCGGTCTCATCGGACGGTCAATTACACGGGATGTCAGGATCGCATTCTCAGATGCCTTACCCTCTCTCTTATTAAATCCGCCGGGAATCTTTCCGACTGCATACATTTTTTCTTCATACTCAACACTTAAAGGGAAGAAATCAATTCCTTCTCTCGGTTTATCTGAAGCGGTAGCGGTAGATAATACCGTTGTATCGCCATAGTGCATCAATGCTGCACCGTTTGCCTGTGCTGCCACTCTGCCCACGTCTACGCGCAGAGTTCTTCCGGCTAATTCCATTGAATAACTCTTATACATTACTTTCTCCTTTTCTTTATCCTGCGGCACATCTCTTCCGAAACAACTGAAAAAACAATTCGGATGCCTTCACAGAATTGGCTTTTCAGCGGTCTCGGCTTTGCATGCCGCATATTATTGCATGTTACATTCTAAAAGGGACGGATAATCCGCCCCTTCTGTTTACTATTTTCTGATTCCTAATTTTGCAATTAAAGTACGGTATCCTTCAATATCAGTTTTCTTCAGATATGCCAGCAGACCACGTCTCTGACCAACCATTTTCAGAAGACCTCTTCTGGAATGATGATCCTTCGGGTTATCTTTCAGATGCTCTGTCAGCTCCTGAATTCTTGCTGTCAGAACTGCGATCTGTACTTCCGGTGAACCTGTGTCGCCTTCTCTGCGTCCGTATTCAGCGATAATTGCCTGTTTCTTTTCTTTTGAAATCATATTGTTTCTCCTTTCTTTATTAACCGCCGTACACTAGGGAATGGTCGGAGTGTCCGAATCCTGAGTGCGGGCTGAACTCATACTGTAAAAGTATAACACAATCAACTATGAGCGTCAACCGGAAAAATACTCTTTTCCAAATTCAATATCCCGGTGCATCTGTTCCTTCAGCTCTTCCCTTCCGGAAAATTTTTGTTCCGGTCGTTCAAATGCATAGAGCTGCACCTCGATCAGTTCACCATACAGATCTCCCTCGAAATCAAAAAGATAGGTCTCCACTCCCCGGAAATATTCTCCGATGGTGGGCTTGTAGCCGATATTGGTCACTCCTGCAAAGGACCTGCCGGCATAGTCTCCTGTTTCGATCTGCGTCTTACTGGCATAGACCCCGTTTGGCGGCAGGATCTTTCCGGCGGAGGGAATCAGATTCGTGGTAGGCATCCCAAGTGTCCTTCCGATCCTTCTTCCGTGAAGCACCTCCCCCTGAACCGTGTAGGGATAACCCAGCAGCTTCCCTGCCAGGTCTACTTTCCCCTGTTCCAGAGCCTCTTTTACATAAGTGCTGCTGATCTCACGACCTTCGTAAGTCTCCTTTTCCACGATCTCCAGTTCATAATTAAGTTCCTGTTGAAGAGCCAGAAGCAGCTTCCAGTCCCCCTTTCTCTGATAACCGAAACGAAAATCCGTTCCGATGGCAATATATTTTGCCCTGAGACGCCTGACCAGAATTTCCCGCACGAATGTTTCCGGCTCCATATGGGAGATCTCCGGCAAAAACGGACAGTCGATCCACCAGGACACCCCCAATGATTTCAATCGTTCCTTTTTTTCGCCTTTTGTCAGAAGCGCCGGTATCTTGGGATCCGGCCAGATGGTAACCACCACACTTTCCAGTCCCTCTTCCTGCTTTGCACAGATCTTTCCGATCAGCTTCTGATGTCCTCTGTGAAGTCCGTCAAACTTTCCCAATGTGACCGCCGTATCCCGATCCATGGTATAGTCCATCAAGCCTTCTATATATTTCATATTCTGCTCATCCTCTAACATCTTTTTCTTTCTCAGCTCAGGAAAGGGTCAGGAACATTTTTTCCGGCTGATAGCAGTCTTTTTCTGCCCTGTATACATAGATCCCGCAAAAATGTTCTTTGGAGTCGTACATCCGCACCATTCCTTCTGTCTGGTCCAAAGAGCTTGCGCATACCTCTTTCGAAGACAGAAGCCGTACCTGCCCCGGCAGCAGCATATTTCCGTTGTAGAGCATCCGATCTGCTTCCGGCAGTGTCTGATAAGCCGGATAAGAGGGAAACATGGCATCTACCGTATGGACAGCCTGGGAGATCTTCCCATTTTTCATAAGTTCTTCCACCTGGGACAGCTTCAGGCTTTCTTCTATCGTAAAGATTCCCACTCTGGTTCTGGTAAGCTGTTCCATACAGCCTCCGCAGCCCAGTTTTTCTCCGAGATCCTGGCACAGCGTGCGGATATAAGTCCCCTTGGAACAGGTGACAGTCATTGTGACTCTCGGAAGATGGATCTCTTCTATTCTGATTTCAAAAACTTTCACCCTTCTGGGCTTTCGTTCCACCGTTTTTCCTTCTCTGGCCAGTTCATAGAGTTTCTTTCCGTTGACCTTCAGTGCAGAATACATAGGCGGTATCTGAGCATACTCCCCGACAAATCCTGCAGCTGCATCGCAGATCTCCTGTTCGGACACCCGTACCTCATTTTTTGTAAGTATTTCTCCCGTGGTATCCTGGGTATCTGTCGTCTGTCCAAGCAGCAATACCGCACGATATGTCTTGTTTTTATCCGTCAGCATATCACAGAGCTTTGTTCCTGCGCCAAGGCAAACCGGAAGCACTCCCTCAGCCTCCGGGTCCAGTGTGCCTGTATGGCCGATCTTCTTCTGTCCCAGGATGCCTCTCAGCTTTGCCACCACATCATGGGAAGTATATCCCTTTTCCTTATAAATATTTACGATTCCGTGAATCATAATGCTTCTGCAGCCCTCATCTGCTTTTCAATATGCTTCGTCAGATTGTTCACCACATCATAGAAGGATCCCTGCATACTGCAGCCGGCTGCCCTGACATGGCCGCCGCCTCCAAAGTATTTTGCCACCACACTTACGTCTACGATTTCCTTGGATCGCATACTCACCTTAAACTCATGGTTGCCCGTCTCATAGAGGAAAATAGCCACTTCCACACCACGGGTCAGGCGAAGCTGGCTGACGATACCGTCCAGCTCCGATGGTTTCACACCATAAAACTCCATATCCTTCATGCGGATCACACTGATGATACATTTTTTGTCCAGGACCAGAATGCTCTCCAGCAAGGCCCTTCCAAGCACCTGATTCTGAAGGTAGCTTTTCTCCATAAATGTAGTGTCTATGATATAGCTGTAATTGATGCCCTTGCGCATAAGATTTGCTGCTGCTTCCATTGTCTCCGGAGAAGTACAGGAATACTGGAAAATGCCGGTATCATGGGCGATTCCCATATAAAGTGCCTCTGCTATTTCCTTTGTGATCTTCTCCTCTTCCAGAACATGATAGATCAGCTCACAGGTAGAACTGATATGAGGATCTATGTAGTTCTGGTCTGCATACCCGTCATTGCTGATATGATGATCATAGCACAGTGTTCTTTTGGCCGAATGGAAATACTTTGCCGCTTCCCCAAGACGCTTCAGATCTCCGCTGTCCAGGGAAATAAACAGGTCATATTCCTTTTCTTCTTCAAAAGAATGATGGATCTCATCCGTGCCCGCAATGATGGCAAAACTCTCCGGAATTTCTTCCAGATATACATCCACTGCGTCCAGTCCACAGTATTTCCTGAGATACAGATACAGTCCCATACAGGATCCCACACAGTCACCATCCGGGCGGATATGCCCGGCAATAGCTACTGTTCTTGCGTCTTTCAGTTCTTCTTCAATCTTATTCACTTTGATCATCTAATTCCTCCTCTGCTCTGTCTACACGATTCTCGTCAATCAGTCTGGACATGTGCACCCCATATTCAATGGACTGGTCCAGAATGAATCTGATTTCAGGAGTGTTTCGAAGATTCAGATTTTTTGCAAGCTGGCGCCTGATAAATCCCATGGCACTTTTCAGCCCTTCCAGTGTATTTTTCTGGGATTCTTCATCCCCGAGAACACTGATATATGCTTTGCAGGTCTTCAGATCCGGAGCTACTTCCGCCATGACCACTGAAGTGAGGGGATTGATCCGGGGATCTTTGATCTCTCCCCGGATAATATTGGAAAGCTCTCTCTGAACCTCACTGTTGACCCGCGTATTCTTTATGCTGTTCTTTCTCATTGTTACCTCCGTTAGCGTTTTTTCACGCCTTTGTCCGGAAATGGGGAAATTCCATCTCCTATCTCGGAACTTCCACCATGATATAAGCCTCTACCTGGTCAAATTCCTTGATGTCATTGAATTTTTCAAATACAAGTCCGCATTCATATCCGCTTCTTACTTCCTTCACATCATCTTTGAAACGTTTCAGAGAAGCAAGGGCCCCTTCGAAGATCTGCGTTCCCTCTCTGGTAATACGAACGGAACAGTTTCTCTGGAACACACCGTCCAGCACGTAGGAACCGGCAATCGTTCCCACTCCGGAAGCCTTGAATGTCTGACGAACCTCTGCGTGACCGATCACCTTCTCCTCATAAACAGGATCCAGCATACCCTTCATGGCAGCCTCTACGTCCGCAATCGCATCGTAGATGACACGGTATAATCTGACATCGACGCCTTCCTGCTCTGCCGTTGCCTTTGCGCTTGCATCCGGACGGACGTTAAATCCGATGATGATCGCATTGGATGCAGAAGCCAGGCTGACATCGGATTCATTGACGGCACCTACACCGGCGTGTACGATCTTCACGACCACTTCTTCATTACTCAGCTTCAGAAGAGACTGTTTTACTGCCTCCACAGATCCCTGAACATCTGCTTTCACAATGATTCCAAGTTCTTTCAGATTACCTGCCTGAATCTGGGAATACAGGTCATCCAGAGACATTCTTGCCTTGGTATCCTCCAGAAGCTTTTCACGGCTCTGGCTGATAAAGGTCTCTGCAAAGCTTCTTGCCTCTTTTTCATTTTCGCATGCCACAAATACCTCACCGGCATTGGGAACATCGGAAAGGCCCAGGATCTCTACCGGTGTGGAGGGTCCTGCCTCCTTTACTCTTCTGCCCTTGTCATCCATCATGGCACGGACTTTACCGCAGCAGGAACCTGCTGCCACCGCATCTCCCACACGAAGGGTACCCTTCTGAACAAGAATGGTCGCTACCGGACCCTTTCCTTTATCCAGCTGTGCCTCGATCACAAGGCCTCTGGCCTTACGGTTCGGATTTGCCTTCAGTTCTGCCACTTCCGCAGTCAGAAGGATCATTTCCAGAAGCGTATCCAGTCCTTCATGGGTATGAGCGGATACCGGAACAAATACGGTACTTCCTCCCCAGTCTTCCGGGATCAGTTCGTATTCGGAAAGCTCCTGTTTAACTCTGTCAATATTTGCACTTGGCTTATCGATCTTATTGATCGCTACGATGATCTCAATTCCCGCCGCTTTTGCATGGCTGATTGCCTCCACAGTCTGAGGCATTACTCCATCATCGGCAGCTACCACCAGGATCGCAATATCTGTTGAATTGGCACCGCGCATACGCATAGCGGTAAATGCTTCATGTCCCGGTGTATCCAGGAAAGTAATATTCTGACCGTTGACAGATACAGTATATGCACCGATATGCTGCGTGATACCTCCTGCTTCTTTAGCAATCACATGGGTATTCCGGATCGCATCCAGAAGAGACGTTTTACCATGGTCGACATGACCCATAACACAGACAACAGGCGGTCTGGAAACCAGTGTTTCTTCTGCGTCATCCTCTTCTTTCAGAAGTTCTTCGATCACATCCACTTTTTCCTCATGTTCTGCAATGCAATTGTATTCCAGTGCGATCTCTTCTGCCGTATCGTAATCCACCTCATGGTTCACCGTCACGATCTTGCCCTGCAGGAACAGCTTCTTTACAATGGCTGCTGCCTGGATCTTCAGAAGATCTGCCAGTTCACGAATGGTCATCTTATCGGGAAGGATCACTGTTCTGATTTCATCTTCCTTCTTCTCCGGTGCAGGAGCTGCCGGCTTCACAGGTTTGATAAACTTGCCTGCTGTCTTCTGATTCCTGCCGGAATTATTGTTGCCCGGTTTTCCGGAACGTCCCTGCCCTTTTTCCTGACGTTCGAACTTATCATGTTTATTATTATATTTATCTTTATCCTTATCAGCGCGGATTCTGGATTCTTTTGTAACTGGCTTGCTGGCAAGATCCGGCTGGGGAATGTTAAGGGAACGTCCCTGATTTCTTCCCTGCCCTCTGCTGTCTCTTCCATCTCTGCTGTCACGGTCTTTATCAAATCCTCTGTTACTGCGGTTATCTTTGTCTCCAAAACTTCTTCCGCCCTGGCCTCTGTTATCTCTGTCACCAAAGCTTCTCTGGCCGCCCTGGCTGCGATTATCTCTGTCACCAAAGCTTCTCTGTCCGCCCTGACCACGGTTATCTCTGTCGCCGAAGCTTCTCTGTCCGCCCTGACCACGATTCTCTCTGTCGCCGAAGCTTCTGCCGCCCTGACCACGGTTATCTCTGTCGCCGAAGCTTCTCTGTCCGCCCTGGCTGCGATTATCTCTGTCGCCAAAGCTTCTTCCGCCCTGGTTTCTGTTCTGATTCTGCGGTCTTTGATTCTGAGCCGGCGCTCCCTGTCCCTGAGTTCTGTTCTCAGACGGCTGCTGTGCAGACACGGTCTTTACTTCCGCAGACTTCTCTGCCGCCGGTTTTTCTGCAGCCGTTTTCTCCGCCGGTGCCTCTTTTACAGCCGGACGAACCGGAACCTGTGCCTCCTGGGCTGTCTGGCGAACGGGATTCGTATCCTCCGGTGCTGCCGGACGCTTTTCTGCCTGCGCAGCCGGTGCCGCCGGTCTTGTTCCTGTCTGGCCTGCCGGTGCCGCCGGTCTTGCTCCTGCCTGGCCTGCCGGTGCCGCCGGTCTTGCTCCTGCCTGGCCTGCCGGTGCTGCCGGTCTTGCTCCTGCCTGACCTGCCGGTGCTGCCGGTCTTGCTCCTGCCTGGCCTGCCGGTGCCGCCGGTCTTGCTCCCGGTCTCTGACCTGCCGGGCGTTTCGGAGCCGGTCTCTGGATTCCGGTCCGGCTGTTCTGTGAACGGAATACCATGGAAATATTTTTCTTCTTCGGTGCCTCTGTTGTCCCTTCCCCCGCTGCCGGTGCTTCTGCTGCCGGACGGGCTGCGGGAGCCGGTGCCGCCGGACGGGCCGGTGCGGGAGAAATATCACGTTTTACCATACTGATATGCTCCTCTTCCAGAACGCTCATATGGCTCTTTACATCTACTCCCTTGTTCAGCAGATAGTTTACAATTTCTTTATTATCTCTTCCTAATTCTTTCGCTAATTCATATACTCTCATTTTCGACATACTCACTACCTCCGTTAGTCTAACGTAAACTGTTTTACTATGGCATCGGAAAGACCCGGATCAGTCACTGCCATGGAAGCCCGAAACTGTTTTCCTATAGCCGCTCCCAGATCCTCTTTCGTTCCATAAAAATAAATCGGCACTTCATACCAGGTACACATATTTTGAAATTTCTTCTTCGTATTCGCTGATGCTTCCTCAGAAACCAGAACCAGACAGGCTGTGCCTGACTTTACCGCTTTTTCTGTGGAAAACTCGCCGCTTACCGTCTTCCCGGCCTTTGTCGCCAGACCAATGAGAGAGAGTATTTTATTCATTCTCAATCTGCTCTATCTCCTTTTTCAAACTGTCATATACCGTGGACGGGATATTCATTTTCAGAGAACGTTCCAGTCCCTTATTCTTCACTGCCTTCTCAAAGCATTCCTTTGAAAAACACAGATAAGCGCCTCTTCCGTTTTTTCTTCCCGTTGTGTCAAGAACAAGCTCATCCTCCGGTGTTCTGATCACCCGCATCATTTCCTTTTTGCTTTTCATTTCCTGACAACCGATGCATTTTCGCATGGGGATCTTTCTTGTCTGACTCATGATTTGTCTCCCGATTCTATTCTTCCGCTACCGGTTCGTTTTCTGCCGCCGGCTCTTCGCTGTAAGCTTCCTCATAAGCTCCC
The DNA here is from genome assembly GCA_016297895.1 of Marvinbryantia sp. GTDB lineage: Bacteria > Bacillota > Clostridia > Lachnospirales > Lachnospiraceae > Marvinbryantia. The sequence continues at coordinate 52,146 of JAEDFS010000010.1, forward strand.
TCTTCATAAGTATTATCTTCATAATACTCATCGTAGCCCTCTTCGTAATATCCATCTTCCTCAAAAGCTTCGAAATCCCCGGATTCGATGGCCTGGGTCTCACTCTTGATATCGATCTTGAATCCTGTCAGTCTGGCTGCCAGTCTTGCATTCTGACCTTCCTTGCCGATTGCCAGAGAGAGCTGATAATCCGGCACCACGACTTTGGCTGTCTTTTCATCATTGTCGGCAGCTACACAGATCACCTTTGCAGGACTTAATGCATTTTCGATCAGGATAGCCGGATTCTCATCCCAGTTGATAATATCGATCTTTTCGCCTCTTAACTCTTCCACGATGGTATTGACACGGGATCCGTTAACACCGACACATGCGCCTACCGGATCCACATCCGGATCGTTGGACCATACAGCCATCTTTGTACGGTTGCCGGCCTCTCTGGCAATACATTTGATCTCCACAATCCCCTCACGGACTTCTGTCACTTCATTCTCAAAGAGACGCTTTACCAGTTCCGGATGTGTTCTGGAAACCAGGATCCTGGGCCCCTTCGGCGTATCCTTTACTTCCAGCACATATACCTTCACTCTCTCGGTGGGCTTAAAGGTCTCGCCCTTCACCATCTCATTTTCGTTCAGGATGGCATCCACTTTCCCCAGATTAATGCTGACATTTCTTCCCAGATATCTTTGAACGATACCGGTCACTA
>JAEDFS010000100.1 GCA_016297895.1 Marvinbryantia sp.
TTGACGGTGAATGTGGGATATGATATGGAAAGCGGAGGGTACTATCTGGCGGATAAAAAGCGAAAGATCGCAGTGGCTGATTATGTGGCAAGAGCATATCAGAGGACATATGATTTTGCGTGGTCGGAATACAACAAAGATTGGGATGATCATATTCTGATCACATATAGTACTTATTGCCGGGTATATGATTATTTTCAGTCAAAGGGAATGGAGTCCATAGATGGGTTTGGAATTCCGTTACTGATTTTGTCGGGATATTGTTATTCGGACGGAACCCCTGTCGATAATGCCTGTTTTATGGGCATACAGGATGGCTGGGGGCTGTTTGCGGATTCGGATGAAAATCGTTACGGGGAAGCAGTAGATGTAATTGCCCATGAGTATACCCATGGAATCCGGGAATATTCTCTGGGAGGAGACCTGTATGAAAACAGAACCGGGGCGATCCATGAAGCGTACAGTGATATTATGGGAAATATCTGTGAAATGGAACTGGGAGCAACAGAAGATCCGTTCTGGAAAATAGGAGAAACCTGCGGCAGGACCCTGCGAAATATGAGTGATCCCAATATGTATGGACAGCCTTCTTTTCAGGGAGATCTCTATTATTGTGAGGAGACAGAGTTTCCTTCCGAACAGAATGACCAGGGCGGGGTCCATATCAACAGTGGGATTCTCGGAAATATCGGATATCGAATTTCTGAACTTGGTCTGAGTTATGGGGAACAGTATTGGCTGTGGATGAAGGCGAATGAACTTCTGACACCTCTTTCCGACTATGATGATGTCTGTGCGGCGTTGAGGTTCGTCGGCAGGACCGGCGGCTATTCGGAGAAGGTAACAGAAGGTATTTACTCTATTTTTGAACAGGCACATGTACTGGGAAAGAAATAATAGAAACAGGAGGAAGAATGATGAGATTATGGAAAGTATTTGTATCAGGATTATTGACAGTTTCCGTGGTAGCCGGAATGCAGCTGACCGGAATGGCAGAAGGAACGTCAGATGCGGGGATCACGGTGGAAATAGTTGAGGGATCCCGGGAAGGAATGACGGTAAATACAGAAGATGGAATTTCTGCGGGAAGTTCCATGGATTTTCTGGATACGAAGAAGGCGGCTGCCGGAAGCGATGAACTGTATGAGGAGGAAGAAGAGGAGGATTATACGACACTTGAGGAGTGGAATATAAAGGTTCCCATTCCGGAATACAGTACCAGTATACTGGACGGAAGCACCGGAGAGTTCTATATCTATCCCACGGGACAGGATGGGATTCCCTATGTGATGATCATGCCTTTCGACTATTCCGGTGACGGAGAGGCATTCCTTCATGCATTTAAGGACAGAATGGTTGGCTACTATGAGGATCTTACGGTCACAGAGGAGATTCACGAAACGAAGATCGGAAACTATGACTGCTGGCAGACGAGATATGAGTATACCATCAGCGGGTACAACGCAAAGGACCGGCGTGTGGCAATGGAACACAACGGAAAGATCTATATGTTTGCCACAAAAGAAGTACCGGAACTGGATCTGATGGTGGGAGATCTTCTGGATCGTACGGTGGAAGGACTGATATTCCTGGATGAAAATGATACAGCACCAATACCGGATCAGGTACCGGATCCGGCTCCGGGAAACGGTGCAGCTTCTTCCGCTTCTTTTACTATGACCAGAATAGCAGACACGGATACCGGGCTTACGCTTGCCAGAATGTATGCTCCGTCTGAATATACTGTGACACAGATTCTGGATACTTACGGAGCCGGAGATACCGCCTGCAGTCCGGCCTGTCCCTGGCAGCTGAAACTGGCAGCAGGTGACCAGGTTAACGGGAATGTGATGATGTACTGCTCTCAGATGAGTTATGTGTATTCCCAGCAGATGTATCAGGAGGGCCAGCTGTTTTATGGAATCAGTACCATGCTTACTCCTATGACGGCATCGGCTTATGCGGACTGGATCGTGCAGAATCTCTATCAGAATGCGGGAGAGATCCGCTGCGTGGATGAAAAGGAACTCTCAGATGCAGAACTGGCAAGCCTTCAGGAGCGGGCACAGATGAATTATGATTATTATAATACATCGTTCGCATCTGCTGCGTTTATGAACATGGAAGGGGCTCTGAGCACGTATACCCAGAAAGAATATGCGCTTCAGCAGGATGGCCGGGACTATACGGTCATTGTAGTGACAGCTACAGATCTGGTCCAGTATACACAGGCGACAGACTTTTATTCGGATACGCAGGTACAGATGACGGTTCCCTATTTATATCTGTATGAAGCACCTTCCGATGAAGTAGATGCAGGCAGAGGAAATTTTGATCTGTTTGTGTCGAATACAAGGGTCAGTGACGAATTTGTATTGGCAACCCAGAAAATGTCTATGGCTTTGACGCAGGCGGTTACTTCAGGTACCGGTCCCGACATTGATGATGATGAAATTGCGGAAATTCTCGGCACAGATGACGGAACCTATGATACAGAAGAATTCTGTGATTACATTCTCTCTCAGGATGCCTATACCACGTCAGACGGAACGGTGATTAAAGTGCCCAATTCGTATGATTATGTATACGAAGGAGACAATGGAAACATTTATGTCTCCAATTCAGCTGATGAACCGGCGGGAAGTACCAGGTTATATAAAAAATAAAGCTGTGATGAAAAGCAGCGCAGGCAAAAGAGGCCTGGGACAAGACAGACACCTGTGAAGAATCCTCTTTCAGATCACTTGGGAAGTGTTCTGAAAGAGGACTTTTTGCGCTGCTCTGCAGCCCCTTTTGTAATAGTTTTAATTGCCATTCTGATGAAATAGAGTTACTATTAAGAGAAATGGGAAGGTGGGAATAACGCATGAAAAATCAGTATGTTGCGGATACCGGGGATTACGGTAAATACGGTCTTCTTCGGTATCTGATAGGGAAAGGTGTTCGGGTTGGTGTAAATTGGTACCTTACACCAGACGATGGAACAAATGATGGCAAAAAAAGAATATCTGAAAAGGATTGGAAATATGATCCGGATTTATTTGAGGCATTGAGGGATATATTTGATAATCCGGAAAAGTCTGTGGTTCAGATAGAACGAAGTGGTCTGCTTCTGGATACGACGTTTTACCATGAAATCGTAGACAAAACGAACCGAACTTCATGGCATGAGAATGCTCTGAAGGCTCTGTCCGATGCAGAGCTAATATTCTGTGATCCGGATAATGGGCCAATTGGTACCAAAAAACTAACATCTAAGGATTCGGATAAGTATATTACACCAGAAGAGATTGTTGATTACTATAATGCCGGTCATGATGTTGTTTACTACTGCCAAAAAGCGCGTCGGACGGAAGGTGCCTGGATTGCTGTAAAAAGAGAAATGGAACAGTATCTTCCGGAAGCGAAACTGCATGTTTTGACATATCGTCGGGGAACGAGGAGATCATACATATTTGTGATTCATCCGGAACGTTATAAACGACTTGTAAACATTCTATATCAGTTTGTTTCTTCTCGTTGGGGATATGGAGCAAATGCGCCATTCATACAGGAAAGTTCATCTGTTACAACACCAAAGGATGAAGAGGCGGGTAATGCGATGAAGATCATCTTGGAAAGCGGAGATACCTGTACTATAAAAATATGTGACGATGGCTGGGTGGAAATCAAGAGTACGTTAAAGCCGAATTGCAGCATTCGGCGGAGGGCAGATCAGTTTGTCAGGGATAACCTGTAAAGAGAAATAGATTACGCTTGCCAAGAAGATCGTGCAGCAGTTTGGAACTGACACATTGGAGATCATCGAGACGGATGTGCAGCGTCTTTTGGAATTCAAACAGCCGGAAGGCTATCAGAAAAAGGAGAAAAATGATTGAAATAAAACCAGGTCGTTACCGTCATTTCAAAGGAAATGAATACGAAGTAATCGGCATCGCAAAACATAGTGAAACCACAGAAGAGATGGTAGTGTACCGTGCTCTTTATGGAGAGCATGGACTTTGGGTAA
>JAEDFS010000040.1 GCA_016297895.1 Marvinbryantia sp.
TGAAAATGGGAGACCTGACGGATGATGAGAGAACCATTATCCTGAAGGGATGCTTGATCAACTATTATAAAGGATAAGAGAAACGTGACCCTCGCGGCAGTCGCCAAATATCCGCACAAGTGCGGCTACTTGGCTTGTTGCTCGCGGGAATAAAGCCGGGTCTTGTGAATCTCCTGAACGGTCTGGACATTTCCGATGCCCAGCCGGAAATGGAGATTCATTTTTTTTGTGAGCTGCTTCATCATATGTTCGGCACGGTCCTGGCGGAAATCATATTCCTCCTGAGACATTGCAGGCCGGGAACAGGGGATGAAAATGACCACCCGGTTGGCCAGGACAGGACCGATGACGGAACCGGGGAAAAAGGCTTTGATGATCGTGCGGAACAGAGCGGACTGCTGATGAAACTGTATACCGGCACCTACGGGATTTTGCAGCGTGCCGTTTTCTTCGGATTCAAAGAAATCCAGAGTCATGATCCAGCCGTAGTCAGCAGGGATATTCAGCAGTTCCCGGTAAGGGGCAAGGTTTCGCTTCGCCTCATCGCAAAAAAGGAGTTCACTGACAAAACCGCTTTCGATGATCGGAATGACGGTCTGAAGTTTTTCCTTGTTGCTTTTCTGGCGGTGATGGAGTTCCTGTTCCTGATCGATACGGTGGAAGGCATCCTCAAGAGTCTTTAGCGCCTGTTCTTTGCGGAGCGGTTTCTTTAAGTAGCCTGCGATGCCCATGTAGTCCCCTTCCCGATGATAGTTGGTCTTGCGGGTATGGGACATGACGATATAGATACAGTCTTTGTGCATGGCATGGAGCTTACGAATGGTGTAGATCCCGTGAACTCCATTCATCTGTACATTGAGAAACATGATATCCGGCTGAAACTTCTGAAACATATCAAACAGATGGCGGGCACTCTGAGTACTGCGGATGTCGCAGGTGTTTCCAAACTTTTGGAAGATCACATATTTCAGAGATTCAATGGCGATTCCTTCATCATCGGCCAGCAAGATCTTATACATCGGTATCCTCCACGTTAAGATAGACCTCGCTTCTTAAGTGGAAACGGGAATCTATAATTTCACGGTCAATGTTTTCCTGGGTAACGGCCACCGGATCCAGTTTCAGGAAGGGGACATCATAGGTGCCGTCGAAAAACGTATCGGGCAGCTCCAGCGGTTCGTCATTCGCAAGTTTTACTGCATACTGAGCGGTCTGTTTGGCAAGCTGTTCAATGGATTTGTATACGGTCATATACTGAGTCCCTTCTACGATCCTCTGGCAGGCATCAATATCTGCATCCTGACCCACCAGGCAGACGTGATCCAGCATCCGGTGTTCGGACAGGGATTTGAAGGCCATGGCAGCCAGACCGTCATTTCCGCAGATGACGGCATCCACATCGCCATACTCCTCAATATACTGATTCATCTGATCGTAGGCATATTCGGCTTTCCAGTTGTCTGCATAATTTTTGTAGACAAGGGTCTGCCCGGCCTTTTCCAGAGCTTCCTGAATGCCTTCTTCCACCAGAACCACGTTGTTGTCGGCGGGAGAACCGAGAAGTGCGGCAATTTTGCCGTCTTCCGGAATCTGGGAGAGAACGGCCTCTGCCATCAGAGTACCTACTTTTTTGTTGTCAAAGGACACATGGAGATCCGCATTGGCATTTGTGATGCTGCGGTCATAGGCGATGACCTTGATGTTCTTGTCCTGGGCTTTGCGGATGGCAGACATAAGCTTCTCATTTTCCCCGTCTACGGCAACGATCACCAGGACATCGATGTCCTTCTCAATCAGATATTCCACCTGAGCGGCCTGTTCGTCGGCATCGCCGTTGGCATTCTGAACATTGACCTCTGCACCCAGCTCGGAGGCGGTGGAGACAAAGATGTCGCGGTCGCGGATCCAGCGCTCCAGCACAAAGGTGTCAAAGGACATGCCGATCTGGATGGCATCGGAAGCAGCGGCAGATTCTGTATCTGATTCCGTGACGGAAGTGCCGCATCCGGTGAGCAGGAGTGCTGCGGTAAGCGCAAGTAATAATGCTTTTATTTTCATAACAGTCTTCTTTCCTATTTCCCTTCTCTGTATTCTGTGGGTGTCATGCCGGTTACCTTTTTGAAAATACGGCTGAAATAATTGGGGTCGCTGTAACCGACTTCCAGACAGACTTCTTTGATGCTGTAAGCGGGATTGCGCAGCATTTCCCGGGCTCTCATGATCCGAAGCTCTGTCAGGTATTCCACAAAGGTCTGTCCGGTCTCTTCCTTAAAAAGCTTGCTGAAATAATAGGGGCTGATATCCACATAACGGGAAACGTCCTCCAGGGAAAGCTCTTTGCTGAAATTCTGGTCTATGTACTGTTTGGCTTTTCCCACGGTGGTGGTTTCCTTTTCTTCTTTCACATTGTTCATATTGCGGCAGGCATCACACATTTTTCCGATAAACCAGCGGCGGAGCTCCTCGTAAGTGGAACATGCCAGAATGTTGTCCAGATAATCCTTCCGGTACAGAAATCCGTAGGGGATCCCGCCTTTCAGGAAGACTTCCCGTTCTGCCCACATGACAAATTCCAGTGCTTTGGTGCGGATGGACTGGGGATAGTCGGAATAGTTTTCCGTCATCCAGTCAAAAAACTGGTTTGCCGTGCGGATCACTTCGTTTTTATCACCCTTTATCACATAGGCAAAAAGCTGACGTTCCAGCTCATCCGGATAGTCCGGCGCATATTCCAGCTCCATTTTGATATCCTTTAAATGTACCACACTGCTTTTGTCCACGCGGAGAGATTTGTTCGCTTCCTCATAGGATTTGTTCTGTTCGCTCATGGGCCAGATATTGCCGATGCCGGCCCGGAATTTAAGATCCAGCTGCTTTTTCAGCTTCCGTACCATATTCCTGGCAGATTCAATGGCGTGGATACGTTCTTCGTAGGTGATCTCCGGTGATTCATGAGGAAGAAAGACCGGAACATGACTTGCCATAACGGAACCGATGATGGCGGTGGGGAAGAATTCCTTAATGATCTCCCGGAAGGCCAGATGGTATTTCTGAAGATGGACAGAGGAACCCACCGGGTTATCCAGTGTGCCGTCATCGGCAGTCTCCCCGTATTCCAGAGTCATGATCCAGCCATAATCCGTGTGGACATTTAAAAGCTCCCGATACCGGTCCAGATAAGGTTCGACGTCTTCCTGAAAGAGCATCAGGTTGATAAATCCATTTTCAATCAGGGGAACCACAGCCTCCAGTTTTTCACGGATCATCAGATCCTGACTGCGCCGGCTGCGATCCTGGTCGATCACCCGCATGGCTTTTTCCAGCGCAGCCACGATCTTTTCCCGGCTGGCAGGCTTGGTCAGGTACTCAATGACTCCCAGATTAATGGCTTCCTGGGCAAAGGTAAATTTATCATAGGCAGACATGATGATGAACTGGCATTTTTTGTTAAAGGTGCGCACTTCCCGGATGGCATCGATCCCTTTGATCCCGGGCATCTGGATATCCACAAAGGAAATATCCGGCACAAACTCCTGGGAGATCTCAATGACCTGACGTCCGGTTTTGGCGGTGCGGATCTCGCAGGATTCACCAAAATTTTTGGTAATGATAAATTTCAGAGAATCCAGAACGATGCCTTCATCATCTGCAAGTAATATTTTATACATACGAACCTCCCGTTAATTCAGAGGAACACGGATGGTTACCATGGTTCCTTTATTTTCTCCTTCACTTTCGATGGAGAACAGATCATTTCTATTATAATACAATTTCAGTCGTTCCTGTACATTTCCGAGGCCGATTCCGTTGGAATTTTTTTCCGGAGAGGCGCTGATCACATTTCCGTTTCGAATCTGCTCCAGCCGTTCCTTTGGGATACCGCAGCCGTTGTCAATGATGCGGATGCGGATACAGGTATCGGTCTCTTCAATTTCCAGACGCAGCAAAGCGGGCCAGCTGATATTGCGAAGGCCGTACTGGATGGCATTTTCCACCGCAGGCTGCAGGATCATGCAGGGAACCTGGATTCCGGAAATATCACAGGTAATGGCCTTCTCAAAATGGATCTCTCCGGAAAAGCGGACATTCATAATGGCCAGATAGTTCTCCACCAGCTCTACTTCCTGAGACAGATAGACATCGGTCTGGAGTGATTTCATGCTGTACCGGAAAAAGTCGGCCATATTCTGAATAAAAGAACAGGTCTTTTCCGCATCCTCCATCATGGCCATCTGTGCCCCTGCATTCAGGGAATTAAAAAGAAAATGAGGATTGATCTGGGCCTGATAGTATTTCAGCTGTGCATCTTTTAAGTGAGTCTCCATCAGAAGCTCCCGCTCCTGTGCTTTTTTCTCCGCTTCCATACTGCTTTTGAGCCTGTCGATGTAGTGACGGATGCTGGTGACCATCTGATTAAAGGCCTGGGTCACGGCCCCGATCTCATCGGAGGAGGTGACCGGTGGAAGCTCCACATCAAAATGTCCGGCTGCCACCTGATCAGAGGCTTCAGCCAGCTTGATGATAGGCTTGGTGATCTGGCGAACCAGGATAATGATCAGAAAGATATTAAACAGGGCCATGGCAATGGTCACGAGAAAATTGATCCGTTCCAGAAGGATCAGGGAAGCCGCCAGCGATTGATAGCTTATGGAATTGCTGGCAAACTGGCGGTTGTTCAGGCTGTAGATATAGGAAGTCAGAAACTGGTAGTACCGGGAAGTCTCCTGGAACATGGTTCGGTACTGCGCAGTATTTCTGGCACGCTTTGCCTCGATGGCCTGATCCGCAGCATCCAGATAGCTCTGGGAAATATTGTAAATATTTTTTTCCATGGAGCCGGAGCTGTTGTCCAGGGTCTCTGTATTCAGCCGGGACAGCAGATCTTTATACTGCTGCTCGTATTGATAATATTCATTCAGAGAATCGGTGCTTTTGGTCTCCAGATATTCCTGGATGCTGGCCTGAAGAGAAGCCAGTGAGGAGGACATGTTATTCAGGGCATCGTTGCTGGTGTAGATGCTGTTGATGGTCTCCAGAGAACGGTTGATGTTCTGGTTTAAAAAGAGAGACATACAGAGTGAAAGCACGGATGTCAGGACAAAAATACTGATCAGTCTTATCTGAAAAGGCAGGCTGGAAAAAGAGGAATGTTCAGGTTTCATCTGCGCTGCCTCCTGTCTCAAGGGTATCCATGGCGGCAAGCCGCTGGATGGCATTCTGCCTGCCGATGGTGGTGGTGTTCACGGAGGTATAGTCACTGGAATGCCCGAAGGTCAGATATTCCTGAAGGCTGGTGACCGCACTTTTTCCCATCTGCTGCGTATCCACCACGATGTTGGCGGAAATGACCCCGTTTTTTAAGGCTTCCAGAACGGAATAACTCTCGTAAGAACCGATAATGGTAAAGTCACCCACGAAGTTCAGGTCAATGGCAGTCTGGCTGACAGACTGGGTCTGCACCAGGTCTGTGCAGATAATGGTATCTGTGATGCCGTGGGAATTTTTCATGAAATTCCGCACCTGTTCCTCCACATCAAAGGTGCTGTTGCTGTCGAGGATCATGGTTTCTATGGCAATATCCCTGTCTTTTTCCTGGATGGCACGTCCGATGCCGGAGATCAGAAGACGCTGCTCTGCGGAGGATTCCCCGTTGTCAAGCAGGACCATAATGGAATCGGCATCTGACGGGGAATATTTTAATGCAAGCTCCCCGTATTCGTAGCCCATCCGGAAATTATTGACGCCGGTAAAGCTGTACCGGCTGCTGTTCATATCGTCTTTATAGATCGTGCTGACGGCGATCCCCTTTTCCGTGGCCTCATTGATCAGAGAAGTGATCGAGCCCTCCGGCTCTACGATGATGGCATCCACGTTGGCGGAAATGGCCATTTCCATAAGCTCTTCCGTGGTATAGGTCAGGTAGAGATCTTTGCCGAAGTTTTCCACATAGATCCCGCATTCGGCACCCTGGCTTCTGGCGCCTTCATAGACGGAATCCCAGAAGGCATCTTCGTAATTATCTGTGATAAAGGCACAGTGGTGCTGATAGGATGTTCCGGACAGGTCGGGAGCATACTGTTTCTGCAGACTGAACAGATCGTAGTATTCAAAAGAAATATAGATTATCAGACAGATCAGGACGATGAGGATCAGGCCTGACAGTGCCGTGATAAAGGAAATATGTTTTTTCTTATTTTGAGTATTCATCGCATCAGAGATCCCCTTTCTGAAAGCTAGAGCTGATTCGGGTAGAGAAACTGGTTGTGAATCAGCCTGACACCGCCCAGAAGGACTGCGGTATCCTGAAGGGTGGAGGGTACCAGATGACAGTATTTCTTCATGGTGTTGTGCAGATGCCCGGTAATATCCTCACACAGTGCAGGGCGATACATATTCAGCACACTGTTTAATACGATGATATCAGGGTTGAAGGTGTTCAGAAGATTGTTGATTCCAATGGAAATATAGCGGATAAACCGGTCCATTAAGGCCAGGGCATCCGGATCGTTTTCATGATACAGAGACCCGAATACTTCTGAGGTAACGGGGTAACCCTTGATGGCGGACAGCTCCGCAAACAGCGCCCGCTCGGAGGCATACTGCTCCAGACATCCCCGGTTGCCGCAGGGGCAGGGGCGTCCGTCGATCTCAATGATAGAATGGCCGAATTCGCCGGCATATCCGTTTTTGCCCTTGACCAGCTGATTGCGCATGATGATTCCCACTCCGATTCCGGAATGGATGCTGATATAAAGCATTTCATTTGTATTGTGGCAGTGGGCCCACTCTCCCAGCACGGAAAGATTTGCCTCATTTTCCATCAGCACCGGTACATGAAAATGCTCCTGCAGGGGCGTGACCAGATCCGTATTTTCATAAGAAGAATAAGGAAGGAAAATGATCCGGTTGTGGTGGACTACGCCGTGAATGCCAATGGCGATCCCCAGAAGACCGTAGGGACTTTCGGGGAGATGATCCACTGCTTCCTGAATATGTGTGATCAGAAAATCCGTGACGGAGCTTCCGTCCTCCGGAGCGGAGAACTGTCGGATGGAACAGTTTTCCCCGCACAGGTTGGCTGTCATGAGAGTGACAGTTTCTGTGGAAAGATCCAGAGAGATCACGTGGCCGCAGTCTTTGCAGAATTGAAGGAGAATGGGTTTGCGTCCCTTCTTGGTGTCGTCGCTTCCGATCTCACGGATCAGATGCCGGTCCAGGAGAACCTGGACAATGGCGGACACGGTGGCCTTGGTAAGTCCCAGGCGGGTTGAGATCGCAGCACGGGAAATAGGACCATTTTCCACAATGGTCCGGATCACTGACTGGGTATTGATGTCTCGGATAAGCTCCTGATTTCCTGTTAAAATTGAGTTTGACATAAAATATAAAATCCTCTTGCAATTTTCTTATATAGGAGTTATGATAAGTATATCACAATTAGTTTAGTGAGTAAACTAATGAAAGCAAATTTTTTCAGAAAGGAGTTTTACCTATGCAGATTAAAAGTGTGACAGACAGTGCTTTTCGCAAATACGGAAGAGTATTGAACCTGGAAGTGCCGGATCTGCTGAAGCGTCTGGCAGAGACACCCCTTCCGCAGGATGTGATCTATGTAGCATCTTCACCGGAACTGGAAGCCTGTGCAGAGTACGAGACGATCCGTGACAGTGTGTACGGCGGAATGCCGATCCAGATCGGTTACTGCAATGGCAGCAATCATAAGCTGAATGCGGTGGAATATCATCGTGATTCTGAGATCAATATCCCTCTGGAAGGAGCCATTTTTATTCTCGGTTCCGAGCAGGATGTGGAAGATGATTTTACATATGACACAGGCAAGATGGAAGCGTTTGAGGCACCGGCAGGTACGGTTGTGGAATTCTACGGCACAACACTTCATTATGCTCCCTGCAATGCAGTGGAAAAAGGATTTCAGGTAGTGGTTGTACTGCCGAAGGGAACCAATACAGAGCCGCCTGTTCTGTCCGGAAAATTCCCGGAGGACAAGCTGATGACCGCAAAGAACAAATGGCTCATCGCCCATGAAGAAGGCGGCGTGGAAGGCGCTTTCGTGGGATTAAAGGGTGAAAATTTAACCGTATAAGAAAATAATCAGGAGGATAACTATCATGAACAACATGCCCAAAGTAAAAATCGGAATCGTTGCAGTCAGCCGTGACTGTTTCCCGGAATCTCTGTCCGTTAACAGAAGAAAAGCTCTGGTAGCAGCTTACAAAGCAAAATATGATGAAGCAGACATTTACGAATGTCCGATCTGTATCGTAGAGAGCGAGATCCATATGGTTCAGGCTCTGGAAGATGTGAATGCAGCAGGCTGTAATGCACTGGTTGTATACCTTGGCAACTTTGGTCCGGAGATTTCCGAATCTCTGCTGGCAAAACACTTCAACGGACCGAAGATGATCATCGCTGCAGAAGAAGAGTCACAGAACGACCTGGTAGGCGGACGCGGAGATGCTTACTGCGGTATGCTCAATGCAAGCTACAACCTGAAGCTGAGAAATGTAGAAGGTTACTATATTCCGGAATATCCGGTAGGTGACGCAGAGGACTGCGCAGATATGATCCATGAGTTCCTTCCGATCGCACGTGCATACGTGGCAGTAAAAGATCTGAAGATCATCAGCTTTGGTCCCCGTCCTCTGAACTTCCTTGCATGTAATGCACCGATCAAACAGCTTTACAATCTGGGAATCGAGATCGAAGAGAACTCCGAGCTTGACCTGTTTGAAGCATTTAAGAAACATGACAATGACCCGCGTATCCCGGATGTTATTAAAGATATGGAAGAAGAGCTGGGCGAAGGCAATATGAAACCGGAAGTTCTTCCGAAGCTGGCTCAGTATGAGCTGACTCTCCTTGACTGGATCGAGGCTCACAAAGGATACCGCAAATATGTGGCAATCGCAGGAAAATGCTGGCCGGCATTCCAGACACAGTTCGGATTCGTTCCCTGCTATGTCAACAGCCGTCTGACAGGCCGCGGAATCCCCGTATCCTGTGAAGTAGATATCTACGGCGCACTGTCCGAGTTCATCGGTACTGCAGTAAGTGATGATATCGTTACTCTGCTGGATATCAACAACTCCGTTCCGAAGGATATGTACAAAGAATCCATCGAAGGAAAATACAACTATACACATAAAGATACTTTCATGGGATTCCATTGCGGAAATACCAACTCCAAGAAGCTGTCTTCCTGCAGCATGAAGTATCAGATGATCATGGCAAGAAATCTTCCGGAAGAAGTTACTCAGGGTACTCTGGAAGGTGACATCCAGCCGGGCGAGATCACATTCTACCGTCTGCAGAGCACAGCTGACAACAAGCTTCGTGCTTACATCGCAGAGGGCGAAGTCCTTCCGGTAGCAACACGTTCCTTCGGAGGAATCGGTGTATTCGCTATTCCGGAAATGGGAAGATTCTACCGTCACGTACTGATCGAGGGCGGATATCCCCATCACGGTGCAGTAGCATTCGGACATCACGGAAAAGCTCTTTACGAAGTATTCAAGCTTCTGGGCGTAGACGTAAATGAGATCGGATACAATCAGCCGGCAGGCGTTCGTTACCCGACAGAAAATCCGTTTGCATAAGAAAGATAACGATTCATAAGAAAAAGGGCGGATACAGGGCGCATCCTGCGTCCGCCTGTTTTAATGGAGGAAGGAATTATGTTATATATCGGCGTTGACCTTGGTACCTCGGCAGTGAAGCTGCTTCTGATGGACGGGGAAGGCAGGATCCACAATATCGTATCAAAAGAATACCCGCTGTATTTCCCGCATCCCGGCTGGTCTGAGCAGAAGCCGGAAGACTGGTGGAACGGCGTAATGGAAGGGTTAAAAGAGCTGACTGCAGACTGCGACAAGAGTCAGATCGCAGGCATCAGTTTTGGCGGACAGATGCATGGAATGGTTGCACTGGATGAGAATGATGAAGTCATCCGTCCGGCCATTCTGTGGAACGATGGACGTACACAGAAACAGACCGATTATCTGAATCAGGTGATCGGAAAAGACAAGCTGTCCGAGTATACCGCAAACATTGCATTTGCAGGCTTTACCGCACCGAAGATCCTCTGGATGAAGGAAGAGGAGCCGGAAAACTTTGCAAGAACAAAAATGATCATGCTGCCGAAGGATTACATCGCATTTAAACTGTCCGGTGTATACTGCACCGACGTGTCCGATGCGTCCGGAATGCTGATTTTTGATGTAAAGAATAAATGCTGGTCCAAAGAAATGCTGGAGATCTGCGGCATCACAGAAGAACAGGTTCCGAAGATCTTCGAAAGCTACGAAGCAGTGGGAACCATCCTTCCGGAAGTGGCGAAAGAACTGGGCTTCCCGGAGACTGTCAAGATCGTAGCAGGTGCAGGAGACAATGCGGCTGCAGCAGTGGGAACCGGAACCGTAGGTGATGGCATGTGCAACATCTCCCTTGGAACCAGCGGGACCATTTTCGTATCCAGCAAAAACTTCGGAGTGGATAAGAATAATGCCCTTCATGCATTTGCTCATGCAGATGGACACTATCACCTGATGGGATGCATGCTTTCCGCAGCTTCCTGCAACAAATGGTGGATGGATGAGATCATCGGAACAAAAGAATATGCAGCAGAGCAGGCAAAGATCGAAAAACTGGGTGAAAACCACGTATTCTTCCTGCCCTATCTGATGGGTGAAAGATCTCCTCACAATAACCCCAATGCAAGAGGAACCTTTATCGGCATGACCATGGATACCACAAGAGCAGACATGACCCAGGCGGTTCTGGAAGGCGTGGCATTTGCTATCCGTGATTCCTTCGAGATCGCAAAATCTCTTGGTATTAACATTGAGCGCACCAAGATCTGCGGCGGCGGAGCAAAGAGTCCGCTGTGGAAAAAGATCATCGCCAATGTTCTCGGCATTAAGGTAGATGTGATCGAAAGCGAAGAAGGACCGGGTTACGGCGGAGCCATGCTGGCAGCAGTAGCATGCGGAGAATTTGCATCCGTGGAAGAAGCAGCTGCGAAGCTGGTGAAAGTGGTAGATACCGTGGAACCGGATCCGGAGCTGGTAGAGAAGTACAATGACCGGTATGCGAAATTTGCAAAGATCTATCCGACGGTTAAGGGGCTGTTTGATGAAGTGACAATCTAGTCTAAAAAACGGAAATAAGGAAATGATGCGGCGGCCTGCTTGCGGGCCGCTGCTTGGTGTTCAAATAGCACAATTCTATAGCAAAATAATGCTATTGCATGGTGAAAGTGCTGAGCAATTCTTAAAAATTTGAAGATATTGACAAGTTTATCCAGTTCCGTCTGTGTTATATTGATATCACCGAGAACGGAAAAATATTTTTATGGAGGAAACAAAAATGAAAAAAAGATTAGTTGTTTTAACAGCAGCTCTTGCAGTAGCAGCTCTTGGTACCGTTGCTAATGCAGAAGAATCCAAAGGCCTGATCGGCGTTGCAATGCCTACACAGGATCTTCAGAGATGGAACCAGGACGGCGAGAACATGAAGGCTCAGCTGGAAGAAAAAGGATATACCGTAGACCTTCAGTTCGCAGGCAACGACGTTGCTACTCAGGTTTCTCAGATCGAGAACATGATCGCTAACGGCGACCAGCTGCTGGTTATCGCATCTATCGAAGGTGACTCCCTTGGAACAGTTCTTGCCCAGGCTAAGGAAGCAAACATTCCGGTTATCTCTTATGACCGTCTGATCATGAACACAGATGCTGTTTCTTACTACGCAACATTTGATAACTATCTGGTAGGTAAGACTCAGGGCCAGTACATCGTAGACGCTCTGGATCTGGAAAACCAGGATGGACCGTTCAATCTGGAAATGGTAACCGGTGACCCGGGTGACAACAACGTAAACTTCTTCTTCGGCGGTGCTATGGACGTTCTTCAGCCGTACATCGATGCAGGCAAACTGGTTGTTCCTTCCGGACAGATGACAAAAGACGAAGTTGCTACCGCTAACTGGGCTACAGACGCTGCACAGGCAAGATTTGAGAACATCCTTTCTTCCAACTATGCAGACGGAACAAACCTTGACGCTGTTCTGGCATCCAACGACTCTACAGCACTTGGTGTTGTAAACGCTCTGGCAGCTAACTACACAGGCGAATACCCGATCATCACCGGTCAGGACTGCGATATCGCTAACGTTCCTCACATCGTAGACGGAACACAGGCTATGTCCGTATTCAAAGATACACGTACACTGGCATCCAAGGTTGTTGAAATGGTTGACGCTATCATGACAGGCGCAGAAGCTCCGGTTAACGATACAGAAACATATGACAACGGAACAGGTGTCATCCCGTCTTACCTTTGCGAGCCGGTAGCTGTTACAATCGACAACTACAAAGAAATCCTGATCGATTCCGGTTACTACACAGAGGATCAGATCCAGTAAGATCGGATATTATCTGAGTAATCATACGAAACCTTATACAGGCGGGCCTAATCGCCCGCCTGTTGTATGTAGGACTTTTATTTTTTGAGTTTGGAGGGAGCAATTTTGGCAAAGATACTGTTGGAAATGAAAAATATCACCAAAACATTCCCCGGTGTGAAAGCACTTGACAATGTAAATCTTCAGGTGGAAGAAGGCGAGATTCATGCTCTGGTAGGAGAGAACGGAGCCGGTAAATCTACTCTGATGAATGTACTTTCCGGTGTATATCCCTACGGCAGTTATGAAGGTGATATTATCTATGACGGCGAAGTATGCAAGTTCCATCATATTAAGGAAAGCGAAGCAAAAGGGATTGTTATTATCCATCAGGAACTGGCTCTGATTCCCTATATGTCCATCGGGGAGAATATGTTCCTGGGAAATGAACGTGGAAAGAAGGCTGCCATCAACTGGGATGAGACCTATGGTATGGCAGATCAATATACGAAACAGGTAGGACTGTCCGAGTCCTCCCGTACACTGATCAAGGATATCGGTGTAGGTAAGCAGCAGCTGGTAGAGATCGCAAAGGCTCTGGCAAAAAATGCCAAGCTTCTGATCCTGGATGAGCCCACCTCATCTCTGAATGAATCAGATTCCAAGGCGCTTCTGGATCTGCTTTTGAAATTTAAAAAAGAAGGAATGACCTGTATCATTATCACCCACAAGCTGAATGAAGTTTCTTATGTTGCAGATAAGATTACCGTTATTCGTGATGGATCAACGATCGAGACTCTGGTGAAGGGTGTGGATGAATTTACGGAAGATCGTATTATCAAAGGCATGGTTGGCCGTGAGATCGCAGACCGTTTCCCGAAACGTCATGATGTGAAGATCGGTGATGTGAATATGGAAGTGTCAGACTGGACGGTTTATCATCCGATCTACAGTGAACGTAAGGTAGTAGATAATGTATCACTGAAGGTTCGCAAGGGAGAAGTCGTTGGTATCTCCGGACTGATGGGTGCCGGACGTACCGAGCTTGCCAAGAGCATTTTCGGTAAGAGTTACGGAACCAATATCAGCGGTACTTTAAAACTGAACGGAAAGGAAGTTCATTTAAAGAGCGCAAAGGATGCCATCGAGCACAAGCTGGCCTATGTAACAGAGGACCGGAAAGGCGACGGCCTGATCCTCAGCAATGCCATCAAGATCAATACCACGCTGGCAAACCTGGAAGGAGTCAGTGACGGAATCGTCATTGATAAGGACAAGGAATATGCAGTGGCAGTGGAATACAAAGAAAAGCTGAAGACGAAATGTCCGACTGTAGAACAGAATGTGGGCAACTTAAGCGGTGGAAACCAGCAGAAAGTGCTTCTGGCAAAATGGATGTTTGCAGATCCGGATATCCTGATCCTGGACGAGCCTACCAGAGGTATTGATGTCGGTGCCAAGTATGAGATCTACTGTATCATTAACGATCTGGTTGCAGCAGGAAAATCTGTGATCATGATCTCTTCGGAGCTTCCTGAGGTACTGGGTATGTCTGATCGTATCTATGTCATGAACGAAGGTAAGATCGCAGGAGAACTGACCCGGGAAGAAGCGACTCAGGAAAAGATTATGGCATGTATTCTCAATTCAAGTAAAGGAGAGTAAGCAATGGATAGCGCAAAAGTAAAAGTATTTATACAAAAATATACCATGATTATTGTTTTGGTTCTGGTAACCCTGTTCTTTACCTGGGGAACCCAGGGCAAGATCATGCTTCCCCAGAATATTACGAACCTGATTTCTCAGAATGCATATGTATTCGTTCTGGCAACCGGTATGCTGCTGTGTATCTTAACCGGTGGTAACATTGACCTTTCTGTAGGTTCTGTTGTATGTTTTGTTGGAGCTGTTGGCGGCGTGATGATGGAGAATCTGGGTCTTCCGGATATCGTAGCAGTCATTCTGATGCTGCTTCTTGGTGCAGCGATCGGTGCATGGCAGGCATTCTGGATCGCATTCCTTCGAATCCCTCCATTCATTACCACACTGTCCGGTATGTTGGTATTCCGTGGATTATCCAACGTGGTTCTGGGAGGAAAAACCCTTCCGATCAAATCTGAAATGTTCGTAAGACTGTTCGGCGGCGGTGCAAACTGCTATGTACCGGATTTCCTGGGCGGCGGAGAAGGCCTGAACCGTGTGGCTCTGGCAGTTGGTATCATTGCCTGCGTGATCTACCTGGCAGTGACGGTTCGCGGTCATATGAACCGTGTGAAAAAAGGTTATGAGACAGGCAACGTAGTTGCTATGTATGCAAAAGTAGTCGTGATCTGTGCAGTGATCATGTTTGTAACTGTGAAACTGGCTCAGCATAAAGGTATCCCCACCTCTCTGGTATGGGTACTGCTCGTAGTCCTGGTATATGGCTATATCACCAGCAAGACCACCATCGGCCGTTACTTCTATGCAGTGGGCGGTAACGAAAAGGCAACCAAGCTGTCCGGTATCAATACCGACATGGTTTACTTTATCGCTTACACCAACATGGGCTTCCTGGCTGCACTGGCAGGTATGCTGACTATCGCACGTATGACATCTGCTCAGCCTACATACGGACAGAACTATGAGATGGATGCCATCGGCTCCTGTTTCATCGGAGGTGCTTCCGCATACGGCGGAATCGGTACTGTTCCGGGTGTTATCGTGGGTGCGGTTCTGATGGGTATCATCAACCAGGGTATGTCCATCATGGGTACAGACCAGAACATGCAGAAGGTGGTAAAAGGTCTGGTACTTCTGGCAGCTGTTATCTTTGACGTAGTATCCAAGAAGAAAAATTCATAATGATCTGAAAGAAGACATTCGGGCTCCGCTTAGGCGGGGCCTGATTTTTTGTCGTAACTTGCGATTTCTTTTTCTGCCGAAACAGGGACAGGCATGGTATACTCTTTTTAGAAACTGAATATGGAGGGAAGTATTGTGGAGGAACAGAGATATCTGATTTCCGATGCTGCCAGAATGGTGGCGGTGGAGTCCCATGTTCTGCGTTACTGGGAAGAGGAACTGGGACTTTCTATCGGAAGGACAGAATTGGGACATCGATACTACACCCGGGAAAATATTGAGACGTTTCGAAATATTAAAGAACTGAAAGAAAAAGGCCTGCAGCTGAAGGCCATTAAAGTGGTTCTTCAGGGACTGGAGACCAGGAAACGGGAGGAGTGCGAAGAAGGAAAATCCCGGGAAAACAGGAAACATCCGGAAGACGGGGAACTTCCAAACGAGGAAAACAACCAGGAAAAGAACCTTCAGGAGACGGCACTTGCCGTGATGGAGGACAATGCGAAAAAACTGCATCAGTTTGAGATTCTGGTTTCGGACATAGTGGATAAGGTGATAAAAGAGAATAACGAAGACCTGCAGAAACAGATAGAGGCCAGTTTCTCCAGGGAGATGGATTATCTGATCCGGATGCAGGAAGCCAACGAGGAGGAGCGGTTCCGGAAACTGGATGCGGCGATCCGGGCACACCAGAAAAACGGGAAGCTGGTGGCGGCAACGAGGGAAAAGAATGTTTTTTCCAGGCTGTTCCGAAAAAGAAATTGAAAAGAGATAGAAGAAAAATAAACAGAAGGTGTCACTTTTATGATTATTTCATAATCGTGACACCTTTCGTCATATCCTGTTTCAGATTCTCTTTCATAAGATCGTACAATTCTTTTCCATGATTTTTTGATAGAATCCTGCCGATTCCGTCTGAAATGATTACATCGTTCTGATGACCGTTTCTATAATAAAATGTCAATTCTTCCAGAGTGAATGTGCGGACAGGCTGACGGATCGTTTCTTCGCCGGATGATGTTATTAAGGTATCTTCAGAAGTATATGGGCCAAAATCCGGTAAAAGATATAAAAATGCCCATGAGTATTCTCGATTATGATCGTTCTTAAGAGTATAAAGTCCGATTGGCAGAAACCGATTCCTGTCGGGAATAAAGGGTTGTGTGCTGCCGTCTGCCTCCAATCTCAGCAATTCTTCTGACATCTCGCGAAATGCACATTTGAAAAAGGTATCTGCACTGAGCCCTTCTGTATATTCGGCCTTCGGAATCCCTTCGTAGGTCATATGTCCGCCTAAAATGTCATAGACATGTCTGCCTGAAGGAATGATTCTTCCTTTCTTTCGCTGTTTCTCTGTTTTATCTGCAAGGATAATCCGTCCATCCGGAAGCATGGCAACAATCACTGCTGTGGCGTGGGCCACCGGAGGAAATGTATGTGCCTGACGTCTCTCTGTTTTTCCCCTTACCAGCAATTTTCCATCATGCTCTTCCAAAATCGGTAAATATTCAGACTGCATGTTTGACCTCCATATTATGAGTTACTCATGTTTGGCGGGCCCCATAGACATAAGAATACATGCAAACATGTATTTTATGTCCATTTGTCCCCTGGCTCATTATATACCATATTAACGTAATGCAGTCAATGTGAGCGATTTTCGCAAAAAGACCGAAGATAACTGAAAATGAAAGAAAGTGAAAGAGAGAATGGAGGGTATAATTGTGCGATATGTACAAAATGAGATGGGGAAAACTGTGCAATAGGGCGATTTGTACAGAATGTGTTGACAAAAAGTGAAAGATA
>JAEDFS010000101.1 GCA_016297895.1 Marvinbryantia sp.
GACTGTCTGATCTACGGAATTACGGATGAGATCAAATTCAAGTCCCGTTCTTCCAGAGCCCAGGCGGCAAAGCTTCGGTTTACCGAGGCCCAGGCCACAGCAATTCTGGAAATGCGTCTCTATAAGCTGATCGGTCTGGAGCTGGAGGCGCTCTTAAAAGAACATGAGCAGACGCTGAAAAATATTGAAAAATATGAAGATGTGCTGAACAATTACAGTTCCATGGCAAAGCTGATTGTCAAAGAACTGAAAGCCATCAAAAAAGAATACGCCGTTCCCCGAAAAACCGTGGTGGAGAATGCGGCAGAGGCAGTCTATGAGGAAAAGAAAGCGGAGGCCATGGAAGTGGTGTTCCTGATGGACCGTTTCGGATATGCCAGAACCATCGATGTGCCCACCTATGAGAGAAACCGGGAGGCTGCGGATGGGGAAAACCGCTATGTGATTTCCTGTATGAATACGGATAAGATCTGCATTTTTACGGACTGCGGAAGCCAGCATCTGATCAAGGTGCAGGATCTGCCCTTCGGAAAATTCAGAGATAAGGGCAAACCCATTGATAATCTCTGTAATTACAACAGCAGCGAGGAACAGTTTGTCCATGTGGAAGCGCTGCAGAAGGTAAAAATGTCCCTGCTTATCTTTGTCACGGAACAGGGCATGGTAAAGCAGGTGGAAGGAACAGAGTTCGATGTGGCAAAACGGACCATTGCAGCCACAAAGCTGCAGGAGGGAGACCGGGTACTGTCCGTCCGCTGTATGGGAGAGGCGGAGACACTGGTATTTCGCACCATGCAGGGAATGTGCCTGAGGATCCTCATCGGCGATATCCCCCAGAAGAAAAAGGGAGCGGTAGGAGTCAGAGGCATCCGGCTGAATGCGGGCGACAAGGTGGAAGAAGTATATTATCCCGATTCTCAGAACGATAAGACGATTCTTTATAAAGAAAAGGAAGTTCATCTGGATCGACTGAAGATCGGAAACAGAGATACGAAGGGAACGAAGATCAGAGTATGAATTTACTGACGGTGGAGCATTTGACCCATTCCTATACGGAACGGAAACTTTTTGATGACACAGAATTTTCCATACATGAGGGCGATAAGATCGGAGTGATCGGCATCAACGGAACGGGAAAATCCACCCTGCTGAGGATCGTGGCAGGGCTGGAGGAACCGGATCAGGGAAAGGTGACCAGGGGACGAAAGATTACCATCGGTTACCTCTCCCAGCAGACGGAATTTCCGGAGGGTATGACGGTGCTTCAGGCAGTGATGGAGGGCAATCTTACAGAACTGAATCAATGGTCCCTGGAAAGTGAAGCCAGAAATATGCTGAATCAGCTGGAAATTCCGGATGCTTCACAGCCGGTGGAAACTCTGTCCGGAGGACAGCGGAAACGGGCGGCCCTGGCCCGGGTTCTTCTGTCGGACAACGACATTCTGATTCTGGATGAACCGACCAACCACCTGGACAATGCCATGTCTCAGTGGCTGGAGGATTATCTGGGAGCTTTTCGGGGGGCATTGCTGATGGTGACCCATGACCGGTATTTCCTGGACCGGGTGTCCAATCGGATCGTAGAACTGGACAAGGGGAAAATCTACAATTATCCCGGCAATTATTCGGAATTTGTCCGTCTGAAAGAAGAAAGACAGAATATCGAGATTGCATCGGAACGAAAACGCCGGAGTATTCTGCGCACGGAGCTGGAGTGGCTTGCCAGAGGAGCCAGAGCCAGATCCACGAAGCAGAAAGCCCATATTCAGCGAATCGAAGAGATGCAGGCGGTAAAGGCGCCTGAGGCGGAGCAGTCTGTGGAAATGAGTTCTGTCAGCAGCAGAATGGGACGAAAAACCATTGAAATCGAAAATCTGTCAAAAAGCTATGGGGAACATCATCTGTTTGCCGGTTATTCCTATATTTTCCTTAAAGGAGAGCGGGTAGGAATCATCGGTGCCAATGGATGCGGAAAGAGTACGCTGCTGAAGATCCTGACCGGAAATGAGACACCGGATACCGGAACAGTGGAAATCGGAGATACGATCCGGATCGGTTATTTTTCTCAGGACAGCACAGGCATGGATGAATCCGTGCGGGTGATTGATTATGTGAAAGAGGTGGGAGAATACATCACCACCAGAGACGGAAAGATTACGGCAGCCATGCTGCTGGAACGGTTTTTATTTGATGGAACGATGCAGTGGAGCCCCATCGGAAAATTATCCGGCGGAGAGAGAAGGAGGCTTCAGCTTCTGCGTGTGCTGATGGGCGCACCCAATGTGCTGATCCTGGATGAGCCGACCAATGACCTGGATATCCAGACCCTGACCATTCTGGAGGATTATCTGGACGGGTTTGACGGCATCGTGATTACCGTATCCCATGACCGGTATTTCCTGGACCGGATCGTGAGAAGGATTTTTGCATTTGAGAAGAACGGAAAAATTCAGCAGTATGAGGGTAATTACTCCGATTATCTGATCGCATACGAGCAACGCCATCCCCGGGAGAGCGCAGAAGCTTTCAGGGAAGGAAAGCAGAGCGGGGGCGGCAGAACGGAGAAACCGTCACAGACAGGATCTTCCAGAACTTCCAGAGAGAAAAAGCTGAAATTCACCTTCAAAGAACAGAGAGAGTTTGAGACCATCGAGGAAGACATCGAAGCTCTGGAAAACCGCATCTGTGAACTGGAGGAGGAGATGATGGCTTCTGCCACCAGCTATGGGAAGCTTACAGAACTGACGGCGGAAAAGGAAAAAGCGGAAGCCGAACTGGAGTATAAGATGGAACGCTGGGAGTATCTGACTGAACTGGCGGAGAAAATAGAGCAGGAGAAAAAATAGTACTTGTTTTTCCAAATAACAGGTGCTATAATGCATATGATATAAATATGTTACTAGAGTGTGAGTGGGCTGACAAAGCCCACTCATTCTTATTAAAGGAAAGGCGGCACGGATGACGAAAAGAGAGACATACGAGCAAAAGACAGAAGCAATTCTGCAGCCCATCGTTGATGCCAACGGGTTTGAACTGGTGGATGTGGAATATGTGAAGGAAGGCGGAACCTGGTACCTGCGGGCTTATATTGATAAGCCGGGCGGAATCACGGTGGATGACTGTGAGCTGGTAAGCAGGGCAGCCAATGATATTCTGGATGAACAGGATTTTGTGGAAGACTCTTATGTGTTTGAGGTCAGTTCCCCGGGGCTTGGAAGACCTCTGAAGAAAGAAAAGGATTTTAAGCGGAGCATGGGTGAAGAAGTGGAGATCCGCACATACCGTGCCATTGACAGGCAGAAGGAGTTTACCGGAATTCTCTGCGGTTATGATGAAGATTCGGTGACGATCGAACTGGAAAATGAGGAAAAAATGCAGATTGCAAGAGCGGATATTGCACTGATCAGACTGGCATTTGATTTTTAAGGAGGATAAGGAAAAATGAATAGCGAATTAATCGAAGCATTGAACATACTGGAAAAGGAAAAAAATATCAGTAAGGCGACACTTCTGGAAGCCATCGAGCAGTCTCTGCTCCAGGCCTGTAAGAATCATTTCGGAAAAGCCGACAATGTGAAAGTAAACATTAATGCAGAGACCGGGGACTTTACTGTTTTTGCTGAAAAGACAGTAGTGGATCAGGTAGAGGATCCGGTGACGGAGATCAGCCTGGTGGATGCAAAAATGAGAGATTCCAAATATGAAGTGGGTGATATTGTCAATGTGGAGATCAAGTCAAAAGAATTCGGACGGATCGCCACGCAGAATGCAAAGAATGTTATTCTTCAGAAGATCCGTGAGGAAGAGAGAAGAGTGCTGTATGATGAGTATTACAGCAAGGAAAGAGAAGTAGTGACCGGTATCGTTCAAAGATATCTGGGAAGAAATGTCAGCATTAATCTGGG
>JAEDFS010000041.1 GCA_016297895.1 Marvinbryantia sp.
GAGGTATTAGAAATAAAGAAGCATTGTTAAGATTGGAGAGAGAATGTCAATGAAAATATTATTCATAAATGCCTGTGTGCGGGATAATTCCAGAACCCGGATGCTGGCAGATCATTTGCTGAGCCGGTTATCGGGAGAAATCACAGAACTGAATCTCGATGAGGAGCCGCTTGCCCCGCTTGGAAAGGATAGGCTGGATGAGAGAGAACAGCTTCTGCGAGAAGGAAAGCTTCAGAATCCTATGTTTCGTTATGCGCACCAGTTTGCGGATGCGGATCTGATCGTTTGTGCAGCCCCGTATTGGGATCTGGGATTTCCTTCCCTGATGAAGATCTATCTGGAAGCAATTACGGTTTCAGATATTACATTCCGGTATGTGGATGGTATTCCGCAGGGACTCTGTAAAGCCGGAAGACTGATCTATCTGACCACTTCCGGAGGACCCGTGTTTGCAGATTTTGGCTATTCTTATGTAAAAACACTGGCACAGTCCTTCTACGGGATCCGGGAGACAGTCTGCTTCAAAGCGGAAAATCTGGATGTGTATGGAATGGATGTACATGCTTTGCTGGAAAAGGCGAAGAAGGAGATTACAGAATATCTGACCGCCGAAAAATGATTCGGGAGCGAAAAGCTTTCTATTATTTCCCTTTTGTGCTATACTGTATCAGATGGAAGATGACTCCCGCCGCACCAGGCGGTGAGCAAGCGAGTCTTGAACAATGTAGGGGTGACATACATATGGGTTACAAAAGCAGAAGAATTGTGGAAGAATACCGGACGGCAAAAGGGGATTATATTCAGTTGAGAACTGTAGTCCTGGATGAACTGAAACAGAAACTGGAAGAGAATAGAGTTCCTCTTTTGTCCATCGAGAATCGAATAAAGACAGAGGAAAGTCTTGCGGAAAAAGTAGAACGTAAAGGGGATAAATACCATTCACTTTCGGATATTACAGATGTATTGGGGATTCGCATTATCTGTTTCTTTTCTGATGATGTGGATAGGGTGGCATCCATGATAGAAAAAATGTATGTAATGGATTGGGAAAATACCATTGATAAGCGTATTTCTATCAGTCCCACGGTGTTTGGATATCTGTCTTTGCATTATATTTGTTCCGTGCCTTTTGACAGCGGATATCCGGAAGAAATCTGCGGGAAGAGATTTGAGATTCAGATCCGGTCCACTTTGCAGCATGTGTGGGCAGAAATTGAACATGATCTGGGCTATAAGAGTGATTTTGGTGTACCCAGAGATATTCGAAGAGAGTTTTCCAGGGTTGCCGGACTATTGGAAATTGCCGATGAGAGGTTTGCGTCTATTCGGGATAATGTGAAAAAATATGGGACTGAGATCCGACAGAGGATCGCAGACAATACCGCAGAGGAACTGCTGATCGACCGGGTATCCTTAAAGGAATATATGCTGCGTAACAAAAAAATGCGGGAATTTCTGGAGTCTCTGGCATCTATCTGCGGTGCGCAGATCAGTGAGATCGATCCGGAAGCCTATCTGCCTCAGTTGGAATGGCTTGGAAAAAATACCATTGGTGATATGCAGAAGATGCTGGAGAAAGACTGGGATCTGGCATGGAGTCTGGCTGATCGGAAACTCCGAGACAGTGAACTGGATATTCTGTCTTCCAACAGCGGGCTGCTTTACCTGTGTCGTGCGGAACTGCTGAACGGCAATTATTCACAGGAAAAAATAGAAGAATTCATGAATCTTTCCATGAAGAATAAAGAACGTGCTTCCCGTCAGGCAAAGAAGCTGCTGGCAGATTTCAGGGCGATAAAGGAAGAAAAGGAATTATGAAGAAAAGTAATCCGGCAGCTCTGCTGCCAATCGGTGTTTTTCTGGTGTTGTATCTGGGACTGGGGATCCTGTTTGAATATGTGATGGATATTCCGATGGGGTTTTATAACATTCCCATTGTCGTGGCATTTCTGGCGGCAATTCTGGTTGCCTGTATTCAGAATCGCAAATTGAGCTTTGATGAAAAGCTTGCGCTGATGGGAAAGGGGATCGGAGACAAAAATATCGTTACCATGATTCTGATTTTCCTGATCGCCGGGTGCTTTGTAGGAGTAGTAGGCAGAAGCAGTGCGGGAAGTGCAGCATATTTTATGCTGGATCTGATCCCGGCAAAATATGCAGTCGCAGTTTTATTTGTTGTATCCTGTTTTGTATCTACTGCCATGGGAACATCTGTGGGAACCATAACTCTTTTGACTCCCATTGCAGCAGCTGTTTCCGAAGCCTCTGGTTTTGAGCTTGCACTCTGTGTCAGTTCAGTGATGGGTGGTGCCATGTTCGGGGATAACCTTTCTTTTATTTCTGATACTACAATTGCAGCCTGCAATGGGCAGGGCTGCGCTATGAAGGACAAATTCCGTCAGAATTTCCGGATCGCCCTTCCGGCTGCAGCGGCTACACTGGTTTTGATCCTGATATTATCCCTGAATACGGAACTTCACGGATCGGTGGAACATACCTATGATCTGGTGCAGATCATTCCCTATGTACTGGTTCTGATCGGGGGGATTGTGGGAATCAATGTATTTGTGGTGCTGCTTACGGGAATTGCGGCAGGGACTGTGATCATGCTGGCGACGGGAAGCATGACATTTGTGCAGATCATAGGAAGTATGGGATCCGGCGTGTCGGGAATGTTTGAAACGAGTATGGTTGCGATCCTGGTGGCGGCCATGTGTGAACTGATTCGTGAATACGGCGGATTTGAAGCACTGCTTCAGTTTATCTGTAAAGTTTTTAAAGGGCAAAAAGGAGGACAGCTCGGAGTCGGGCTTCTGGTAGGGGCAATGGATATTGCTACAGCCAATAATACGGTGGCGATTGTCATGGCAAATCCTATTGCAAAGGAAATGGCAGAAGAATATGGGATCTCTCCGAAAAAGACAGCTTCCTTACTGGATACCTTTTCCTGTATTTTTCAGGGGGTGATTCCTTATGGAGCACGGATGTTGGTGGCAATTTCAGCAGTACATGAACTGGGATACACGATTTCTGCATTCGATATCATGCCCACACTGTTCTATCCCGCTTTTTTACTGATGAGTTCCCTCATATTTATTTTTTTGATACCATCTGGAAATTCCGCTGTTAAGCGGAGTTGACGGACGATGAATGAAGGAAGGTAAAATAATGGACAATTTTATTTATGAAACACCAACGAAGGTTTATTTTGGAAGAAATGAAGAATTAAAAGTCGGCAAACTTGTGGCAGAATATGAAACCCAAAAAGTGCTGATTCATTACGGAGGGCAGTCTGCAAAAAAGAGTGGATTGTTAGACAGGGTCAGACAGGCACTGGAAGCAGAAGGAATTTCTTATGTGGAATTGGGTGGAGTGGTAGCGAATCCGGAATTGTCCCTTGTACGGAAAGGAATTGAACTGTGCCTCGCAGAGGGAGTGGATTTTGTCCTTGCTGTGGGAGGCGGTTCCGTAATGGATTCTGCAAAAGATATTGCCAACGGAGCAGCCAATCCTGGCATGGACGTATGGGATTTTTCTCTTGGAAAATGTACACCGGAAAAGACATTAAATAAGGGAGCGATTCTGACGCTGGCGGCAGCCGGCTCAGAGATGTCAGATTCCTGTGTGATCACAAATATGGATACCGGTGACAAGAGAGGATACAGACACAGCTTTAACCGCATGAATTTTGCCATTGAGAATCCGGAACTGACATTTACGGTAAATGCTTACCAGACCGCATGCGGGGCAGTGGATATTGCAATGCATACCATCGAACGTTATTTTTGCCCGGGAAATGATACGTATCTGACAGATGCCCTGGCGGAGGCAGTAGTGAAAAGTACCATGAAGGCAGGCGTGGATTGTATCAGAAATCCGGAGGATTATGAAGCCCGTGCAAATATGATGTGGGCATCGTCTCTTGCGCACAATGGACTGACGCAATGTGGAAGAAACTGCCAGCTGGTGGTTCATCAGATGGAGCATGAGATATCCGGAATGTATCCGAAAGTTGCCCACGGGGCAGGACTTGCAGCATTATGGTGCAGCTGGGCGCGTTATGTTTACCATGCAAATATTCCAAGATGGCTTCAGTATGCGAAAAATGTATGGAATCTGGATATTGATTTCGAGCATCCGGAAAAGACGGTAGAAAAGGCCATTGACCTTCAGGAAGAATATTATATTTCCATAGGAATGCCTGTGAATCTCTCCATGCTGGGTGTGGCGGAAGATTCTCTGGAAAAACTTGCATTGGCCTGTTCAAGGAATAAAACCAGAGTACTGCTGGGCTATAAACCTCTGGAATACGATGATATGCTGAAGATCTATCAGCTTGCATATCATGGACGTTTTGCAGAATAGAAAAAGAGGATTGCCGGGGGCAGAGGTGAGAAAAAGATGTACAGATACCTTATGGAAAGACGATGTCTTATGGAGAAATTGCTCAGCTCATAGCGAAAGACAGAGGAATTCGCAGAATGTCTGCACAGGCTGTAGGCGGTGCGGTGGGATGGAATCCGCTGTGTATTCTGATTCCCTGTCACAGGGTGGTGGGTTCTGATGGAAGTCTCACGGGTTATGGCGGTGGAATCAAAAACAAAGAAGCCCTGCTGAGACATGAAGGAAGATTACAGACTCTGTGAAGAAATGCAGAGAAGAATCATAAGGACATAAGGAGAGGCAGAATGAGAAAAGACCCATTTTACATCATGATCTGTGATGATGAACAGGCAGACAGGGAGAAGATAGCAGAAATGACAGAACAGATCTGTAGAATGGAACAGATCCATACAGATATTTCCTGCTTTTCGGGGGGAGAGCAGATGCTGGACAGCCTGAGAAAGGGGCACCCCTGTGACCTGCTGCTTGCAGACGTTATGATGCCGGAAGTGGATGGAATGGAGCTTGCCCGGTTTTTGAGAAGCGAGAAAAACGGATTATCGATCGTGTTTATTTCCGGGAACCGGGAGATGGCTTTAAGAGGATATGAGGTGGCGGCCGACCGTTATCTGGCGAAACCGGTCAGCCCGGAAGCACTGCAGGAGGCGATCCGTTTTTGTTATAACAAGACGCAGCCGGATGAAGACCTGCTGTTTCCGGTCCATAAAGGAATGAAAAAGATTGCTCCTACGGAGATTGTATATGTGGAAATCAAAGGAAGAAAGAGCCGTATCGTTCTGGAGAACGAAGAGTGGGATACGTCCTGTTCCATTAACGAAGTGGAGAAGATGCTTTCCGGATATCGGTTTGTCCGTTGTCACCAGAGCTTTCTGGTCAATTATGGTTACGTCAGAACTCTTAGTGCACTGCAGATAGAATTAAAAGACGGGAAAACAATACCTGTCAGTAAACACCGTATTAAGGAAGTAAGGAAATGCTTTTTTGAGTACATGGAAGGATAAAACGTTCCGTCTCCAGACGATCAGGAAAGGGGAATGACAACGGAAATCTTATAGCTTGTGCCGGTTTCTTCAATGGAAACCATGTCTCCCCAGCGTTTCATAATCTGATGAATGATCTTCAGCCCATACCCATGGCCGGGTATGGGTGATTTTTTGCCTTTGCGGGAGGGAGAAACAGAGTTTTCACAGGAGAAGACAAAATGATCCTTTTTGCAGTGGATATCCAGTCGGATACATGGATGCTTCAATGTGGAATCAGAAGCCGCCCGGATGGCGTTATCCAGGATATTCATGAAGAGACAGCAAAGCTCTGTGTCGTGAAGAGGCAGCTGTTCGGGGGCCTGACACCGCAGGATTTCCGTTTTGATTCCTTTTTCAGCCGCAGCCGCAAGCTTTCCGTTCAGAATAATGTCCAGTGTCTTATTTCCGCTTTCGGCCACAGGTCGAATCTTCTGTGTCTGTTCTATCAGTTCATCCAGATAGGAGCAGAGCTTTTCCGGAGAAGTTTCGGCCAGGGAACGCAGCATAAGATAGTGTCGGGACGTATCATGATGCAGCATCATGATCTCTTCAGACTGAAGACGCAGATTTTCGAAGCTTTCAACAGAAAGTTGATTCTTTGTGGAAAGAATGGCAGTCTCTGCTCTTTTTTGAATTTCCTGTTCCACTAATTCCATAAGAACTGCACAGAAACCGGAACACAGACAGAGAGATCGGATCAGCCGTAAAGAAAACGTCGGAAGCTGCAGAGTTACATCACCGATGATTCTTGAAAGAACACTGGAAGCATAATCGGGAATCAGTGGAATGCTGAACAGGATAAATCCGATATATCCACTGGCAATAAGGAGGAAAATTATGGAAAAGTGCCGGAAAAAAGAACTGCCCCTATACCAGAGAATCATGGAACAGATCACAGCAAGGATCAGGGCAAAGAAACAGATACTTTGCGGCAGCTCGACAAAGAAACGGGATCGATCTCCGTATGGAAAAACAGCTCCGGCTTCAACGGCGCAGGAAAAAAGTGAAGACAGGAACAGAATGCAAGAGGATATCAAAAGTACGGGCCGCAGGCCTCCGGCATACAGGGCAAGAAAAACAAGAAGCATACCGGCAGAAAAATATTGGACCAGACCATGGATATCAAATGAAAAAGTGCCCAGGTATTGATGGAAAAAGGGTGCATGAATGAGCACACTGATCATTTGAAGCTGAATGGTGCAGGCGAAAACAGGCAGCGCAGGAAGAAACTTTCCAAGAGTGGCATTCCATAGGAAAGCAGCCAGTAAGATCAGTTGGAGTGCAAACAGAAGGACTGCGGGAATCATGGTTTGCACAGCAGAGGAAATCAGACTGCTTTCGTAAGAATATCCGCAGTATAAGGTGACATCACAGGGATATACGGTATCGGAATCTCCCTGTTTTTCTGAAAATTCCGGGCTTGACTGTGCAATGGTCAGAGTATGGTTGAGGTAATCCAGAGGAAGAGAGACGATCACGGGATCAGACCGGTCGTAGTCCAGCATGGGAAGTTGCAGAGAACCGATCCGGTTATCTGTCAGCTCGGGACAGTCTGTATAAATGAGCGTATGATCCAGAAAGACACTGACGGTACGATTTACAGCGCCGATACGCAGGGTGGGACTGTCCAGCTTTTCGTCCAGTTTCCGGGAAAAATAAAACGTCTGACCCGGATAGGAAAGACCGGAATATCCGCCATGTTCATCAGAAATCAGTATCGTTGTCTGTCCGTTTTCGATGGTATAGACGCTCCAGCCTTTGGAGCCTTCCCATTCCTGTCCGTCTTCCGGCAAAAGAGACAGATTATAGGAAGTATCTTCCATGGGTCTGGCATAGAAAAAAATGGCCATGGAGGACAAAATACAGGAAATCAGGGCAAGCAATATGGTTGACAGAATGATACAGAATCGCTTCACAGACATTTTCTCCCTTCGTGCAAGAACTGATTTCAGTGTAGCAGTACAGGGATATTTCTGTCAATGAAGCAGAGGGGCTCAGGTTGTCCAGTTTTGTCCTTTTTTTGCCCAATTTTGCATCTGTTATAGACTTTTGGGCCTGTCTGGGTTAGGATAAACACTGGAAAAATTCAGAAAATAATTGTATTTGAGATGATTTGATGATAAATTAAAGGAAAAAGGACAGATTGCTGATGCTCAGAAAATATGAGAACAAACAGGAGTAGCAATCGTCAGAAGAATAAGGGGGATGATCATGTTGCGAAAAAGAGATCGTAAACGGTTCCTGGCAGTATTTTGCGCAGCGGCATTGACACTGACGCAGCCTATGGGAGCCTGGGCGGAGGAAATACAGCAGATAGAAACAGAGATGATTGCAGAAACAGCTGCTGCGGCAACAGAGTCAGTACAGTTAGAGAGCAGTGCGGAAGAAACAAAGGCACCACAGGCTGAAAGTACCGCAGTGGAAACAGAGGCTGTGCAGGCCGATAGCAGTGCGGCAGAGACAGCTGCAGCGGAAACAGAGGAAGCGCAGACAGAGAGCAGCACAGCGGAAACAGAGGCAGCACAGACAGAGAGCAGCACAGCGGAAACAGAGGCAGTGCAGACGGAGAGCAGCACAGCGGAAACAGAGGCAGCGCAGACGGAGAGCAGCGAAGCAGAAACAGAGGAAGCGCAGACAGAGAGCAGCACAGCGGAAACAGAGGCAGCACAGACGGAGAACACGGAGTCAGAAACGGAAGCATCAGAATCTGAGACCGATGCTTCGGAAGCTGCGATCACAGTTCCGGAGACGGAACCTGTTGCTGACGCTGAACTTACATCCGTGATGGAGGAAGAAACAGCGGCAGAAATGCAGGAGGTGAAGGGTGAACCGGAGACAGAGTCAGAAAGTAAGACTGTCAAAGACTTTGAAATCCATACAGATGGAGTGGAAGGAACCGATTATACATATACGGATCATATCCTTACGATCATGACAGCAGTCCCGATTCTGATCACCATGGGCGGAGAAAAAGCTACTATGGATCGTATTGTCGTAAATGCGGTAGAAGCAGCAGTTGTGACGCTGAAAAATGTGTTTATTAATCTTCAGCCTCAGGAACAGGATGCCGGAGGTGACGCCAAAGCGCAGGAACAGACAGGCAGTGCGGTCACTGTGAAGGGCACAGGCGGTTTGAAGCTTACCCTGGAAGGAAAGAATACGCTTGTGGCAGCAAAACAGTTCGGTTCGGCCATCTTAAAAACGGCGGAAAGCGGAGCACTGAGCATTGACGGAAACGGAAGTCTGGAAGCTGTGGCATCCGGTACAGGAGCCGGAATCGGCGGAGGTATCGGTGACGAAATATCCGATATTGATATCAACGGTGGTACACTTACGGTATATTCCAATATGGGAGCAGGCATCGGCGGCGGTACCTATGGCAGCGCATCCGATATTCATATCAACGGCGGTACTCTGAATATTCAGTCAAACAGCGGAGCGGGCATCGGCGGCGGTGTGTATGGATCCGCATCGGGAATCAAAGTTAACGGCGGCAAAGTGAACACGAAGACAGAACTGGGAGCCGGAATCGGCGGCGGCACCTATGGGGATGCGAAAGACATTTCAGTCAATGGAGGTACTGTGAATGTAAATGCAGAGCGGGGAGCCGGTATTGGAAGCGGCGTGAACGGTACGGCTTCCGATATAAAGATCAATGATGGAAAAGTAACAGCGGTAAGCAACAGCGGACTTGCCAGTGGAGCCGGCATCGGCAGTGGAGAGGGAGGAAAGGTTACCGATATTAAAATCAATGGAGGTACCGTGATTACTTCTCAGATACAGGGAGCCGGAGTCGGAAGCGGCATCGGCGGAAGTGCAGAGAAGATTACGATAAACGGTGGGAAGATAGAAGCTTCCTCTGCATTGGGAGCCGGAATCGGCGGAGGATTTTACGGAAAAGTATCGGGTATTACCATTCATGATGGAGAAATCGATGCTTCCAGCCTGACAGCGACCGGGATTGGAGCAGGTACTTATGGAACGACGGATCGTATCACCATTAACGGAGGAACGATAAAGGCCCAGTCAAAGATCGGAGCGGCAGCAGGGATCGGAGGTTCTTTTGTACTTTCCTGCGGTGACATTACGATCAATGGCGGTGATATCACAGCTCTGGGCGGCCAGTGGGGAGCCGGAATCGGCGGAGGAAGCGAAGGAAAAGAAAATAACATTGTGATCAATGGCGGTAAGGTCTACGCCAAAGGTGGAAAATGGGGAGCCGGAATCGGTGGAAACATTGGTGGAAGCAGTAATGTAACCATTTATGGAGGAGAGGTTTATGCCGAAGGCGGTGAAGAAGCCTGCGGAATCGGGCAGGCATTTGACGGAGATCCCATGAAGACGGTTGTTTACGGCGGAAAGGTAACCGTAAAAGATGGAGAGAATGCACCTGCAAGTGAGATAGAGAATAAACTGGATACCGGTGTAACGGTTCCGGGGGATGAAGAAGAGAATCTGGAGTTCGAAGTAAAAGATCAGACTGAAAAGGAGACGGAGACAGAAAAGACAACAGAGACGGAAAAAGCAACAGAGACAGAAACAGAGACGGAAAAAGCAACAGAGACAGAAACAGAGACGGAAAAGGCAACAGAGACAGAAACAGAGACGGAAACAGAAACGGAAACAGAAACGGAAAAGGCAACAGAGACAGAGACGGAAAAGACATCTTCTGCAGAACAGAAAAAGCCGGAGACGGAGAATACGACAGATCCGGGGGCGGCAGGCGGTGCAGTGGCTACCGGAGATCCTCACCATCCGGAGTTTTATCTGGGACTGAGTCTTGCGGCATTGAGTCTTGCGGCAGGTATGATTTCAGAGAAGAAAAAAAGAAAAAAGACAATCGGATGATGTAACATTTTGGAAAATGACGTGTATATAAAGACAAAGAGATATAACTTACATAAAAAACAGGAAAGGTGGTATACAAAATGACAGAGGCGCAGAAAGCATTACAGGAGGCATTAACAAATCCTGAATTTGTTCAGGCACTGGCGGATGCAGATTCCGCAGAGGAGGGACTGAAGCTCCTGAATGAAAAAGGACTGGAGCTGCCGCTGGACGAGGTTGAAAAACTGATGGATGAGTTGAATTCTCTGGATGAAGAGGCGATAGAAGCAGTAGCCGGCGGTACTTCAGGAGATACAACAACATACAATCTTACGTATCAGCAGACCAATATTCTGGTAGTCAATAATATCTATAACTTCAATGTAAGCTTTAACTACAATAAGAAATAAAAAGGAGGAATAGCCTTGGAAGAGAACCGGAATGAAAAGACCAATGAGGAACTGACCGATGAGCAGGTGGAGCAGGTCGCCGGCGGAATGAACTTCCTTGTCTCTTAGTAAATGCGGAAGAGGATATTTCTCATATAAAGGATATAAAAGTAAGCTATTAATTTAAAATTTAAATATAAAAGGAGGAAATGTATCATGGCAAAAACAAGAGAGGAATTTGTAGAATTATTAAAGGATGAGGCATTTGTAGATGCACTGGTGGCTGCAAAGACGTCAGAAGAAGGAGCAGCACTGCTGAAGGAAAAGGGATTTGATATGACACCGGCAGATTATGAGAAACTGATGGATGGTGTGGACGCAATCGCCGACGCAGATGTAGAGGCAGTGGCAGGCGGCACGGCAAATATCAAAAATACCAATGTAAATGTGGGCGGTATACAGTCAAACAAATCAATCAACCTCACAACTGTGAAAATTGTTGACAATTCCGTCAATCTGGATATTTGGGCCGAATTTACAAATATCAACTAGAAGGAACAGATTTTTGTTAAAATAATCAGAAAGGAAAGAAATAATATGGCAGATGTAAAGGAAGTGTTTCTGGAAGCTATTAAGGATGAGGCATTTCTGAAAGCTCTGGTGACAGCAAAGACACCGGAAGACGGATGTGCACTGCTCCTGGAAAAAGGACTGAAAATGGAGCCCGAGAATTTTAAAAAGATGATCAGCTGCATCGATGATTCCCTTCCCGATGATCAGGTGGAAGCAGTGGCAGGAGGACTGGGAAATATTACCAACGAAAATTTGAATATCGTCGGAGTGCAGGGGAATTTTTCGTACAATGACACCTACTATAAACTGGTGGATAATTCCACCTGGATCTGCGGCACCCTGATTGTTGCAGATGTCGACGGTTCAAAAGGGTTTATCTTATAGGAACACAGCAATAGAAAAGAAACAGAAGGAGAGAACAATCATGGCAGATGCAAGAGAATTATTTTTTGAACTGATTAAAGAAGAGGATTTCCTGAAAGCGCTGTTATCAGCAAAGACACCGGAGGACGGATGTGCACTGCTTCTGGAGAAAGGCCTGAAGATAGAGCCGGAAAACTTTACCAGACTGATGAACTGTATTGAGGATGCACTGTCCGATGAAGCTGTGGAGGCCGTAGCAGGTGGATTAGGAAATATCACAAATGAGAATGTGAATATTGGCGGAGCACAGTTAAACAGATCATACAACGATGCCTGGTATAAGGAGATAGATAATTCCTTCAATGTCTGGGGTACCCTGGAAATTGTGAATGGAAATAACAAAGATATGAAATAGAAACGTTAGGAACCCGAACCCGGAATTTCTGATTTTGTCCGGTTTCGCAGAAAGGAAGGTGTAAGATGGAAGAAGGAAAAGCAAAACTGCTGGAACTGCTGCAGGAGGAAGCCTTTGTTGACCGGCTGGCAGCAGCGAAGACCCCGGAAGAAGGATGTATGATCCTGTTGGAAAAGGGATTAAAGGTGACACCGGAAGATTTTGAGAAGATCGTGGCAGGATTGGATGAGGAACTTTCGGATGATCAGATGGAAGCGGTGGCAGGCGGATTCAGCGACACCAACAATCAGTTCATCAACATTGGAGGAACACAGTATAATTATAATTTTAATTATACAACTACAACCATTGTGAATAATGTGGTGAATAATAATATTGTCATTAACGTGACCGCTTAAGTAATCAGAAGAATTATGAATGTTCAGTGAAACAAGAGGCAGAGTTTTGCAAAACTGTTGATGCAAAACTCTGGCTTTGCTATCATGAGAAAAAGCATGGACCGTAACAGGAGAAAATCATTATGGCGAAGAAAAGAAAACAATTTATGGGACTTTTTAAAGGGGAAGCTCCTGAAACTGCACCGGTTGATGCAAAAGCAGCAGAGGAGGAACCGGGACTTCTCCGGGAAAAAGTGAGGAAGACGAGTTCATGGAAGGTAGAAGAATTGCCGGACGATGAAGATGTGCTTTCAGACGAAGATGTGAAAGTAGTAGCAGGCGGTTTTTTGTTTTTTTTCTTCTAATTTTGTCCGGTTCCTATAGAAGGAAAAGTAACAAAGTAATGAAAATAGATGCAGAGTTTTGCGAAAATGGTTGAGGCAAAACTCTGTTTTTGTTATAATAAAGCAATAGTATGGACTAAAACAGGAGGCAAGGAAATGGAAAACAATCAGATTTTTCGTAAAGAAAGCCTGAAACAGATGGAATCGCCGGAAAAGATGGATGATTATATCCATGTGACTTCTCCGGGAATCTGGATGGTGCTTGGGGCGCTGGTCGTCCTGGCAGCAGCTTTTTTTGTCTGGAGTATTGTGGGAGAACTTCCTGAGACTCTGGCAGCGAGAGGGGCTGTGGTAAGTGAAAAGACCGTGAAATGTTATGTGGCAGCAGAACAGATGGATCGTGATCTGGAAGGATGCCGTGTGACATTGACACTTCCGGATGGAACCACATCAGAAGGGACGGTAACCGATGTCAGCGAGATTCCCTACTCGGCAGAGGAAATATCCGGGATCCTTGAGAATGACTGGATGGTAGCCAATATCATTCCCGGTAGCTATGCATACGAGGTGGTTGTGGATGCAGAGCAGCCGCTGCGGACAGGGGTGCTTGCCAGTGCAACGATTGTTACGGAACTGGTGAAGCCGATCCAGTACATATTCGGCTAGCGGAGAGGAGCGGATAGTTTTGGCAGAAATGAAGAAAAAGCATGTCAAAGTACCGATGATTATGCAGATGGAAGCTTTGGAATGCGGAGCGGCCTGTCTGGCCATGGTACTTGCCTATTACAAAAAGTGGATTCCTCTGTCACAGGTGAGAGAAGACTGCGGCGTATCCAGGGACGGAAGCTTTGCCTCCAGTATTCTGAAAGCAGCCCGGAATTACGGCATGAATGCAAAGGCTTATAAATATTCAGTGGAAAAACTGAAAACCAGGGTTACGTATCCGGCGATCATTCACTGGAATTTTAATCATTTTGTGGTTCTGGCGGGATTCAAAGGGGACAGGGCGGTGATCAATGATCCGGCCCGTGGAATTGTGGAAGTATCGCCGGAGGAACTGGATCGTTCCTTTACCGGAGTGTGTATGCAGTTTGTCCCGGGAGAGAATTTCAGACCCTCCGGAAAACAGGCCAGCCTGATGAATTTTCTGGCTTCTCATATAAACGGAATCAAAAAACCGCTGTCTTTGATCGCTCTGACGGCAACGCTGGCGGCACTGATCGGGATCGTGACTCCGGTATTCAGCAGAATCTTTCTGGACGAGATTCTCACGGGAAATAATCCGGAATGGCTGATGCCGTTTAATCTGATTTTGATTGCAGTGATCCTGTATTGGACCGGGGTTCTGATCATACAAAAGCGCTATTATCTGAAGGTCGAGGGGAAAATAGCCATTGCTTCCAACAGTGAATACATGTGGCATACCCTTCATCTTCCCATGAAGTTTTTCTC
This sequence comes from Marvinbryantia sp., assembly GCA_016297895.1. Taxonomy (GTDB): domain Bacteria; phylum Bacillota; class Clostridia; order Lachnospirales; family Lachnospiraceae; genus Marvinbryantia. Next base: position 14,167 of record JAEDFS010000041.1, read on the forward strand.
CCAGAGAATGTCCGGGGATCTGGCAGGCCGGCAGAACCTGAATGATTCTATTGCGCAGACACTGGTTACTCAGCTGGCACCGGTTTTTATTAATATTATACTGCTGATCTTTTATCTGATCGTCATGTTTGTCTACAGTCCGCTGCTGGCTTCCATCGGTCTGGTTACCATTGCCATTAATCTGTGGGTGACCAGAGTCATTTCTGCAAAGCGTATGAATCTGACAAGGGTACAGATGCGCGATCAGGCAAAGATGGACTCTTCTACCGTATCCGGAATTCAGATGATCGAGACGATCCAGGCGGCAGGTGCGGAAGAAGCGTATTTTGAACGGTGGAGCGGATATCAGGCATCTGTGAATAAAGCGAAAACAGAGTTTACTAAGCTGAATCAGTTCCTGGGAGCGGTACCGGCCATGGTACAGCAGGTTTCTTCCATCGTGATCCTGTCACTGGGAATCTGGATGATCATGGACGGACATTTTTCCGTCGGTATGCTGACGGCGTTCCAGGGCTTTATGTCCAGCTTTCTGCAGCCGGTCAATACCCTGCTGACGGCAGGGCAGAGTATCCAGGAGCTTCGTACCTCCATGGAACGGATTGATGATGTGATGGATTATGAGACGGATGTGAAGACCGGGCCGGAGATCAGAGAGGATGTGTCCTATCAGAAGCTGGAAGGAAATATTGAATTAAAGGATATCACCTTTGGATATTCCAAAGTTGCGCCTCCGTTGATTGAAAATTTTAATCTGACGATCCATGCGGGAGAAAAAATTGCCATTGTAGGCGGATCCGGCTGCGGCAAATCTACGATTTCCAAGGTCATTGCCGGCCTGTACGAACCCTGGAGCGGAGAAGTTCTTTTTGACGGCAGGCATAGGGAGGAGATCCCCCGCAGCGTGTTCAACGGTTCTCTTGCGGTAGTGGATCAGGATATTACTCTGTTTGAGGATACGATTTCAGAAAACATTAAAATGTGGGATCAGACCATTGAAGATTTTGAAGTGATTATGGCTGCCCGGGATGCAAAGATCCATGAAGATATTATGCTGAAGAAAAACGGATATCAGTACAGGGTGGCTGAAAACGGCAAGAATTTAAGCGGCGGACAGCGTCAGCGGCTGGAACTGGCAAGAGTGCTGGCTCTGGATCCGACGATTCTGATCCTGGATGAAGCGACTTCTGCACTGGATGCACAGACGGAGGGTGAAGTGATCCGTGCCATTAAAATGCGTGGAATTACCTCGATCATTGTGGCACACCGGTTGTCCACGATCCGCGACTGTGATCAGATTCTGGTCATGCAGGACGGGCATATCGTGGAACAGGGAACACATGAGGAACTGATGAAATTAAATGGTTATTATACGCAGTTGATCACGACAGAATAGGAGGAAAAGGATGGGCTGGTTTGACGATCAGATTCGGGAAAGAATCGAAAATGACAATCAGGATCTTCACAATGCGTGTCTGGATCTGGCTGCCGTTGTGGGAAATAAAACAGGAGAGTTTCATTATTCGAAATCCGATCGGAATATCCGACAGATGGCATTTGCGCAGCTTTGCCATTACTTTAAGATCCGTGAGCCGAAGCAGATGGAACTGTCGGATGATCTGATGCGGGATGTAGGTTCTGTATTTCAGCCGGCGGGAATCATGTATCGGCGTGTGCGGCTGGATGAGGGCTGGTGGAAGAGGAGTGTGGGGCCTCTTCTGGGAATTACGAAAGAGGACCAGGTGATCGCATTTCTTCCCAAAACCATGGGAGGCTATTATTTTCTGGATCCGGTTTCGGGAGAAAAAGAGACGATTTCGGAAAAGAACGCAGACAGATTTACCTTTGAAGCGGTTTGTTTTTACCGTCCGTTACCGCAGAGAGAGCTTTCGGTGAAGGATCTGGCACAGTATATGGTAAGCTGTCTTTCTGCGGGTGATTTTGTTCTGTTTGCGGGAATGACCCTGCTTCTGACACTGATCGGTTTTGCCATGCCGGCATTGAACCAGATCATATTCAGCTCGATCATTCCGGCAAAGAATATTTCCATGGTAATCTCCATGGCGGTTCTGATGCTTGGAATCGCAGTATCCAATTTCCTGATCAGTGCAGCGAAAACCCTGGTTCAGGAGCGAATCCAGACAAAGATGGAAGTGGAACTGGGAAGTGCGGTATTCGGCAGAGTGCTGAATCTGCCTGCTAAATTTTTTCAAAACTATGCGGCGGGAGATCTGGCCAGCAGGGTGAAAATGACGGAATCCCTCTGTACGATCGTATGTCAGGTTGTGTTTGGATTCGGACTGACCACGCTGTTTTCTGTCCTGTATATCTTTCAGATTTATGCCATTGCTCCGTCACTTGCGCTTCCGGCATTTCTGATTGTACTGACGGAACTGATTCTGACACTTATTCATATTTACGGACAGATGAAGCTCAGCCGCCACAGCATGAAGGCTGAGACAAAGGTATCTTCCGTTGTATATGCACTGTTCTCGGGAATTCAGAAGATCAAACTGTCGGGAAGTGAAAAAAGGAGTTTTGCAAAATGGGCTTCGGTATATAAAGAACGTGCAGAGTCTCATTATGCAGGAACATTTGCTATTACGGTAGTGCCTGCACTTTTGTGCGGGGTGTCTCTGCTGGGGACGCTGATTATTTTTAATGTTACGGTCAACAGCGGTGTTTCCATGGCACAGTATGTGGCATTTAATTCAGCCTTTGGCATGGTTTCCGGAGCGATTGTGAACCTGAGTGCTGCGTCCGGGCTGCTTGGTATGCTGTTTCCCATTATGGAGATGGCGGAACCCATCCTGAAGGCGGTGCCGGAGATGAATCAGAAAAAAGAACATGTGAAATCTCTTTCGGGATCCATCAGTGTGAGTCATGTGTCGTT
>JAEDFS010000102.1 GCA_016297895.1 Marvinbryantia sp.
GTACCGAAGAACTGGCTCACCTGGAAATGATCTCCACCATCGTGCATCAGCTTACCCGCAACCTTTCCATGGAAGAGATCGAATCCTCCGGTTTTGGTCCCTACTATATCGATCACACCATTGCTGTATGGCCCCAGGCCGCAGGAGGCATCCCCTTTAATGCCTGTGAATTTCAGGCGAAAGGGGATCCTGTTACGGATCTGCACGAAGATATGGCAGCAGATGCTGCAGCCCCATAAACACAGCTTAAAATTTCCAGTAAATCTCTATGGGAAGTTCCTTTGTCTCAGGGTTCTTTTTTCCGATTCTTATGAATTCAATCAGTTGTTCTGTCATCTCTCTGTCCAGATGCCGCAGATAAACCGATTCTTCCATTTTTTCTGCCTCTTCTCTGATGACACAGTCTGATTTATTCTTTATCTCCAGTTCGTGAACTCTTCTCTCCTCCCGGCTTCTTTTTTCCAAAAAGGTTCGATAAAATGACAGGTAATCTGTTTCCAAAAGGATACCTTTTGTTTTGTCAAGATACAACTGACTCATCGCCGTTGTATACTCCTTGATTCTTTTTTCACATGCTTCTTTTTCCCTCTTCGTCATTTCTTCCAGATAGTGTTCATTTCCAATGTCAAACACCTGGTTCTTTGATCGCAGATCATGCTCAAGAAATCTTTCGCAAAGAGCATTCAGCTCATTCAATACGGCCATCTCCAGCTTTTCTGCGGAAATGAAGGAGCCGATACAGGCGTCTTTCGCTGTATATCTGATTGGGCACTGCAGGTAATGTTTCCCATGACTTTTGGAAGAGCGCATGGAATAGCCGCAGTACATACACCGTGCCTTTCCGGTAAATACACCCACTCTTCCATCTGCAAAGGGCTTTGCTCTCTTCTTTTTCAGGCTCTGCACCCGTTCCCACAGCTCCCGTTCAATAATCGGCTCATGCGTCCCTTCCACTCTGTACCATTGCTCCCGGGGACGTGGCCTGTTTTTTTTCGTCTTATAGGAAATACTTCCGTATTTTCCCTGCACCATATTTCCGATATACATTTCATTTTCCAGCATATCTGAAATGTTATAGTATTTCCATAAGGTACCGCACGGCTTTTTCTCTTCACCGCTGCGAAGACCGTGCAGCCTTTTATATTCTGTCGGATTCGGAATTCCTCTTTCATTGAGCATCCTTGCAATGGCTGTCTTTCCATATCCTTTGGAATAAAGAAGAAACACTTCCCTCACCACTTCTGCCGCCTCCCGATCGATCAGCAGATGTCCCTTTTCCTGCGGATCCTTTCTGTATCCATACAGCGCACTGGATCCGATATGATAACCTTTCTTTCTCCGGTCTGTCAGCACGCTTTTAATGTTTTCAGACAGATCCTCCAGGTACCACTCATTTACCAGTCCGTTGATCTGTCTCGACTTTTTGTTTCCCCTGTTTTCCGTATCCGCATGGTCCACCACACTGACAAAACGGATTCCCCAGAGAGGAAAATACCCATGAATGTACTTTTCCACCAGCTCCAGTTCTCTGGTAAATCTGGACTGGGTCTTACAGAGGACAATATCAAATCTTCGATTCTGTGCATCTTCCAGAAGCTGCTTAAAAGCCGGTCGTTCTCTGTCTGCTCCTGTGTAATCATCATCGCTGTAGATTCCGTAAACTTCCCAGTCCTGATCCGATGCAAACTGAAGCAGCAGTGCCCGTTGATTTCGGATACTGCTGCTGTCCTCTGTTTCTGATATTTTGTTTCTGTCTTCCTCCGACAAGCGACAATAGATCGCAGCCTTCAATTTTGTTTCCGCTCTCTCTTTCATCGCAGCCGCTCCTGATTCTTTCTGTTGTCATACTGATGAAGAAGCTCCATCCATTTTCTGCGAAATGCTTTTTGAAGAGCGTCCTGGTCTTCATTCCGGAAAACACTGGTACAGATCATCTTTACCTGTGCGGCCATATGCTCACCTCACTGGAATTTATTATCAACATACGCTTCCGGATATGATCTTATGAGCATTTTTCTTCCTGAAAAACCCATTATCGGATCAAAAGGATCCATGCCAGTCCATAATAGGTAATGACAGCCACAAAATCATTGACCGTTGTGATCAGCGGTCCTGATGCCACTGCCGGATCCACTTTGATTTTGTGGAAAAACATGGGTATCACAGTTCCCACAATACTGGAGATCACCATCGCCGCCGTCAAAGCGATTCCCACACATCCCGAAACGCGAAATGCCTCTGCTGCAGGATTCTGTTTGAACAGCAAAATATAGCATCCAATAAATGCAAATGCCAATCCTCCAAGAAACAGGCCGTTTACCAGCCCGACTCTTCCTTCCTTTACCACAAGCCCGATCTTCTGGCGTGCTGTCAGACTTTCATCCATAAGAACACGAATCGTGACAGCCAGCGACTGTGTCCCCACATTTCCTGCCATGTCCAGAATCAGGGACTGGAAACAGATCACGATCGGCAGTGCTGCCACCACGGTTTCAAAGATTCCTACTACGGAAGAGACTGCCATTCCAAGAAAAAGCAGAATAAGCAGCCAGGGCAGTCTCTTTTTCATACTGGCGACTGTGGTTTCTTTCAGATCCTCTTCCGCCGTCAGACCTGCCAGCTTCGCATAATCCTCACCCAGCTCTTCATCCACCACTTCCACAATATCCTGTGATGTGATGATCCCTGCTATGGTTCCGTCATCTGTCAGCACCGGAATAGAATCTTCCGCATAATCCTTGATTCTTTCCAGACAGTCACTGATGTGCTCATGATCCTTCACATAGGGATAAGAGGTAGAGACAATATCCACCAGAGATGTCCCTTCTCTTGCAAGGATCAGATTTTTCAGATCCATGGCTCCGTAAAAGCAGCCGCCTTCATCTGTCACATAAATGGTAGAGATATTATCATTCTCCCCTGCCTGGCGAACCAGTTCACGCATTGCCTGACGGATAGTCAATTGATTTCCAATAGAAATATAGTTGGTGGTCATCAGACTTCCGATCTCATCATCATCATAAGAAAGGATCAGCTTTACATCTTTACTGGATTCATCATCCATCATCTGAACCAGTTTATTTCGTACTGTCTCATCAATCTCTTCCAGAATATCTACCGCATCATCAGAATCCATGTGAGAAATGACCTTGGCCGCTTTGTCAATGGATATCTCTTTCAGATACTTCGCCGGGTCTTCCATATACGTCAGGATTTCAGACACTTTCTCGGCTCCAAGCATGGGATAGAGATGAATTCGTTCCCTCTCTGAAAGCTGCTCCAACGCCCCTGCAATGTCATTATCATGATAATCCGATAAAAGGTCTTTCAGTTCTTCTGCACTCAGACCGCTGCGGATGATCTCCAGCAATTCTTTCTCATAATCCGGCTTTTTCAGCACTTCTTTTTCCATATGCTTCCTCCTTACCATGCCAAAAAGGGCATAAAAAATCCACCGCTTTTAGTATTCCCAAAGCAGACCTTACTGTTACCGGCTGTGAAGTATAGGAATTACCGTACACGGTGGAGGCACGAAAAAGCAAACAGAAGGATCCTGATCTAAATCCATTCCATTTAAAGACTCAATGCTGTCTTCCGGAAAAACATGGTCGACTGCGACTGATACTTATAAAGCGTTCCACCGCAAATGGTACTTCGTCCTGTACTATCGCAACTGTCCATGAATTTCCCTCCCATCTATTTTATACTATATCCAGTCTAACCGTTCTTTTCCAAATAGTCAAGAAAAAGCAGGATTATTTTATTCTGCATAAAGCTGTCCATCTACGATCCTTACG
>JAEDFS010000103.1 GCA_016297895.1 Marvinbryantia sp.
CAGTAGACTTCTTCAAATACAGAGAAGCTCAGCAGACAAAAGTAGATGCAACAGTTGCAGATACCAAGAACGGAGCTTATCCGGTATAAGAGTCAATAAAGTGATTCCGATAGCCAGACAGCAGAATATGCTGCCTGGCTATCTGTACGTTGTCGGTTGAAGAGGACGAGGAACAGATTCCCCATATTTTTGAATATATGAAATGTAGCTTACATGAAGGAGCAGATTATGAATGAGAGACATCTGACATTGATTACCGAATTGCGGCATCAGCTTCATGCACACCCCGAATTATCTCTGCAGGAATCTGAGACCAGAAGGATCCTGATGGATTTTTTAAGACAGCATACTTCCATGGAAGTGGTGGAGCGTGGAAAGTGGTTTTATGCTTATCTTGGATGTGCCGGGAATGCATCTGAGTGTGGGCCCATTGCGTTTCGTGCAGACTTTGATGCACTTCCCATGGAAGAATCCATGGATCTGCCGTATACATCACAAAATCAGGGGGCAGCGCATAAATGCGGACATGACGGACATAGTGCGGTACTGGCCGGGCTTGCCCTGGAACTGGCAGGAAATGATTGGGACGAGGAAGAAAAGTCCGGGTTCTGTCCCAAACGTGATGTGTATCTGATCTTCCAGCATGCAGAGGAGATCGGCGCAGGCGGAGAAGAATGCGCACAGTTGATTGCAGAAAAGGGTATTTCTGAAGTATATGCATTTCATAACTGGAGCGGATTCCCGGAGCAGAGTGTGATCCTGCGGAGCGGGACGATCCATTGTGCCTCAAAGGGACTTACGATCCGGATGGAAGGCTTACCGGCTCATGCCAGTGAACCGGAAAATGGCCGGAATCCTGCCGCTGCATTGGCGAAACTGGTACTGGCAGCCGGTGCCGAGGCAGAGAAAAGGAGATATGCGGGGCTGGTGATGGCTACAATTGTGAACGTGTCCGTCGGCAGTAAGGATTTTGGCATAGCAGCGTATCGGGGAGAAGTGTCTATGACGCTGCGGGCACATTATGAACGGGATCTGATGAGACTGGAAAATGGGATCCTTGAGTATGCGGAACAGCTGGCAGAAGAGGAGGGCCTGGAGCTGTTCTTTGAGGAAAGTGATGTGTTTCCGGAGACGGTGAATACGCCGGGAGCAGTGGAAAAGGTGCGAAAAGCGGCAGAGTTGCAGGGACTGTCTGTGGTGGAATTAGATGAGCCGATTCGCAGTTCGGAGGATTTCGGATATTTTCTGAAGCAGTGTCCGGGCGCAATGTTCTTCATTGGGAATGGGGAAGAGTATCCAAGGCTTCATACCAGCGAATTTGATTTTAATGACAGGATTCTGGAAACGGCAGTAGATCTGTTCGGAAAGCTGTGTATGGATGATGTGTGATCGGTAACAAAAACTTGCGAAAATGTACATAAAACGGTTGAAAAGGTACAGGAATTTAGTATATAATGGAAAAAAGCAGGAAGTCTTCTATGAAAAGGAAAGAAGACTTTTTGACGTGTATTTGAAGACTGTATCAATAGCATGTTACCGGAATCATTGAACCGGGAATGAAAGAAGAAAGGAAAAACGATTTATGGCCGGATCCTTAAAAATCAGAAGCGGAACAAAACTTTCTCTGGCCTTTGATGCACCCGTGGGGCAGGAACCGCAGTTTAATCTGATCTGTACCTTTGCAAAATCACTGGATGAATCGGCATTTTTGATCTCTATTCCTATGAAAGGCGGAAAAGCCCTTCCGCTGGATGAGAATCAGAAGCTGCTGATCCGTTATAAGCAGGGCAGTGAGTCCATGATTCTTGCCGGATATGCGGATGATATCGTAAAAGAAGGTTTAAGGCGTTACTGGAAGATCCGGCGAGTGACGGAGCAGCGTCAGTTTTTCCAACGTGCGGACGAACGTCTCAAGGTTGCTCTGGGAATTCAATATGTACAGGATACCTGGCCGGTGAACTTTGACGGGATCATCGAGAAAGAAGAAGGCATGTCGCTGGATATTTCAGCCGGTGGTCTTGCTCTCTATCTGAACAGGGTCTTTAACGTGGGAGAGGTGTGTGAGGTCACACTTCCCAATATCGGTATCGCAAAGGAAGGAAAGGGCTGTGAGCTGGTAGCGGCGGTCTGTTGGAACCGTGAGGCTCCCAAGGGAAGCATCTATCGGAATATCTGCGGTCTTCAGTTCCGGTATGCCGATGATGAAGAAAAAGAACGGGTCAAGAAATATCTTGACTATCTGAAAAAGAAATACAGATTATAAGATGATGAAAAAAAGAAAAGAACAATCACCGCCGAAGAAGAAAAGGCTTTTTCATCGGAAACACGGAGGTTCAGACACCATCATCCGGATCGAGGATCTGGAGAGGATCATGGGAGAATACGGAGAAGACGTAGATCCGGAGACCATTGTCAGTATGTACATGCCCCACAGGCGTGCAAGGCAGTTCGGTGCCATTCTCCTGAGTCTTGACAAAATGCACCTGCTCCTTCTGGGACTGCTGGCTACGGTCGGTGTCCTGTTTGCCATGGCTTTCTTCCAGGAGAAGATGGGTAACTTCACCGTGAATCTGAACCGTCTGGAAATGTTCCGCAAGGGAATCAGCATCGCAGAAGACGGAAATTTTACCAATCCCACAGCCAGGCTCACCGCCAGTGCACTCAAGGACGTGACCAATATTACATACGAAGATCTGCCGGCTGACCTGGATGAATACGACGGAAACCATAACGGTCCGGACTATATGGCCTATACCTATTATGTCCGCAATGCGGGCAAGGTGGACGTGGGATATCGGGCAACCGTCACACTGGATGCCTGCGCCAAAGGTGCAGAAAACGCAGTGCGGGTCAAGATCTGGAAAAACGGCGTCAGTCAGACCTACGCCATGCCGTCCAAAGACGGCACTCCGGAGGAAGGATGCAAAAACTTCCTGGACGAGAAACGGGTATGCGAGTTTACGGAAGAAAACTTCCTGGTAGGAAACGTAGACAAATTTACCATCGTGATCTGGCTGGAAGGCGAGGATCCGGAATGCGTCGATGAGATCGTAGGAGGTTCCATTCAGTTCAGCATGGATATCGATGCACTTTCCGATGACGACACCAGTCTGGTTACCAAGTTCGTTCAGGACGTCAAGGATACCCTGACAGGCAACAAACCCATCGATGCAGCGGGAACCACTGCACCGGATTATTACAGTGATACCAATATAACCTGGGAGAACCGAAGAAATCAGTGATGAGATCAGAGGGTATTCCAAGTATTTAAGGTATAATGTATCTGTGAAGACACTGAGCAGATACGCAGCCGCACATAACCACAACAAACTGTGCGGCAGAATTACCGGAAATCAGCCATTCCTGAAGAAAGATTAGATCTCCACCGATGAGGGAGGGGAGTCATGTTACCGCATATGGTGGACATATAATCTCTCTTCAGGAAAGAGAACATGAAATCCGGGGTGCGAAAGGGGTCGGTTCTTTCGCATCACAGCAAAAAGACTTCATCTCAGTCGAGGAGACTCCCACCTCTCAGGTGGTGAGCAAGAAAATCAGTCTCAGTGGTGGGAGTAGGTCCCCGACTGAGAGAAAGCCTCCGGCGAATTGCAGAGGCGTGCATATGTACGATGTCAGCGAAGCTGACGCACGCATCGCAGCAAGAATGCCGGTGGAATTCTTGAAAGGAAAGGTCTTATAACCGGCAAAAAAGAAAAGGAGGAAAATACATGAGTGTAAAAGCTTTACAAAAACAATTAATGGCGGCCATCGCCATGGTACTGGTTGCGGCTGT
>JAEDFS010000042.1 GCA_016297895.1 Marvinbryantia sp.
TTACCCACCGATGAGCAAGCTCATGTGGGTTTAGACCTTTTGACCCTGGTATCATGAATTTAATGTTATTTTTTTCAAGCTGCAGCAGAACAGAAGGCTCGCACGACATACGATAATATCCTGCGTGTAGTGAGAAACATGCCTGAAATTGCAGATCCCATCCGTTTCCTTCGTGCCAGGGAAATCGTTCATTTTCAACGGTTTGGTGAGGCATTACGAATTGTACAGGAAGGCCTGGACAGTAAAAACTTCTATGCCTTTAACCCCAGTTTTGACGAACCGTGTATGGCTGTATGTAAAGAAACAGACAGATCCTGATTTCCCATATACTGACTGCAAACCGGGCGCCTCCGTTTGGATAGGCGCCCTTGTTCATCTTCTGTCAAATTCTTTTTATTGAATGATCACACACTGGCATCTTCTTTCCTGATAGATTTCCTCAAAACAGTCAGCAGATATGTTCAGCCATCCAACAATGGGATCCGCAATGACGACCATATCTTCCTGATAATCTACCAGAACCAGTCCGTGATCATTGGCGCTCCACTCCATGTAATCCCCATCATATGTATACCATCCGTTCGTTTCCTGACGTTCCTCCATTCCGATCGTACCCCAGAATATGACAGGCGTCCCCTCAGAAACCAGATCATATAGTGTTTCCGGATCTTCTCCGGTGCCATTCACTGCACGCAGACTGCTTCCGCAGTTTAACAGATAGGAATTGGCCGCCGTCACGATTGCCGGAGCCCCACAGATATATCCCATCTCTGTTGTGGGATCTCCCACAAAATAATTCACCATATCGTTTCCATATACGATTCCGTTTTCTCCATAATAGAACTCTGCCGGAAGGCATGGCAGATATTCTGTCGCCATGGTCACCTTGTCCACATCATAACCATAATAGTTTAATACCATTGTCAGTGCTGTGATTTCACATCCGGTGGGAAGTTCCGGTTCCTGATAGATCAGAGAAAACTCTCTGATTTCTCCGTTTGCAGACACCTCGGGTGACATGTTCCATATACCGGAGCAAATCGTCACTGCCAACACTGTAAACCATTTTTTCTTCATATCATACAATCCTTTTCTCGTGTTTATCTTCCTGCCACATGGATGTATTATATGAATCAAATATGGAGATAATATGTTCTCTCTTAGGAATTTATGTGGAATCAAAGGATGACAGAATCTTCTGTCCTTTTCATTTCAAACCAGATCCTGCATCCCCCATCAGAACAGTTTTCCGCTCCAAATAGGGCTCCGTGATCGATCAGGATCTCTTTTGCAATAGCAAGTCCAAGACCGGAACCCTGATGGGAACGCTTTCTCTGCCTGGAAGTAAAATAGCGATCCCAGATATAAGGAAGCTCCTCTTCCTGTACGCCGGCCCCATAATCCCTCACTTCCACACGAACGCAGTCCTCCTTTTCTTTCACAGACACATCCACCTTCTTTTCTGTTCCGGTATGGGAGACTGCATTATCGATCAGATTATAAAAGACTCTGGCGAGACGGGCACTGTCCGCCTCGGCCATCTGTCCCGATTCTATCATCGTGTGGATCTGGTACCCGTCATGCTCCCACAATGTCTGGAATTGACGAACCACCGTCTCCGCCAGAATACCGATATCCGTTGGAACAAGATCGCAGAAATGTCTGTTGGACTGTAACGCAGAGTATTCCAGTATTTCCTTCACCAGTTCTGAAAGCCTGTCTGATTCCCTCAGTATGATATCCAGATCTGCCTGCCGCTCCTCGGGATCTTCTCCCGAAATGTCCCTGATCAGTTCGGCATATCCCTTGATCATCGTCAATGGTGTACGGAGATCGTGAGATACGTTTGCAAGGAGCTCCCTTCGATAGTTTTCTGATTTTCTGAGTTCTTCTGCCGTATCCTCCAGTGTAGCCGAAAGCTGATCCAGTTCCCAACAGAAGCCTTTTTCAAAGGTTACATCAAAATCTCCTCCTGCCATCTTTTTTGCCTGCATGGACAGTATCTCGATCGGCCTGGAAAATCGTTTGGAAATCATAAGTGCAATGAGAAATCCAAGACACAGTGACAGCATGGTCACCCAGATCAGCTGCACCCGGATAATGCTGACGGTAGATCCAACCGCATCCAGAGATGCTTTGATATATAAAACAGATTCCCTGTTCTCAGAATCCGGCAGATAAGCTCCGTAAATATAGCTTTCCTGTGTATCTGCACGGTAACTTACGATTCCCTCCGGACTTTCTGCAAGTTTGTCAAAAAATATGTTAAATGCCATGGGTAATTTTCTGGACACGCCGTTTTTCCAGCCTGATGCCCCTGCCCCATTTATATCATTCTCTTTTTCCTGTCTGTCCGGTCGTTCCATATTTTTATGTACATCATTATAGGGATCGGAGCTGAAAAAGGGTTCTCCATTCAGATCTGTAAGGAAGACCAAAAGGGAATTATCTCTGGTCAGCTCATCCATTATGCTCTCAATATCCTCACTTCCGTACTGCCGGGTAATGATTTCTGCTGTATCTTCCACGTTTCTGATGACCATGCCGTCATAAAAATTCTGTAAAAATACCGTCTGAAGCATCCATAACGCCAGGAAGATCAGCACGGTGAACATTGCAAAACAGCTCCACAGCTTTACCCCAAATGATTTTCTGTTAAATTTCAAATTTATACCCCACCCCTCTGATCGTCACAATATAGTTGCGGCATACCCCTAGTTTCTGCCTTAAAAGCTTGATCTGCCAGTCCACTGTCCGGTGTTCGCCAAAAAATTCATACCCCCACACGGCACTCAGAATCTTCTCTCTGGATAGAACGATTCCTCTGTTCTTCACCAGATAAACCAGCAGTTCATATTCCTTTGCCGTCAGCTCCACTTTTTCTTCTTTCACATATACATTTCTGCCCGGTTCATCGATACGCAGTTCTCCCAGACATATATGTTTCTCAGCCTGACTTTTTTCGCCGTATGCGGCCTCATGGCGTTTTATGATCACTCGGACCCTGGCCATCAATTCTTTTGGAGAAAACGGTTTGATCACATAATCATCAATTCCCGCATCAAATCCTGTCAGCTTATCAAACTCTGTTCCTCTGGCCGACAGCATGATCACAGGAACATCCTTCGCCTCCCGGATTTTTCTGCAGGCTGTGTATCCATCCATTTCCTCCATCATAATATCCATGATGATCACATCAAAATCTGTTTCCCTGCAAAGCCTCACAGCTTCTGTTCCATCATAGGCGGAAACGGTTTCATATCCTTCCCGCCTGGCGTATCTGCTAATCAGTTGCTGAATATCCGGTTCATCATCCACGATCAGTATTTTTTTCATGACAATCCCCTTTCTTTTGTCATCATTATATCGTATTACAAAGAAAAATGTACACCCCAAGTACTTCTGTACTGAAATTCCACCTGCTTTCCACATTTGCAATTTACAAAGAATTGTCAAAAATGGATTGATTTTCTTCCTCATAGTGCTATAATGTGCTTATGGAAGCATAGCTCAGCCGGGATGAGCGTTCGCCTCACACGCGAAAGGTCAGGAGTTCGAGCCTCCTTGCTTCCATTCCTTAGTGCCAACGCAGAGCCCATCCGAACACAGTTCGGATGGGCTCTGCTCCATTTTTTATGCCAAAAAAGAGCGTCTTATCACAACTGATTCTCTCAGTTATGACAGGACGCTCCTCTTTTTTACTTATTACATGATATGATTTTAGAACAGTCCCGGGAACAGGGTTGCCGGAATTGCCAGCCACAGATCCGGGAAAAGGATCATCAGAAGCAGTACAGCCAGTGAAGACAGGAAGTAGGGAAGTGTTCCCTTAAACGCATCTTCAATGGTAATGCCGCTGATGGATGATGCGATCAAAAGACACAGACCGTATGGCGGTGTTACCAGACCAAGTGCCAGAGTAACTACAACGATCAGGCCGAGAATGATCGGGCTGATTCCGAGAGCAGTTGCTGTCGGAAGGATGATCGGGACAAACAGGATCATAGCCGGAACTGCATCCATGAAAGTACCTACAAACATAAAGAATGCAACGACTACCAGAAGGAATACCAGTTTTCCTCCCGGCATATTTGCGAAGAAATTCTGAACAAATACATTCAGCTGATAGTAGCTTAACAGTTCTCCCAGTGCATTTGCTGTTGCCAGTGCAAACAGAGACAGGGATGAAAGCTTCATGGTCTCGATCAGGATTCTGGGCAGATTTCTGATTTTAATCGTCTTGTAGAAGAAAATACCGATGATCAGTGCATAGATACATGCAAATGCAGCAGATTCTGTCGGAGTGAAAAGACCGGATACGATACCGCCGATCAGAATGATCGGGGTAAGCAGCGCCGGAAGGGACTGGAATGTCAGCTTCACAATATCTTTTACAGCGACCGGTTTACATTTCGGGAAGTTCTTTTTCCTGGAATATAATTTTACTACTGCCATCATGGCAAGACCCAGCAGAATGCCGGGAACCATACCTGTCATAAACAGCGCACCGGTACTTACATTGGCAATACCGGAATATACAACCATGGTGATACTGGGAGGAATAATGGATCCCAATGTGGAAGATGCTGCCGTTACACCAACAGAAGTTCCTTTATCATATCCCTGTTTCTCCATAGCCGGAATAAAGATCTTGCCCACACCTGCGGTATCTGCCTGCGAGGATCCGGAGATACCTGCAAAGATCATGGACACCAGCACATTTGAATATGCCAGACCTCCGCGGAATCGTCCCACCAGAGCATTACAGCAGTCGATCAGTTTCTCGGTGATCTCACCTTCATTCATCAGGTTTGCTGCCAGAATAAACAGCGGCACAGCCAGAAGAGTAAAGCTGTTCAGACCATTAAACATTTTGGAAAAGACAACTGTGTTCGGAATTGCAGACATGGAAAAGATTCCGGTAAAGGATACTACCCCAAGAGCAAAGGAGATCGGAACACCAATGGCAACAAATACAACAAACATAATGACTAAAATTGCACCCATTATTTTTCTTCTCCTTTCCCAAAGTTTTTGATCTCATCATAGATCTGATACAGCAGATAAATAGCGGATGTGATTCCGCAGATCGGCAGACACAGCCATGTGGGACCTCTCTTGAATTTGGGAATGTTTACCCATGTATAATTCCAGAACTGCTTTGTAACCAGAGTCCCATAGTATGCCATCAGAACGGCGAAGATCAGCATGATCACTGAGATAATAATAGCCAGTACCGATTTTGCTTTTTTGTTTTTCAACATATCACTTACAGATGTAAATGCAAAGTGGCGCTTTTCATGAACCATGGCACCGGCACCCATAAATACCGCCCAGATAAAGGAGTACATGGATACATCCTCTGTCCAGGTCGCTGCGATCCCCATATAGCGGGACAGCATCTGATAAACCACGGTCACAAGAAATACACATAAGAAAAAGCCGCCGATTGCGATCTGAATCTTCTGAAGCGTATCAATTGCTTTTTTCATAATCTACCTTCCATTTCTTTTCACTTGAAAGGCCGCCCGGAATCCGGACGGCCTCCATAGATTCTGTTCTACTGAGCTGTAATTTATTTAGCTGCGTTACGAACCATTTCCAGATAATCTGTCATGTTGTTTTCTTCAGCAAACTTGTCCTGGATCGGAATAGCGATCTCTTTGAATGCATCGATATCGATATCTGCAAATTCTGTTACTTCACCGCCATCTTCGATTACTTTAGCCTTAGATTCTTCAAACATCTTGTATGTTACTGCACGTTCTTCTTCGGTAGCAGCTACCACTGCTTCGTCGATCCATGCTTTCTGCTCGTCTGTCAGTCCATCATAGAAGTTTCCGTTCATCAGCAGAAGACGTGTGGTATAGTCATGATGTGTTTCGCTTACATAGTGACCATTATCTGTTTTGTGATGATCTTTCAGCATTAAGTTGGTGTAGTCATTCTCAGCACCGTCAACAACACCCTGCTGTAAAGCCTGATACAGTTCGCCCCATGCTACAGATGTGGGGATCGCTCCACAAGCTTTGAAGAAGTCCTGCTGTACCTGTGAGGACTGTGTACGGATGCTCAGACCCTGCATATCAGCCGGGCTGGTTACTGGTTTCTTTGCATATACGTCACGTACGGAAGAGGTCCAGTAAGCCATGATACGGAAATTGTTGCCGGTCTTCTCTTTTACAACTTCTTTCATAGCGGTACCAAATTCGCCGTCCAGAGCTGCTTCCCAGTGATCAAAGCTGTCAAACAGATAAAGCAGAGAGAACATATCTACTTCCGGTACACCGATAGAGGTCATAAATCCCGGAGAAGCAACTACCATGCTGGCAGCTCCCATTTCCAGTTTCTCGATCAGCTCGGACTCATTCTCGCCCAGAGTTCCGTGATGAAGAGTAACTTCGATTGCTCCGCCTGATAATTCTTCCACTTTCTCTTTGAATTTGATGATGCCGAATGCATACGGATTCTCAAGTGATGTCTGATTGTGAGCAACGATCAGATTGAGATCTGCTGCAGATACACTGGATGCCAGTGTGGTTGCTGCCATCACTCCTGCTAATAAAGCGCCTAAGATTTTCTTTTTCATTGAAAAAACCTCCCTTAAAATATTAATTTTTTTATTTTTACAGCCTCTTTTCAGCCTGGCTGTAAAGAACGAATCAAACTCTCTGCCTACAGCAGAGCAACGCTTACTTTTACCACGACTTTTCTGACTGTCATGGCTTCCCCACTGATAATAGCGGGTCTGTGAACATCTGCCGGGAAGAAGATGCTGTAGCATCCCGGCGTTGCTTCTATGAATCCTTCATTTTCTACAGATTTGTAGAAAATCAGATCTCTCTCATCGAAACGCTCGTCCACTTCGTAGTTGCCGGTATCCGGAGTAAATCCCAGTCTTTCTCTGCCGGATGCCAGGAACTGTACGTCCACATATTTCTCATGAACTTCAGGTTTTCCCTCTTCCACCGGCTTGGTCACCGCATCAAAAACCTGCGCATAGATATCCTTCCCCTGAATCTCATATACTCCCGGTTCCATAGCATTGAAATCATTGCTTTTCAGATATTCCAGTGCGGTCTGAATTGCCTTCGGATATGTATTGGTCACATCTTTTGCATAAATTGATGAAAATATCATGTCTTTTCTCCTTCCGTAAGATATGGCTACATTGCCAGTACTTTATCCCAGACTTCCTCGATCGCAGGGATTCCAAGTTCCATATTTTCTTTCACAGCCTTTGCAACACGCTCTCCCGGATAGAGTACAGGCTTTCCTTCTTCCAGAGGTTCCGATGTCTTCAGATCTGCCAGGATCCTGTCCACGATCGCATCCGTCAGTTCCGCAGAATTCATCCTGGATGGATCAATTGCGATCATTACCTGTGACAGACCGATCTCATCACTGAATTTGCCGATGTCCGAAACAGCATTGCCGTTTGTCAGAACAGTCGCAATCAGATCAAGCGCAATAGAAATACCGCTGCCCTTCCAGTAACCCATGGGAAGTACGCGCCAGGTCTTCTCGATCTCTGCCGGATCTGTGGTCAGGTTTCCATTTGTATCATAACCGCCCGGAACCGGAAGCTGCAGTCCTTTCAGCTTACAGTCTTCAATTTTACCGTATGAGAACTGAGAAACTGCACAGTCCACAACTACATGCTCACCATTGCTTCTTGGTATGGAAAAGATAATCGGATTGTTCCCGATCTTTCTGTCACGTCCACCCCAGGCAGGCATATTCGGCATGGTATTCGACCAGCAGATCCCGATGCATCCTGCATCCGCTGCCTGCCAACCGTAGCTGCCTCCACGCATCCAGTGATTGTTATTTCCCAGTGCTACCAGACCGATTCCATACTGCTTTGCCAGCTCAATGGCACGATCCATGGCACGTTTTGCATTCAGAGGCCCCATTCCCCGGTGTCCGTTCCAACGTTCCATCATACCCAGGCTCATCTCACAGGTAGCCACATTCTCCGGTTTGATCTCACCTTTATCCAGATAATCCACCACTCTCGGGAAACGGTTCAGTCCATGAGAGGGAACTCCCGCCAGACTGTTCTGGGTAAAGATATAAGCAGCATCTTCTGCTCCCTTTTCATCAAATCCTTTTTTCAGAAGTATACGTTTGAATTCCTGAAGCATATCCTCGTACTTGATTCTCAGCATCTCTAATTTCCTCCAAATTAAATTGAATTAAACTTCGATTGCCTGAACAATATTGTAGCATGGTTCTCTCTCTTATGCAATATTTTTTGTGTATGATATACAAAAACAGTATCATATTTCTAAGAATAATTGTATAAGAAATAGTCTTACGCCAGCTGTGTTGCAATCGATTGCATCATTATATTATCATAATAGCAAAAATATACCCTGATATCAACCTCTTTTTTATGTCATTTTTTACCATATTTGCGGAGCGAAATCTATACAAAGCGCACAATTTCTGTTATATTTATAGATTCTTTATTGTAATCGGTTGCCATTTGTGCAGATTTACATCAGGTACTTTCCCTTTCCACCACGCTGGTCAGGATCATGATCTTATTTGTCCTCTCTTCTCCGTGCATCGCTGCCCAGAGGATCTCCGCAGCCATACTGCTCAGTTCCACAAGACGGTTATCCAGTGTCGTCAGCTTCGGTCTGGATATTTCTCCATAAACAGTGTTATCCACACCTGTCACAGCCACCTCTTCCGGTACCTTTTTTCCCATGTCGATCAGTGCCCGGATGCCACCCACTGCCGTAAGGTCCACGGAATAGACAATGCCCTCTACATCCGGATGGTCCCTGAGAATGCGGCAGGCGCTCTCATATCCCGCTTCCATGCTGTTTTCGTGACTTTCATACAGCCAGATATCCTCCTTCTTCCACCCTCCGTACATCATGGCTGTCACAAATCCACGCTGTTTTAACCGGTTGGACGGAGAATCCAGATCCATGGAAAAAGCCAGTTTTCTTTTTCCTTTTGAAAACAGCAGATCTACGCACTGGCCGACTCCCCGTTCCTCATCTGCAATCACGCCATAGACATTCGGCAGATCCAGATGGCCGTTGACAATGACCACCGGAATATTTCCAAGATGCTCCTGGATACTTTTTTTCACCTGCTCTGTTCCAAACATGGAGCCGATCAGAATCGCTCCTTCCACCCGGCGCTCCTCCAGGATCTGGATATACTTTGCCATCTTTTCTTCCGTATTTCCCGTACTCATGGTAATACAGCAGTATCCTCTCCTGGTCATTTCCTGCTCAATAATATAAGCGCTGTCAATATGGTGTACGATACGGATATCCTGCATCAGGATCCCGATGATCTTGCTGGACTGCATCACCAGGCCTCTGGCTGCCTGATCCGGTGTAAAATTGTATTTTTTCATGATCTGCCGTACATGTTCTCTCGTCTCTGCCTTGATCCCCGGTTTATCATTAAGGACTCTGGAAACCGTACTGGCCGCTACTCCTGCCTCCCTGGCTATATCATAAATCGTCATCCGATACCTCCTCTTTCTTACGCTTTTGCAGTCATCCTTCATTTTAACTGCGTGCCTACCCGGAGCATACCATATTTAAGTTCAAAAAGAAAGAGAGGAAACATGAACACTTCCTCTCTTTTGCATCAAAGCATATTCAACAATGCCACCGGCATTCCTGCTGCAGTCAGGCTTTTGGTCTTTCTTCCATGGCATGCACCAGTTCCACGATCATTTCATGGCCCGGTACCGGCATATTTACTTTTTTTGCTGCACGTACAACGGAACCGCTGATCGTATCCACTTCTGTTTTTCTGCCGTCCCGAAGATCGGCACGGATCGAAGTACATCCGTTGGGAGAGCCCTCGGATGTCTTCCTCACCTTTTCCAGAATAGCTGCCTCATCAAAGCTCAGTCCCATTGCTTTCGCAACTTCCGCCGCCTCATGTACCAGACGCCGTGTCAGATTCCATGCATGCTCGTTGGCTGCAATAAATCCCATATCTACCTGAAGCACACCGGTCAGTGCGCTTAAAGACACATTGGTAAAAAGTTTATCCCAGATCAGTTGCTGGATATTCTCATGGATCAGCACATCGAATCCGCAGGAATCAAAGGCTTTTTTCAGTTTCGGCAGAAATCCTTCTTTATCTTCCTGAAGCATTCCCACATTTGTTCTTCCCTTTCCTCCATGACGCACATGACCTGCACCGAGCACTGCTCCGTTATCTTCCGTCGTTCCGATGATGATATGGTCTTCCTTTACAAATTCAGACAGGATATCTTCATGTCCGGAACCATTCTGGAGTGTAAGTACATAAGTGTTTTGTCCGATCAGATTCTGATTTCCTTTCAGTGCTGCCCTTGAAAAAAGTGCTTTTACAAAAAGGATGATCAGATCCACATTTTCCAGATCTTCAGTGGATGATACTGCCTTCGGTCTGTAAATGACATCTTCTCCGTTCTCCTGAAGGATCAGTCCATTTGCATTGATATGATCCACAATTGCCTGATTGGTATCTACCAGATATACTTCATTATTCAGTGACAGATGTCCTCCGTAAATGGAACCCATTGCTCCTGCACCAATTACTGCTATTCTCATGATTTTCTCCTTTCAGCACTTCTTCTGATTATCTGGAAAACTCAGCAAGCCCTTCGATGGCATATGCACGGATCGGGCAGGAATCCAGACCTTTGATGGGAAGCGGAGAATAGGACATGAAGAAGGTATCCGTGGTGAGCTCCTCCAGGTTCTTCAGTACTTCCAGGAATACCACATTAACTTCCATCAGAACATCGTGAAATGCGCTGACATCTTCATTATTGCTTTCAATAGACACACCGTCGCCGAAGCCGACACATTTTACTTTCTTTTCCTTTAACCATTCTGCTGTCTCACGGCAGATAAACAGTCTCTTATCCTCTTCCGTATTGGATGCCGGTGTAAACGGAGCAAGCTTCATGGGGGAATCCAGAATTACGATATCCCCTTCCCGGATTCTGTCTCCGCAGGCTTTCTCCAGATCCTCTCCTTTGATCTTACCGTTTGGCTCCATATGTGTGATATTGACATAGATCGCACGACCCATAAATGTGGTGATCGGCAGAGCCTGCACATCGCTCCAGTTATCATTGTGATGATAGGGACATTCCACATGGGTTCCCAGATGGCTGGTCAGATCCATGATGGTATGAAAATCAGGAATCGGACCACCTGTATTAAAACGGGTCAGACCGCATCTTCTTGTCTCTGTGGCCGGATCCAGCACCTTTGTCAGATCTACTACTCTTAAACCGCCTAAATTCTGTACACTCATGATAACTCCTCCTTCTTATCCTTTTATATGTGTTTTTCTTACATCTGACCACATTATACAGCATACCGGTATACCGGTCAAGTGCTTTTTGGTTGACATTTTTACTTTTTTCATGTATTCTGTTTGTAGCAGGACCGGTATACCGGGTTTCACTCTTATTTTTGGGAGGACTTCCATGATCAATACAAAAAGTCTGCTTCAGGAACAGGCATATAATACGATAAAAGAAATGATTCTATCCGGTGAGTTAAAGCCGGACACTCTCTATTCAGAAACCAGAATGGCGGCTCAGATCGGAATTTCCCGTACTCCCATGCGTGAGGCACTCCAGTGCCTGGCCCAGGACGGATATATCACCGTCATTCCAAGCAAGGGGTTTACAATCCGTCAGTTAAGCGAAAAAGATATGATGGAGACCATCCAGATCCGCTGCGCACTGGAAGGCTTCTGTGTCCAGTTCATTGCATCGGAGATCGAATCCAGAAAAGGGGCCGCTCTCCTGAATAAACTGGAAAAGCTTCTGGAAAAACAGGAAAAATCCCTGACTGCCAGGGATTTTCCAAAAAGCTTTATGGATTATGATCATGAATTTCATCTTCTTCTGATCCACTATGTAGATAATTCTGAGATCACGCATCTCTTTCAGCGGCTCATGTACCTGATCCATCTGACGACCCGGGCCGCTTTATCTGTTCCCGGTCGTGTACAGGCAACGCTGGACGAGCACCGACAGATCTATGAATGCCTGAAAGACGGAGACGGAGACGGCGCCTATCGTTTTATGATTGCTCATCTGATGCTGCCGCTGAATATGAAAATACCGGTTTAAACATGACGGCGGAACCGTAACAGAAACTCTTTTGTAAGGGGACTCTCCGGGTTTTCAAAGATTTGCCTGGGAGTCCCCTCTTCTTCGATCACACCGTTTGTCATAAAGATCACATGACTGGATACATCCTTTGCAAAGGCCATCTCATGGGTCACAATAATCATCGTTAACCCCTCTTCTGCCAGCTGACGCATCACACTCAGCACCTCTCCCACCATCTGCGGATCCAGTGCCGAAGTCGGTTCATCAAACAGAAGTACCTCCGGTTCCATTGCAAGAGCTCTTGCAATGGCAACTCGCTGTTTCTGTCCGCCTGAGAGCTGTCTTGGCTTGGCATGGATGTATTCTGCCATTCCCACCTTTTCCAGATAAAAGATGGCCTTTTCTCTGGCTTCCTCTTTGCTGCGCTTTTTGACACGTATCTGTCCTACCATACAGTTGCCCAGCACGGTTTTATTCTCAAACAGATTGAAATTCTGGAATACCATTCCCACACAGGAACGATACGCCGGGGCGTTTACATTTTTGTCAGTAATGCAGCTGCCATGATAAAGGATCTCCCCCGAAGAAGGAATTTCCAGAAGATTCATACAGCGCAGCAGCGTAGATTTTCCGGAACCGGAGGGCCCGATGATGCAGGTCACATCACCTGTCTTCACTTCGAAATCAATATCCCGCAAAATTTGCCGGTTTCCGAAAAACTTGCCAAGATGCCTGACTTTCATGATCGTTTCGCTCATTCTCTCGGACTCCTTTCTTTCCTAAAAGGATACATGCCGCTGGTATGGGCCAGTGTATCCATGGCGGCCAGTTCATAGTTCTCCGGCCCATCCATCTTACGCTCCAGGAACCTGAGAATTCTGGAACAGGTAAAGGTCAGGATAAAATAGATCACCATGGCAATGGCAAAGGCTTCAAAATAAGTATACAGTGCTCCTGCCACCCCTTTCGTTGTATAAAACAGTTCCACTGTTCCGATAATCGAAAGGACACAGGTATCTTTGATATTAATGATCAGGTTATTGCCGATCTGGGGCATAATATTCCGAAGAGCCTGAGGAAAAATCACCTCTGTCATGGTCTGAAAATGATTCATTCCCACGGCTTTCGCACCCTCTGTCTGTCCCGGATCAATGGAGAGAATTCCGCCTCTCACAGTTTCAGCCATATAAGCGCCTGTATTGATGGACACGATAAAATAAGCAGCGAACCACATGGACATATTAATGCCGAATACGGCAGCTGATCCAAAGTAAATAAACATCGCCTGTGCCATCATCGGTGTTCCCCGGAATATCTCCACATAGGCATTGAGGATCAGTTTCACAGCTCCCAACAGCCATCTTTTCAACAGACCGTCCCGTTTGGATACGGGAATCGTCTGTACAATTCCCACCGCAAATCCGATCAGGCATCCGATCAGGGTTCCCACCAGGGCAATTGCCATGGTAACTCCCGCTCCTCTGAGAAACGAGGGTCCATACTGCTGCAATATGTATATGATTCTACCACCAAAATCCTCAGGCATATCTCATTCTCCTCTTATTCGGACAAAGGCTGCACCGCAATTGCTTCATCCATCATTTCTTTGTAATCGTCTACGGTCATCTTAGCCAGAACACCGTTGATCGCATCTTTTAATTCCGTATTGCCCTTCTTCATAGAAACGCCAATATTAATCTCTTCTTCCGAAACCTGAAAATCATCTTCCGTTCCGGCAAAATCCAGAAGCTTAAAGTCCGGATAGGCAACGCAGGCAGCCATTCCGGTTGGCATATCGGTTACCACAACATCACATTTATCTGAATTTAATGCTACCAGCATGGCCGGTGCGGATTCCTGCGCCGGAAGAATATCTGCATCCGGAATCTGCGGAAGACAGGTATCATACCAGATGGTATTCAGCTGAGAGGTGCATACGGCTCCGGACAGATCTGCCACTCCTGCGGCATCTGCGAATTTACCGTCTGCTTTTACCAGCGTGATAATGGAAGCATAATAATACGGATCAGAGAAATCCACCATCTGCATACGTTCTGACGTAATGGACTGTCCGGCAATGACGCAGTCAACCGTTCCCGACTGCACAGCCGGAACCAGAGAATCCCAGTCTAATTTCACAATCTCCAGATCATACCCCAGTTCTTCACAGATATGCTTTGCCATCATGACATCATAACCATATGCATAATCAGAGCTTCCTGAAATGGGCACAGCCCCGTTGGAATCATCGGGCTGAGTCCAGTTGTAAGGTGCATAACCACACTCCATTGCCACTTTCAGTGTTTTTCCTTCTTCTGCCTGAACCATTGCGGCTGCTCCGGCTGTAAGAGTTCCTGCCATTACGGCTGTCAATGCGATTTTACAGATATTTTTCTTCATCAGTCATCCCTCATCTTTCTGTTTTTTATAATCAACAAAAAAGGTGCAAAGAAACAATAAACTGCTCCTTTGCACCTTCTTTTCGTATTATACAGACCTTTTGCTGAAAAAGTCAATTCTGCTCTTCTCTGTTTCCCAAGGAAAAAACTGGAGTATCTTATGGATTTTATGAATCAAAATTTCATTACGCTAAGGAATGAAAAATTCTCCTGCCAGTTCCAGCACTCCTGCCAGTTCTTCTCTGGTATGCACCGCAGATAAGAACATAGCCTCAAACTGAGACGGGGCCAGATAGATTCCATGAGACAGCATGTGGCTGAAATATGCGGCGTATCTGGAAGTATCTGAACGTTTTGCCGATTCATAATCCCGGACAGGTTCTTTCGTAAAGAAAATACATCCCAGCGAACCGCAGGAATTCACAACAGCCGGTATCTCTGACCGCTCCACAATCCTTCGAATCTCACCATAGAACCATTCTCCTTTTTCATTCAGCTCCCGGTAAAGCTCCGGATGTTCCTTCAGAATCGTAAGCTGAGCAAGCCCTGCTGCCATAGCCACGGGATTTCCGCTTAAGGTTCCCGCCTGATAGACCGGGCCAAGAGGAGCCACACATTCCATGATCTCCCGTTTTCCACCATAGGCTCCAACCGGCATTCCCGCTCCGATAATCTTTCCATAGGTGACCAGATCCGCATCTACCTGAAAGAATCCCTGTGCACCGGTAAACCCGAGTCGAAAGCCGGTGATTACCTCATCAAAGATCAGAACCGCACCAAATTTTGAACAGAGCAATCTAAGTCCTTCCAGGAATCCTTTTTCCGGCGGAACCACTCCCATATTGGCGCCTACCGGCTCCACGATCAATGCTGCGATCTCCTCCGGAAATGCCTCAAAAAGCCGTTCCACAGAAGAAAGGTCGTTGTATACCGCTGACAGAGTATCCTTTGTACAGCCCTCCGGTACTCCGGCGCTGTCCGGTATCCCGGCCGTCATCACTCCGGATCCTGCCTGTACCAGCAATGCATCGGAATGCCCGTGATAACATCCGGTAAATTTAATGATTTTGCTCCTTCCGGTGTATCCTCTGGCAGCACGGATTGCACTCATGACTGCCTCTGTTCCGGAATTCACCATGCGGATCATCTCAATATTGGGTACCGATGAACAGATCAGCTCTGCCATCTCCACCTCTCTTCTGGTAGCGGCTCCGTAGCTCAGTCCTTTCTCACAGGCTTTTACCACTGCCTCATAGATCGCCGGATGGTTATGTCCCAGAATCATTGGCCCCCAGGAACAAACGAAATCCAGATATCGGAATCCGTCTTCATCCGTCAAATATGCCCCATCCGCCTGGCAGATCATCCTTGGGGTCTCTCCAACCGATCCGAATGCACGCACCGGGCTGTTCACTCCCCCGGGGATCACTTTTTTCGCACGTTTAAAAATTTCTTCTGATTTTGTCATAATTGTCTCTCCTGCCTTTTATTCCGGATTTCTGTTTTTCAATCAGCCGATTTTCCCTTCTTTTATCATTCGGGCGATCTCCTGTGCATAATAAGTCAGATAAATATCACATCCTGCACGGAATGCCGACGCAGCCGTCTCGCAGATGATCTTCTCTTCATCAATATAACCCATTTTGGCTCCTGCTTTGATCATGGCATATTCTCCGCTGACACTGTAAGCTGCCACCGGCACCTGAACCAGATCTTTTATCTTTGCCACCATATCCAGATAAGACATGGCAGGCTTCACCATAATAATATCTGCTCCCTCATTCACATCCAGAAGTGCTTCTTTGATACCCTCACGGCTGTTGTGATAATCCATCTGATAACTCCTGCGGTCTCCAAATGCCGGTGCGGAACCTGCCGCATCCCGGAAAGGTCCGTAAAATGCCGATGCATATTTCACCGCATAGGACATGATCGGCACCGTCTCATGTCCGTTTTTATCCAGCAGGCTTCGGATCGCCGCCACACGGCCGTCCATCATATCGGAAGGCGCTACCATCTGAGCTCCTGCCTCCACATGAGAGAGCGCTGTTCTGGCAAGCAGTTTCAATGTCTCATCATTGTGGACTTCGTGACCGCAGAG
>JAEDFS010000043.1 GCA_016297895.1 Marvinbryantia sp.
AGCCGTGGGATTTTCCGGAGAAAAAGGGCCGGAAAATAGAGCCAAGCTGTTCCGGCGGGATGCCGCAGCCGGTGTCTGTGATCCGGATCCTGAGCATCTGATCCCGGCAGGCAGCGGAAAAGGTAATGGTGCCGGAAGAATGAGGCCCGATGGCTTCCACGCTGTTTCGTATCAGATTGTCCAGTACCTGTCGAAGCTTTACGGGATCCAGGAAAAGTACCGGAAGTTCGGGCTCCAGATGCACCTGCAGCTGTATGTAGGGACCGGACAGACTCCGGATCAGTGCTTCTGCGCTTTGCAGGTATTCGAAAAGCCAGGCTTCGGTATCCACATCCATGGGATCCAGACGGCCGCCGTTCTGGTAACCGGAGAGATCGTCAAGAAGCCGGCGGAGATATTCCATTTCCGCCTGCACGGGCTGCCATTCCCGATAAGCGGTGACTTCCGGGTGGTTGTGGGACATCAGTTGCAGATAGCTGCCAATCAGGGTAACCGGATTTCGTATTTCGTGAGAAACAGAGGAAATCAGCAGTTCGTATTCTGGTGGAGTAAGCATAATACCATCCTTTCTGGGGCGGGTTGCCTCCTGTCAAGATTCTGGTTGACAGGGGGAAATAAAAATTTTAATATGAAAAAAAGGTCTCTATATATAAATACGCAACAGGAGGTAGAATATGTCTCAGGAGAATTGTATTTTTTGTAAAATTGCTGCGGGGGAGATCCCTTCAGCTACGTTGTATGAAGATGAAGAGTTTCGTGTGATTCTGGATGTGGGTCCGGCAGCGAAGGGTCATATGCTGGTGCTTCCCAAAGAGCATTATGCAGATATCCTCGAAATGCCGGAGGAACTTACGGCAAAGGCATTTGTGGTGGCAAAAAGGATGGCACAGAAAATGGAGCAGGTGCTGGAATGTGACGGAATCAACATCCTGCAGAACAATCATGAAGCGGCAGGACAGACCGTATTTCATTTTCATATCCATCTGATTCCAAGGAAGAAGAACGATAAGATCGGACTTGGATGGAAGCCGGGTACATTAAGCGATGCGGACAAGGCAGAGCTGTTGGAAAAGCTTCGCTGAAATGATCAATACACAAAAGAGAGCGTGAAACAAAAGATGAATGACATTGAGACATTTACAGAGGTGTATGAGCGATATGCGTCCATGATCGTCAAATCTGTGGTGGCTCAGACGAATGATGTGGAACTTGCAAATGAGATCTGCCAGAACGTATTTTTAGCGTATTACAATAATATGTACAAGGTGGAGAAGGAATTTGTAAAGGCATGGCTGCTTCATGCTGCAAAAAATCAGTTGATAGATCATTGGAGAAAGACAGGTGCGAGGAAAAAAGTGATGCAGGAAATTGGAATCGAGGATCTGAATAGAGTAGAAGATAAAAGAAACCTGGAAAAACGCTGTGATGACAGGCAGTTTATCTGTGAAATACTGGATCATTTAAAAGAGGTCAACATACTGTGGTATGAGGTGATTGACTGTATCTGCATCCGGCAGATGACACCCGAAGAAGCCTGCAGCTATCTGGAGATTTCTCCGGGTGCACTGCGCAGCAGATTGAACAGAGCAAGAAGCTATCTGCGTGAAATGTACGATGACCAGATGTAACAGGATGGAGTCAGTGTTTTGCTGCAACTTCCTCGATCAGGTCGGTAATGGTCTCGATGGCATTGCTTAACTTGCTCTTTTCCATGGCCTGAATATAGTCGGCACGGGAAGCATAAAGCTTTAAGATCGTATCAAGAAGAAGCCGGGGATTCAGCTGATCTTCTGTCAGTACTTCACAGAAGCCCTGACTGCGGAAGGACTCGGCATTTAAAATCTGGTCACCGCGGCTGGCATTGGAACCCAGAGGGATCAGAAGAGCAGGTTTCCTCAGGTCCAGCAGTTCACAGATGGCATTGGCTCCGGCACGGGAAACCACCACATCGGAGAGGGCAAAGAGGTCGGCCAGCTCTTCCTTGATATACTCGTACTGTACATAACCTTCGGTGTGAGTAAGGGAGGAATCCATCTTTCCCTTTCCGCAGAGGTGGATGACCTGGAAGGTCTTTAACAGTTCCGGGAGAATCCCCCGAATAGCTTCATTTACGTTGGCAGAGCCCAGGCTTCCGCCGATGACCATCAGAACAGGCTTGCCTGCGGTAAAACCGCAGAACTTCAGTCCTGCCAGTTTATTGCCCTGGCGAAGTTCCTGACGGATGGGAGAACCGGTGAGAACCGCTTTCTCTTTCGGCAGATGGGCAAGGGTCTCAGGGAAATTGCAGCACACTTTGGTGGCAGAGGGAATGGCCAGCCTGTTGGCAAGGCCCGGCGTCATATCCGATTCATGGATAATGCAGGGGATATGGCAGTGTCTGGCCGCCAGTACCACCGGGACAGCGACAAAACCGCCCTTGGAAAACAGGACATCCGGTTTTAGTTTTTTGAGGAGTTTTCTTGCTTCCCCATAACCTTTCAGTACCCGGATCGGGTCTGTAAAATTCTTCACGTCAAAATAACGTCTGAGTTTACCGGAAGAAATGCCGTAATAAGGAATACCCATTTCTTCAATTAATTTTTTTTCGATCCCGTCGTAGGAGCCAATATAATGGATGTCATAATCCAGTTCCTTCAGACGGGGCAGTAATGCAATATTGGGTGTGACATGACCGGCGGTACCGCCGCCTGTTAATACAATTCGTTTCATACGGATCCTCCAATGAGATGATTGTTGAGGGATTTTGACCACAACGATGATACCTGCGGATTGTTCCGTGCTTTGCACTCTAACAATCCGTCCCGACATTCGCATATCGTGGGATTATCATCCCACTATTATGCTCATATCGGGGGGCGGGTCCCAAGGTCTTTCACCCACCTATGAACAAGCTCATGTGGGTTTAGACCTTTTGACCCTGGTATCATTATAATATTATCTTATACTCATGGGAGGAAAAGTCAAGAAGGGACTTTGAAGCATATGGAAAACAAGGAATTCGAAAACAACGATCTGGATCAGGTGGATGCTTTCCTGAGGAAGAAAATGATGGAGGCGGCAGACCGCTATGAGGAAGAGCTGAACAGCGACCCGTCTCTGGACGGACTGGAACCATCTCCCAGAGTCTTTGAAAATATAATGGCGATCATTGAAAAAGAAGAGACTGCCGCAGCCCGGGCCGAAGATCTGCTGTCCGAGGAAGACCGCCGTGCCCTGGAGCTTGGAAGAAAACAGCTGGCACATCCCGTTCGCCGCAGAGTGCTGCGGGTGCTGGGCGTGGCAGCAGCTGCCCTGGTGGGAATCTTCGGAGCCAGCATGACCAGTGAGGCCAATCGGGTAAAGCTGGTGCAGACTTTGAATGTGCTGATCGGGAATGAAGGGGCGATGAGGCTGAGTAATGAAGAGAGAAGAAAAAATGTGAGTGTGGAAGAAAAAGAAGCCTGGGCAGAGATTAAGGAAAGACTGGGAATCGGTGCCATCTCTTTTCTATATATGCCAGATGGAATGGAATATGAGAGTCATCGTGTAGATGAAATCGTGGGAAATGCAACAATGCTTTATCACTATAAAGATACTGCATTTTATATCAGAATGGAAAAGCGGGAAAAGAACACCTCATATGGAGAAATTATGGATGGGGAGATAGTAGATACATTTAATGTAATGACAGATATAGGTGAAGTATTAATATCTGAGATTCAGGGAATAAATGAGAAGAACTATGTAGCAGAACTCAAATATGACGGATGCATTTATTGGATAAAAGGGGTTATTCCAAAAGAAGAATTTGTAAAAATGATAAAAAAAATATTTATTTATTAAATTTTAGCGAAACAATCCTTCTTTTCTTTCGTATCTATAAGTGTAATGGAAAACAAAAGAGAGAAAGGAGGGAACGAAAGATGAAGACAAAAAGAGTGTGGTTTTTTCTGGTAAGCACCGTGATATATATGTTTCTAATGTCTGCGGCAGCATTGGCATCCGGATCAGAGCAGCCTGGTACGGTAGTGGATGGTTCTACACTGATCCAGGGGAGTTCCTCTGATTGTCAGGTGTATCTGGAGGAAGGAGCAGATCTGGACTTCGGTACACCGGAGATCACTTCTGACCCGGTATTTCCGGTACTGGGATCGGAGCAGATTGTAGTGGATACGGGTTCAGGGGCAGCATCCTATGGATATTATTTGGCGTCTGGCGGATGTGGAATTACCAGGCTACAGGATAATATTGCAAGGGTAGATGGCCATACAGATTGTTATCGTCAGGCAGAATATGTCTATTTGGGATTATACATGGATCGTCTGGAAAATGGGTCCTGGCATACGGTGTGGTATAAGGACTATTCGGCGCAAAATGTCTGTAGTGTATCCTATGCCATTAACGTACTGGTAAAACCGGGATATTATTACCGTATCCGTGCAGCTCACCTGGCACAGACCGGGGATGTACGGGAAGGAAATACCAGCTTTACCGATGGTATCCCATTCGGCATTTAGCATGATTTTCTAACACTTCCAATCTCCTTCATTCCAAAATACTTAGCCACGCCGTGACTGCTTCTCTTTCATTACCTTTCACGGCAGACCGGGAGACGGCGTGTACAGCCTGCTCCCAAGTCAGTGGCTGGGGTATCCGGGTGAGGCGGAGGGGGTGGAGATTATTCTATGATACCTGCGTATCGTTTCGTGCTTCGCACTGCCACGATCCCGGTATCTTACAAAAGAGAAAGGGCGCATGTCTCGCCTATTAAGAGGTTACGATGTACAGTCCCGGCATAAAGCAAGAAGCCGGCTGTGAATCGCAGCCTGATGGACATTATACTAAAGCAATTTAATAAGGGGGCCTATTTGAGATGAAAGCAAAATATTATCGTTTTATTTATCAAAATGTAACGGAAGGTATGTGCTGTACGGGAAGCATGGCAGAAAGCAGCGGAGAAGAGGAACCATTTCATTTCCTGTACCTTGGCGGAGGCAGTGGCGGCTGCGAAGCCAGGGAGGAGGAGCTGCAGCAGTTGAAAGGACATTTTCATCTGGTGATTTTAGGGGATTTTGAACCGCTGACGATAAAAAGGGCAGGGAAGGTGCTTTCCATGTGCAGGGTCGATCAGGTTCTGTATCCGTACCTGACGGAGGAGGACCGGAAAAGCCTTGCCGGGGAATATGGCAAAATGGAGGACTTTACAGACGAGGAGATCGGATTGGTTGAAGATCCGGAACGGTATCTGAAGGACAGGGGAATCGCTGAAAGAGATGCGGTGAAAGACAGAACCGCATTTTTGAAGGGAAACCGCAGGTTTCGGGTGTTCTGTGCAGGGGAAGGGAAGAAGAAAAGCCTGGTACTCTATCACGGAAGCGAGGGAGGCAGTCCGAAAACGGAAGAATGCGTCCTGAATGTGAAACCGGTGCTGCCTTCAAGATGCTGCAGCCCGTTTGTGGATCCGAAAAATCTGAACTGCGAAATGAAGTGTATGCTGTACAATGATTTTACCCAGTGCAAGCGTCACAATCAGAAGAACGGTACATATTTTGTAGACGGTCATTTGGTTTTGGGTGTGGGAATGACGGATATCGATTTTGGGGAGATCCGGAAGTCTCTGGACGATGTGTGGACACAGATTCGTGTTGTCTGTCTTGCGGAAACGGACAGCCTGTCGGGCTGGATGGAAGAACTGCTTCAGGCAGGGACAGAGGAAACAGCACAGTACTTTGTGGGAAATGTAAACACAGAGGAAGCATTGGTTCACAGGATCCAGACGGGAAACCCATACCGGATTTTTGCATCTATAGGTGAAACATCCGGACTGTGTTTATCCGGCTGCTATGCAGACAGGTAAAGGCAGAACGGGATACAAAAGAGGAAGCGCAGTTATGAAAAATTCATAAACTGTAAAAATTCTCTATCGTAATGACAGGATATGGGGTATACTGATTTTACATAGTATACTCCGTATTTTGTTTGTGGGGACGAGAGGGGGATTTGCATGAAACTGACATTTTTGGGTGCCACTCATGAGGTGACGGGAAGCTGCTGTTATCTGGAAGCCTGTGGAATGAAGATTCTGATTGACTATGGGATGGAGCAGGGAATCAATGAATTTGAAAACGAAGAACTGCCTGTGATGGCAGGAGAGATCGACATGGTGCTGCTGACTCACGCACACATCGACCACTCCGGCAGGCTGCCGCTGCTGTATAAACAGGGATTCCGTGGACAGATCTTTTCTACCTGTGCCACAGAAATGCTCTGTCAGATCATGCTGCGGGACAGTGCCAACATTCAGATGTTTGAGGCTGAATGGAGAAATCGAAAAGGAAAAAGAGCCGGGAAAGCGGAATATGTGCCTCTTTATACCATTGAGGATGCGGAAGGGGCGCTGAAGTGCTTTGTCGGATGTGATTATAATGAAAAGATCCGGATCGCAGAGGGGATAGAGATCCGGTTCGTGGATGCCGGACATTTGCTGGGTTCTTCCTCCATTGAGTTGTGGATCAGCGAGGGCGGCACAGAGAAGAAGATCGTCTTTTCCGGAGATATCGGAAATGTGAACCAGCCGCTGATCTGTGATCCGCAGTATGTGGAGGAAGCCGATTATGTGGTGATGGAGTCCACTTACGGCAACCGGAGCCATGGCCCAAGACCGGATTATATCGGCGAGCTGGCATCCATCATCCAGAAGACCTTTGACCGGGGCGGAAATGTGGTGATTCCGGCATTTGCGGTGGGCAGGACCCAGGAGATCCTGTACTTTATCCGGAAGATCAAGGAAGATAAGATGATCCGGGGACATGACAATTTTGAAGTGTACGTGGACAGTCCCCTGGCGGTGGAGGCTACCAAAATCTTCATGGAGCGGATGCACGATGATTTTGATGAGGAAGCAGAGAAGCTGGTGAGTGAGGGAGTCAATCCCATCGGATTCCCGGGACTTCGGACGTCTGTGACCAGCGATGATTCGAAAGCGATCAATTTTGATGCAGATCCCAAGGTGATTATTTCTGCCAGCGGAATGTGCGATGCGGGCCGGATCAAGCACCACCTGAAGCATAACCTGTGGCGGCCGGAGAGTACCGTTCTGTTCGTGGGCTATCAGTCCAACGGAACCCTGGGCCGTGCCATTGTGGAAGGGGCAGAAAGGGTAAAGCTGTTTGGTGAGGAGATCGAGGTGAAGGCGGAGATCCGTGTCCTTCAGGGCATCAGCGGTCATGCGGATAATGCAGGACTGCTCAAATGGATCGCATCATTTGTGAAGAAGCCGGAGAAGGTGTTCGTGGTTCATGGGGATGACGAGTCCTGCACCACCTTTACGGAAACAATCCGCCGGGAGCTGGGACTGGATGCTGCAGCGCCTTACAGCGGAACAGAATTTGATCTGGCTGCAAACGGATATATTAAAGAGGCAGAGCCGGTGAAGCTCAGCAAACCGGAAAGACCGGAGGTCTCCAGACAGAATACGGTTTACGGAAGGCTGCTGGCTGCAGGTCAGAGGCTGCTGGCTGTCATACGCAGAAATGAAGGCGGCGCAAATAAGGATCTGGCAAAGTTTGCGGATCAGATCGATGCGCTGTGTGATAAATGGGAGAGATGAGTATGAAGAAGGTACTGTTTGTGATTAATCCAAAATCCGGGAAAGGAACGATCAGGACAAAACTGATGCAGGTTCTGGATATTTTCACAAAGGCAGAATTTGACACAACGGTGTATATTTCCCAGGAGGAAGGGGATGCAAGGAGAAAGGTGCGGGAGGATGCCGGAGAGTATGAACTGATCGTCTGCAGCGGCGGAGATGGTACGCTGGACGAGGTGATCAGTGGATTGATGGACTGCGGCGGGCATTGTCCCATTGGCTATATTCCGGCAGGGAGCACCAATGATTTCGGCAACAGTCTGAAGATTCCGAAAAGCATCATCAGTGCAGCGAACCATGTGGTAAAGCAGAAAGAGTTCCCATGTGACCTGGGCTGCTTTAACGGAGATTATTTTGTCTATATCGCAGCTTTCGGCCTGTTTACAGACGTATCCTATGAAACGAGCCAGGACATGAAAAATGTGCTGGGCCATGTGGCTTATCTTCTGGAGGGAGCCAAAAAGCTGGCCTCCATCAAATCCTACCAGGTATCGGTGGAGGCAAATGATACTGCTATCAGCGGAGAATTTATGTACGGAATGGTCACCAATTCTCTTTCCGTGGGCGGGTTTAAAAATATTACGGGAAAACATGTGCACATGGATGACGGAGTGTTTGAGGTTACGCTGATCCGGACTCCGAAGAATATCATGGAACTCCAGGAGATCATTACGGCATTCTTAAGCAGGACGCCGGATGATAAGTATTTTTATCAGTTCCGTTCCAGTCAGATCAAAATGGAATTTCAGGAGGCGGTTCCCTGGACGCTGGACGGGGAATTTGGCGGAGAACATGCCCGGGTGGAGATCAGTAACATGGAGCGCGCAATCACCATGCTGGTGTAAATTCTGCAGAAAAGCTCTGTTGGAAGACAGAATGATTCAAAAAACGAATAGAAAGAATTTGATATTTCAATAAATAAATCATAAAATAGGGCTTGCATTTTCGAAAAAACAGGAGTATTTTATAGGTGATTTAGAAAACAGGTCATGCGAACGAAGGCGTTCCACCAATTGGGTGGAGCGCCTTTTTATATGATCAGGGATTGAGGAGGAGCATTATGAGTGAAGTAACAAGCGTAGCATCTATTTTCGGCGAAGATGTGTTTAGCGACAAAGTGATGCAGGAACGTCTTCCCAAAAAGGTTTATAAAGAACTGAAGAAGACAATGACAGAAGGCAAGGAACTGGATCCGGTGATTGCGGATGTGGTTGCCGAAGCTATGAAGAGCTGGGCAGTGGAAAAAGGGGCTACCCATTATACACATATTTTCCAGCCGCTGACCGGTATGACAGCTGAAAAGCATGATTCTTTTATTACAGCACCGAAGGAAGACGGAAGCGTGCTGATGGAGTTTTCCGGTAAGGAACTGATCAAAGGTGAGCCGGATGCTTCTTCTTTCCCGTCAGGCGGACTTCGTGCTACTTTTGAAGCGAGAGGATATACAGCATGGGATTGTACCTCCCCCGCATATGTAAGAAAAGACGCAGCAGGAGCGATCCTCTGCATTCCCACAGCGTTCTGCTCTTATACAGGAGAAGCGCTGGATAAAAAGACACCGCTGCTTCGTTCCATGCAGGCAATCAATGAACAGGCTCTTCGTCTGCTCCGTCTGTTTGGCAACACCACCTCCAGGAAGGTAACTCCTTCTGTAGGACCGGAACAGGAATACTTCCTGGTAGATAAGCAGAAATATTTAAAGAGAAAAGACCTGATCTTTACAGGACGTACCCTGTTTGGTGCAATGCCTCCCAAGGGACAGGAGCTGGATGATCACTATTTCGGAATCATCCGTCAGAGAATCGCTTCTTACATGAAGGATGTCAATGAAGAACTCTGGAAACTGGGTGTTACTGCAAAGACACAGCATAATGAAGTAGCTCCGGCACAGCATGAGCTGGCTCCCATCTATGCAGAAGCAAACGTGGCAGTAGACCACAACCAGATCGTTATGAAGACTCTGAAGAAAGTAGCCTGCCAGCATGGTCTGCATTGTCTGCTTCATGAAAAACCCTTTGCCGGTGTGAACGGTTCCGGTAAACATAACAACTGGTCCATCACCACAGACGACGGTATTAACCTGTTGGATCCGGGCAAGACACCTCATGAGAACATTCAGTTTCTGCTGGTACTGACCTGTATCCTGAAGGCAGTGGATGAACATGCAGATCTGCTTCGTGAATCCGCAGCAGATGTAGGAAATGACCACAGACTGGGTGCCAACGAGGCTCCGCCTGCAATCATCTCCATTTTCCTGGGCGAGCAGCTTCAGGATGTGATCGAGCAGCTGGTAAATACAGGAAGCGCAACCCACAGCAAAGCAGGCGATGTGCTGAATACCGGTGTAAAAACACTTCCGGTATTCTCCAAAGACGCAACCGACAGAAACAGAACTTCACCGTTTGCATTTACAGGAAACAAGTTCGAGTTCCGTATGGTTGGTTCCAAAGATTCCATCGCTTCTCCGAATATCGTTCTGAATACCATCGTTGCAGAAGCATTTTCCGATGCCTGCGATGCACTGGAGGCAGCAGAAGACTTTGATACCTGTGTGCACGATCTGATCAAGAAATATGCAACCGAGCACCAGAGAATCATCTTCAACGGCAACGGCTACTCAGAGGAATGGGTAGAAGAAGCAGAGAGAAGAGGTCTGCCGAACCTGAAATCCATGGTAGATGCGATTCCGGCACTGGTAACAGATAAAGCTGTGGAAATGTTCGGTAAATTTGGTGTATACAGCAAGGCAGAGCTGGAAGCTCGCGCAGAGATCCAGTATGAGGCTTATGCAAAGGCAATCAATATCGAAGCCAAGACTATGATCGATATTGCAAGCAAACAGATTATTCCTGCCGTGATCTCTTATACAAAGAGCCTGGCAGATACCATAAATGCAGTAACAGCAGCAGGTGCAAAAGCAGCGGTTCAGGTGGGACTCCTCAACGAGTGCAGTGATCTGCTGGAGGAAGCAAAAGCAGCACTTGTAAAACTGACAGAAGCAGATGACGCTGCAGCTGAGATCGGAGAAGTAGAAGCTCAGGCAAGATACTTCCATGATACCGTAGTACCGGCAATGGCAGCATTGAGAGCACCGGTTGATAAGCTGGAAATGCTGGTGGATAAAGAGGTATGGCCGATGCCGTCCTATGGAGATCTGCTGTTCGAAGTGTAAAATGCTTCTATGCACACGGTATGCGCTGCATACCGGCGCATGAGGACCTCGGGTTCTCCTGCGGAGAACACCTCGAGTGTATTGGTTACTTCATTGTAACACAATGTTCATATATCCTTAAGTCAGGAAGGCCCCCGCGTCCACGGGGGTCTTTCGCTGTGTAAAGTACAGAAAAGGCGAGATGAGCACGGTGCGGAAATGAAATTTAGCAATTTGAACAAAAATTGTCGAAAATGTTAAGATAATGTATTTTTTTGCGTATATTTAATAACATGGTTATCCACAAAAAAAGACGTGGAAAACCCCGTGAAATGGACTTATGCACGAAGTTATACACATTATCCACACGAAATGGGGATAAAGAATTGGTTTACATAGGTTTTTTCCAGAACGGGTGTTTTGGACAGGAATACCAAAATGTCGAAAATTGTAACAGAATTTTTAAGATTTGATTACGGGGGAAATGACAGGGAAAAAGAAACGGGAAAAGCGAGTGGTACAGATGGAATTTTATTGAAAATATTCCGGGATGTGTATATAATCTGAGATAAGAGCAACGCAGGAAAAAGAGTAAAGGATACCGATCGATGTTAAATTTTCAGAGTGTTACATTGGGACAAAAGGATCTGCTGCACGAATATTTTTCGGTTTATGGTGAGGGATCCTGCCAGCATTCTTTTGCGGCATCTTTTTGTCTGGCATCAAAATATGGCGACCGGTTTGCGGAAGAAGACGGATTTTGCTTTTTCCGACGGGAGGGAAGATGTACTGCACAGGAGAATATCTATCTGTTCCCGCTGGGAGATACAAAAGAAAAGGATGATGTGAGGAAGGCGGTAGATCGGGTTCTGGAGGATGCACATCACCATGGAAAGGCAGTCTGTTTTGAGAGTATCACAGAAGGAGCAAAGCAGTTGCTGGAGGAATTGTATCCGGATGTCTTTGAAATCCGGGAGGAGCGGAATCTCGCCGAATATTTTTTCAGCAGGGAGAAGCTGGTCTCCATGAAAGGCGGGGAGCTTCGTACCAGGAGAAAAGAGGTGCGGGCGTTTTTCAGGGAATACGGAGAACGGTGTGTGATCGAGCCTATCGTACCGAACTATTATGAGAGAATTCTTGAACTGGAACGTCAGTGGCTTTCAGAGCGAATGGAACCGGGAGAAGAGGAACAGCTGGAGGCGGAATACCGGTCGGTACAGGCTGCCATGGAGCATTTTGAGGAGCTTCGGCTGTCCGGCCTGGTGTTTCTCATCGATGGTGAGATGAAGGGGTTTGTATATGGCGCACCTTTAAATGATGAAGTATATGATGGTATGGTGGAAAAGGGAGATCTGTCTGTCCGTCATATTTATCCGGCTATGAATCATGAGTTTGCCGCAAGATGCTGTGAGGGATATCGGTGGCTCAACTGGGAAGAGGATCTGGGAGTGGAAGGATTAAGGAAGATGAAGCTTGGATATGGTCCGGATCATCTCCTGAAGAAATTTATTGCGAAGGAGAGGAGAACGGGACATGAATAAACTGGAAGCCAATGTATCTCTTTTTATGATTACTTTTTTTGCGGCAATTCAGTATGCGTTTCTGGCAGGGGTGCCTGCTTCTGTTTCGCATTTTGCATTTCTTACCATTACGAATCTGATCGGATTTCTGATCGCTCTGTGTTTCTTCTTTGGAGAGACGTTTCGAATCGATAAAAAACAGATCGGGCAGTCGATACTTCTGGCGGCGGAGCTGATCGCAGTCAATGCCTGTATGCTTTCCGGAACCAGCGGAACGGCTGCTACCGTCAGTGCCTGCGTAATGTCTGCGTATTTTGTATTTGTTCCTCTGCTGGGTTTTCTCGTTTTTCGTGAAAAACCGGACAAAAGGACTTTTCCGGGAATTGCCATTGTTCTGGTGGGACTTTTTCTGATGATGAACGGGGACGTGGCAGGACTTTTGAACAAGAATATTTTCTATCTGATCCTGACGGATCTGTTCTTTGCCCTGTATATTCTGACCCTTGGGAAATTATCTGCTTCATCGAATCCGTCGATCCTTGCCATGGGACAGATGTTTTTCTCGGCTCTGTTTTCCTTTGTGATCTGGGCAGTACAGTCCGCCTTTTTCGGAGGCAGCTTTCAGCTGCCGAAAGATCCGGCTTTCTGGAGCGGTGTGATCTATATCAGTTTTTTCATCAGAGGTCTGTACGGAATCGTGCAGATCTATGCGCTGCGGTACGTAAGCCCGCTGAACACATCTCTGATCTTTTCGACGGAGATCGTGATGACTATGCTGATGTCGCCGGTACTGGTCATTCTTTTCGGAACGGAACCGGAGGTGATCACGCCTGTGAGGGCTGTCGGCGCACTTTTGATGGTTGCCGGAATTCTTGCGGCAGACTCGTCTGTATATGAAACAATCGGCAGGAGGTTGGCTCATGGAAAGAAGTAAAGATCAGAAAATGAGAA
Source organism: Marvinbryantia sp. (assembly GCA_016297895.1). Lineage (GTDB taxonomy): Bacteria > Bacillota > Clostridia > Lachnospirales > Lachnospiraceae > Marvinbryantia. Next base: position 13,250 of record JAEDFS010000043.1, read on the forward strand.
TGCTTATGATAGCTGGTTCCTGTCTGGTATATGTGATACTGGATCTGCCGGTGCAGCTGACAGGATATCTGCATTTCGGTCCCTATGTGGGAATGAAAAACTTCCTTCCGGTGGTGCTGGGACTGCTGGGAGGACCATTCTGTACGCTGGGTACCTGTCTTGGCAGCATCTGTACCGGGCTGATCATGAAAAATGGGGCTGCGGCGATCATGGCGGAGGTGTTGTGCAACCTGGTGGTGGGACTGGGGCTCTGGATCCTGTGGCATTGGAGAAGCGAATCCCACAGGGTACATCTGAAAACAGGAAAGCAGTATCTCAGATTTTTGCTGTGTCTCTTTTTTGTGTCCCTGTGCTGCGGGCTGATTTCTCTGATCGTGGCGGGGCGTGAGGCAGTTTTGCCGGTTTCGCTGACCTATTTCTTTGTGGGTACGCTGATCGGGATTCCGTTTCTCATTCTGTTTACCAGTCTTTTGTGTGTGGAGCCTGTGGTTCCGAAAAGATACTCTGCGGCGCCGGATGCGGCATTTCAGATCGATGCCAATCCGGAAAGTATCGGAGCCGGGATGGAGCTTCTGGAGGATGCGGCCATGCAGCATCGGATTACCATGAAGAGAATTTTTGAAATCGAGAACTGTATTGAGGAGACATCGATCCGCATTTTAAAAGAACTGCCGCAGACCAATATCGCAGTGGCGGTTCGGTTTGGAGATACCATGTCCGTAAGGATCCATTACAGGGGGAAGCAGTACGATCCTTTTTATAAAGGAAAAGAGGAGGATGAGCTGGATCAGATCAGTCTGAATCTTCTGAAACATCGTGCGTTGTGGGTGTCCTATTGGTATGACAGAGGAGAAAATAAGGTACATATTGTTGTATAAGTACAGGAGGAAACGAATATGGAGAAACGAAGAAAACCGATCCGCCGTAAAGTACAGAGAATGGTTCTTTTTATTTCAGTGGCAGCTTTGGTGATCACCAGCCTGGTGGGAATCATGAGCATGATCCGGATCCAGAAGCAGAGTGAGGTGGCGCTGGTAGAAAGAACGGAAAATATCCTGAGCAATACGGCTGTCAGCAAAGCGGAGCTGGCGGATTCAGAATTTGGAAAGTATGCGGGGTATATCCGGAATTTCGCAGAGTACACTCACGGACTGTATGCGAACCGGGAAGAGTACAAGAAGAAAATGGTATATCCGGCGGATTCTGCCAATGAAGGAATCTATTCCATGCAGCGTGGGCTTGCTTCTACGAATATCCGGTTAAATGATGTAAAAGAAGAGCTCTGTCTTCTGGGAAATCTGGAACAGGCTTTTTATCCGGTCATTTCCGATAACAGTGATGTGATCACGACGATCTATATCGGAACAGAAAGCGGCATCATCATTTCCTATGATACCTATGCCAGCAGCGGAATTCAGGAGGGCAGTGCAGAGACGTACTATGATTACTTTGATTCCTCCTGGTATACCCAGGCAAAGGAGGCCGGGGAGGTCTGCTTTACGGATGTGTATCTGGATTCCTTTGGAAAAGGTCTGATGATCAGCTGTGCAGCACCCTTCTATGGTGCGGATGATGAGTTTGCAGGGGTAGTCTGCATGGATATCCGGATCACGGATCTGTATGATGTGATCGTGGAGATGAATCTGGGGGATGATCCGGAAGCCTATGCGTTTCTGGTGGACAGCCAGGGAAATGTGATCTCTCCGGAGGCTGAGGCAGAGACAATCTATGGCAGGAAGGATCTGGATGATCAGGTGTTGTCGTATATTGAAGAAAAGACGACAGGGGTTTCCCGGACAGAAACAGGATTCTATTATGCCTGTGCGCCGGTAGAGATGGTTTCCTGGATGCTGTGCACCCGTGTTCCGGAAAGTATGGTTCTGGCTCCGGTGCGGGCGATGGATCAGGAAATTATCAATTCCATTCTCAGATTCCTGATCGTACTGGTGGGTATGATCGTGATCGTCACTCTGGTGGTGCGTACCTTTGCCCTCAGACTGACCGAGCCGCTGCTGGCTTTGGGAAAGGATGCAAAAGAGATCTCCGGTGGAAATCTGGAATATCGTGCCAAAGTTTATGAAAATGATGAGATCGGAGATCTGGCCGGAAACTTCAATGAGATGGCTGTTTCTCTGAAACAATATATTGAAGATCTGACGCATGTGACGGCAGAAAAAGAACGAATCGGTGCGGAACTGAATGTGGCCACCCAGATCCAGGCGGATATGCTTCCCAGCATCTTCCCTGCATTTCCGGAACGCAGCGAATTTGACATTTACGCAACCATGAACCCGGCCAAAGAAGTGGGAGGAGATTTCTATGATTTCTTCCTGGTGGATGACGATCATCTGGCCATGGTAATGGCAGATGTGTCCGGAAAAGGAGTGCCGGCGGCACTGTTCATGGTGATCGCTAAGACACTGATCAAAAACAGGGCACTGATGGGAGACAGTCCTGCAGAGATTCTTCATAATGTAAATGAGCAGCTTTGCGAAGGAAATGAAGCGGAACTGTTTGTAACGGTGTGGCTCGGTATTCTGGAGATCTCCACCGGAAAAGGAATGGCTGCCAATGCAGGTCATGAGCATCCGGTGATCCGCCGCGGTGACGGCAGTTATGAACTGGTGGTTTATCGTCATTCTCCGGCAGTGGCTACCATGGAAGGCCTTCGCTTCCGGGAGCACGAATTTGAAATGCACCCGGGCGACAGCCTGTTTGTCTACACAGATGGTGTTCCGG
>JAEDFS010000104.1 GCA_016297895.1 Marvinbryantia sp.
GGATCGGCGGATATTCCCTGACCACCATTGCAGATGCAATGTATTCGGCGATCGGTAAATTTACCCTGCTTGCGATTCCCTTTTTTATTCTTGCAGGTGTGATCATGGAATATGCAGGAATATCCCGGAGACTGGTGAGGTTTGCAAGGGTCTGTGTGGGGCATACAAAAAGCGGGCTGATCGCAGTGGTCGTTCTGGTTTCCTGCTTTTTTGCAGCTATCTCCGGATCGGGACCGGCGACAGTGGCGGCACTGGGATCTATTCTGATACCTGCCATGGTTGAGGCGGGATATGATGTCGGCATGTCAACTGCGCTGATGAGTGCTTCCGGTGCCATCGGAATCGTCATACCGCCCAGTATCGCATTTGTCATTTATGCTTCCATCACCGGAACTTCCATCGGAAAATTATTTGCGGCAGGAATCATTCCCGGGATACTGATGGGGCTGTCTTATGTGGCAGCGGCGATGATCAGCAGCAGAAAGGATCAGATCAAGCCTCAGCCAAGGGCTACCAGGGCAGAATTTCTGGAGGCATTAAAAGATGCGATCTGGGGCTTGCTGACCCCGGTGATCATACTTGGCGGAATTTACGGAGGAATCTTTACGGCCACAGAGTCGGCTGGAATCGCCATCGTTTACGGACTCTTTGTGGGTATCTTCATTTATAAAGAGATTCGGATCAGGGATCTGTGGAAACTGTTTGTGGATGCGGCAGTTTCTTCCGGAACGGTTCTCTATATTGTCGCATGTGCCAGCATCTATGCATGGATCCTGTCCACCAGCCATCTGGCAGCGGATCTGTCGGCCCAGATGATGACCATCAGCGAAAACCGGTTTGTATTATTGATCCTGATCAATCTGATTTTCCTGATCGCAGGATGTTTCCTGGACTGCAGTTCTGCTTTTTATATTCTGGTACCGATCGTGCTGCCGGTTGCCCAGGCCATTGGTGTGGATCCGATTCATCTGGGTGTCATGCTGACCGTAAATATGGCGATCGGGCTGATTACACCGCCGGTGGGAATCAATCTGTATGTCGGATGCAGTATTTTGAAACTCCCGGTTGCACAGATCTGTAAGAAGATCCTTCCGTTTGTGGCTGCAGGAATCATCTCACTGGCGCTGATTATGCTTGTGGAACCGATCAGTATGTTTCTGCCGGGACTTATGAAATAAGAAACGGGAAGGCAGGAAGAAAGGAAAAGCTATGACACGAAAAGAATTACTGGAAAGAGCCATGACATTTCAGAAAGTACCAAGAGTTCCGGTGGTTACCATGTCCGGTGCCACCTGGGCATTAAAACAGGCAGATCTTTCGCCGGATGAACTGATGGCAATGCCGGATGCCGGAGCGAAGGTATTATATGATAACTGTGAAAGACTGAACCTGGATCTTATTTATGGAGGACGGGCGATCCCCCATATTATCATGAAGGGGATGGGCGGTGTGATCAACAATTCACGCAAAGGCCTTCCTGGAGAGATCGTCAGAAAACCGCTGGATGATATCGAGGAGATCCGTGACTGGACGGCAGAAAAGGTGATGAAAAATCTTCGGGAGGATGAGGATTACAAAAGGCTGCTGATGCAGATCGGGGAGGTTGCCAGGCTTACCGGCGACGAACGGTTTGTGGGAGTGGGAAGCTTTGGTCCGTTTACCACCGCAGGGCAGATCATTGGAGTACAGGATCTCTGTGCGGCACTGGCGGATGAGGATTATGAGGAAGAGGTGAAAGCGCTTCTTGAGCTGTCCGCTGAGGTGGTTTATCAGGTGACACGGGATTCTCTGGAGGCAGGGGGCAATCTGATCTTTATTGCGGAGCCGGTCTCCTCAGGTGATCTGATCAGTGAAGAATATTTTGAAAAGTATGCATTGCCTTATCTTACACAGTTAAAAGAAAGACTGCAGGATCTCTGCCCTTACATGATCCTTCATATATGCGGCAGGACAAAGTCGCGGATCACGGCATTGAAAGACTCGGGGATCACCGTATTTTCCATGGACAGCATTGATCTTAAGGAGGCACTGGAGCTGGCGGAAGGAAAAATAACGATCATGGGCAACTTAAATCCGGTCAGTGTCCTGGAGAGAAGCAGTGCAGAAGAGGTGCATCGTCTCAGCAAAGAACTGGTTGAGACTGCCGGTCTGGAGGGTGGATTTTTGCTGTCCCCAGGCTGTGACCTGACACCGGCGACTTCTTATGAAAATATTATTGCTATGGTCTCAGCGGTGTATTAAAATAGGATTCAAGCCAATACATACAAGAACAGGAGAAATGATGTTATGCCGTCACTTAGTACCAGAACTGCTGATTTTACAGATTCTGTAATCAGAAGAATGACCAGAATCTCTTTAAAATATGGAGCAATCAATTTATCACAGGGCTTTCCGGATTTTGACCCGCCAAAGGAAATTACGGACAGACTTGCGGAGGTTGCCCTGCAGGGTCCTCATCAGTATGCGCTGACCTGGGGAGCACAGAATTTCAGAGAAGCGCTGGCAAAGAAGCAGGAGCATTTTTCGGGAATGAAGGTAGATCCGAATAAAGAGATCGTGGTGACCTGCGGAAGTACAGAGGCCATGATGGCTGCGGTCATGTCCGTGGTGAATCCGGGAGAAAAGGTCATTGTATTTTCTCCGTTTTATGAAAATTATGGTGCAGATGCCATCCTTTCCGGAGCAGAGCCGATCTATGTCCCGCTGATTCCGCCTGAGTTTCATTTCGATCCGGAGGTGCTGGAGGATGCCTTCCGGCAGGGAGTAAAGGCACTGATTCTCTGTAATCCTTCCAATCCCTGCGGAAAAGTGTTCACATATGAAGAGATGAAGATCATTGCGGATCTTGCTGTCAAATATGATACCTTTGTGATTACGGATGAAGTATATGAACACATTATTTATGAACCTCATAAGCATGTGTACATGGCATCCCTTCCGGGTATGAGAGAACGCACGATCATCTGCAATTCCCTCTCTAAGACCTATTCCATCACCGGATGGCGTCTGGGATATGTCATTGCTCCGGAAGCTGTGGTCGACAGGGTAAAGAAAGTACATGATTTCCTTACGGTGGGGGCTGCGGCGCCTCTGATGGAAGCAGCGGTCGTCGGTCTGGAAATGCCGGACAGCTATTATCAGGAGCTTCAGGCGCATTATTCTCACATGAAACAGCTTTTTACCGGAGGACTGAAGAATCTGGGATTTGAATTTACAGACCCGCAGGGAGCTTACTATGTTATGGTGGATATCAGCAAATGGCTGAAGAAGGGAGAGACAGATCTGGAATTCTGTGAGAGGCTGGCAAGGGATATCGGAGTAGGAGCAGTGCCCGGATCCAGCTTTTTTAAAGAAGATGTGAATCATCTGATCCGATTCCATTTTGCAAAACAGGACGAGACACTGCTTGGGGCCTTGGACAGGCTGTCGAAGCTATAGTTCAGGCAAAAGAACCGTCTTCTACCAGTCAGGATGTATATCGTTACCTATACTTATGAAAATCTGGGTTATGAATCCGATTTTATGGA
>JAEDFS010000105.1 GCA_016297895.1 Marvinbryantia sp.
CCGCGGCCTCGACCTTGGCAAGGTCGCGCTCCACCAACTGAGCCACTCGCGCATATCTTTGTCGCTTTCAATCTTTATTATCTCCCAGCGACAATAGATACTATACAGGATATTGTTTGATTTGTCAACACTATTTTGAAAATTTTACATTTCTTTTTGCTTAGTCTTTTTTACTCCCAAATCGGAAAATATGAACATAACTGTCATCTTTCTCGTTCAGACAGTATTCTTTCAGCTTATGATACTCTTTTCTGTTTCTCAGACAGTCCAGCAGGTTCTGATGGGCTGGGCAATATGCAACGATCAGTGCTCCTTCTTTCACAACCTCCGGCAGTTTATCCAGGAAACGATTGTAAAGATACTGCACGCTCTCCCGGTCTCTGGTCTTTCCTTCCGTCGGCAGATTCGTAATGACTTCATCAAACAGATAGTCATGATGAAAATCCAGAAAATCACGGTTGATAAAACTCATCTGCATATGAGCTTCTTCTGCATTCACTCTCGCCTTTTCCACTGCTTCTTCCAGGATATCGATCCCGTACAGGCTTTTCGCACGAAGCTTCATGTTTCTCTCGATCAGCATCGTACCTGCCCCGCAGAACGGATCCAGTACCTGTGCATTTTCTGTAAAATATTCGCCTGCAAGTTCCATGATCAGCGCAGCGTTCACCGGAGCAATTGACGTGGGAAGACTCTCCTTCCGGTAAGCGAACCGCCAGTCCGGTAATGTAAACAATTTCAGAAGCGGAATAAATCTTCCGTCCCTGCCGGCCACGAGCCGCAATTCAATTTCGTATTCCGACGTGGCGTTCATAAGCTTTCCCTTGCTGACCCGTTCTATAGCTGCAGATAACTTCTTAACCAGATCGATTCTCTGATCCTGAGTAAAGGGTGCTCTTACTTCCAGACGAAAATAAAACGGTTCACCCAAATCATGATTATCCCGCAGGAAATCATAAAGATCGGATTCCATCAGCTGCTCGGCCATGCGTTCCGGACTTCCCGTCAATACAGGACAGTTTTGAACCGGAAACAGCATCTCCGAATAGGTACGAAGCTGCAGGATCGGCTTTAACTTTCCCGTTTGAAAACGAATTCCTCCAGCCAGATATTTCACCGGTCCTTTGATCGGGTTTCTTGTCACCTCTCTGTGATTCCGATTGGTCATGAGAATGACTTCATGCTTTTTGCCAAATCCGGTAAACTTGTGCTTCTTAGGCGGATCATTGGCCAGAATCACATACTTTAACTGTGTATACTCCGTATTGAAATGCTTTTCCTCCTCAGGAAGAGGAGTCATTTTGTTCATTTCCTCCATTCGTTCCTTCATCTGACTAAGATAAGCAGAACAATCGAACCGGGACAAAGCTCTCAACAGGTCTCCCCTGATGAAGAGAGTTTCCTCCCTGCAGTATGCCTCCCAGATCGGAAGGCTCAGATCCTCGCATTCCATATCCGACATGATCAAAGCCGCATTTTTCCGGACTTTTGCATCCTCATTCTCTAACAATTCTGTAAAGACAGAGAAATCTCCTGCCAGCTGATAGGCAAGAGCTTTCTTCTGTTCTTCCTCTTTCAAAGATTCCCGAAGACGAATCAGGTTTTTACGGACATTTGTCCCCTTCCTGATCTCATCCAGTAAATTATTCATTGACACTGTAGTTCGGAGCCTCTTTTGTAATATGAATATCATGGGGATGTGATTCTTTCAGGGATGCAGCAGAAATCTTCACAAATCTACCCTTCTCCTTCAGTTCCTCAATTGTCGGTGTACCGCAGTAGCCCATACCGGAGCGAAGTCCGCCCATAAGCTGGAATACTGTATCTTCTACACTTCCTTTGTAAGCGACACGGCCTTCTACACCTTCCGGAACCAGCTTCTTGGCATCAGACTGGAAATAACGATCCTTGCTTCCGTTTTCCATAGCGGCAATAGAACCCATTCCACGGTAAACCTTATATTTTCTTCCCTGGTACAGTTCAAATGTTCCCGGACTCTCATCGCATCCTGCGAAGATACTTCCCATCATACATACATTGGCTCCTGCAGCAATTGCCTTTGTCATATCTCCGGAATACTTGATACCGCCATCTGCGATGATCGGAATTCCATATTCTTTTGCAGCCGCATAGCAGTCCATAACAGCAGTGATCTGAGGAACACCGATTCCGGCAACCACACGTGTCGTGCAGATCGATCCCGGTCCGATACCTACCTTCACTGCATCTACTCCTGCTTTGATCAGATCTCTTGTCGCCTCTCCTGTGGCCACATTACCGGCGATTACAGGAAGATCCGGATATTTCTCCTTAATCATTCTAACGCAATTGAGTACATTCCGGGAATGTCCATGTGCAGAATCCAGCACGACCACATCCACATGTGCTTCTACCAGAGCATCCACGCGTTCCAGACAGTTTGCAGTGATTCCCACTGCCGCTCCGCAAAGAAGGCGTCCCTGCGCATCTTTTGCAGAATTGGGATATTTGATCTGCTTTTCGATATCTTTAATGGTGATCAATCCCTTCAGATTGTAATCATCATCTACAATAGGCAGTTTCTCTTTTCTTGCTTTTCCCAGTATCTTCTTAGCTTCTTCCAGCGTGATCCCAACTTTGGCAGTAACCAGATTTTCCGAAGTCATACAGTCTTTGATCAGCTTTGTATAATCCTCTTCAAACTTCAGATCACGATTGGTGATGATTCCAACCAGTTTTCCGTTTTCTGTAATAGGAACTCCGGAGATGCGGAATTTTCCCATTAATTCATTGGCATCTGCCAGTGTATTGTCAGGTGCTAAATAAAAGGGATCGGAGATAACTCCGTTTTCAGAACGTTTTACCTTGTCAACTTCATCCGCCTGCTGCTCAATGGACATATTCTTATGAATAATACCGATACCGCCCTGTCTTGCCATGGCAATTGCCATTCTGTGCTCTGTTACCGTATCCATGCCGGCACTCATCATCGGAATGTTCAGTCTGATAGTCTTTGTCAGGTTTGTAGACAGATCAACCTGATTCGGAATCACCTCTGAATATCCGGGTACCAGTAAGACGTCGTCAAAAGTAATACCTTCACCTATTATACAGCCCATAGTATCCTCCTATTTTCTCTCTGTGTTTCCCGCTATTTTATCAAATATCATCGATACTGTCAATAACAGGGATGCGACTTTTTCATAAATGAATTTGTTCCCGTTTTCGCTCTACTGAAGATTCACTTCTCTGGGCGCCACACGCTTCATATCCTTTAACATCACATCATTGGGCTCAAATGTTACTTTTTCCAGCCCCTTTTCTCCTTTGACGATCATGGTATACGTCTTTTTCCCCGCATCCCTGGAAGAAAAATCAAAAGACTTCAGATCTTTGTTCCGATTGTAGGAATCAAGGGCATGAGAATCGGTGGGAGCAAGGATCTCCAGTGCTTTCATATCCATGGAATACACACGTTTTCTCTTCTGCTTTGACATGATCTTATCCACATCCAGTTCCCCGTT
>JAEDFS010000044.1 GCA_016297895.1 Marvinbryantia sp.
TCTCATCCGGAATTTCCTCCTGATATTTTACGATTCCGCTGTCACTGGAAAATACCCAATATGTGCTGGGATCATATCCATATTCTACCCGTATGGTGCCATCCAGCCCCACACTCCGGATGAATGCTCCTGTAATACTGTTCGATTCCCGGATCTCCAGCACAACCGCATAGCCATCTGAAATCCTCTGGGTGCCCAGTTCATCAAAGCCCAGTACCCAGTTGACAAATGTGTTTCTTATGATCGCACCGTCTGTACAAAAAAACACGTAGGGATCCTCTGAAGTCCCGCTTCCTTTGTAATACATTCCCTCCGAACCGGTGGCAAAGGTAAGCTCACTCAGTGGATCCAGCTTTACAAGCGGTGATTCTTCCGGTTCCAGATAGTTCATCTGAATGGTATAAGATTTCTGCTGCCCGTCCCAGGTTACTGTCGGAATGTAATTCTGTGCAAAGACAGCCATATAGTACTGATCCGGATTCTTTCGATCCGAAGGCCAGCTGACTTCCACGTTTTTCCAGGACTGTACCGTCACCGGATAAGGATCCGCCGTATCTTCCAGCACTTCTGACACCTGAGCCCCCGCCGTTTCTGTCTCCTGTTCGGAAAAACTTTCCATTCCGGAAATATCCTGTATCTCCGCCTCTGTTTCCGGTTCTTCCTCCCCGTCTGTCTGACCGCTTCCACCCTCTTCCTGATAGGGTGCCTTTATAATTTCCGTAAAAAGCGGTTCCTCATCTTCCGGATCCACATAAAACTTCATCGGCAGCTCTGATGGCCATTTTTCTCTTGCATTCGTCCCGTGATTCCAGTTTACCGTGACCGTAAAAGCACCGATTGGTTCCTCTGACACCTGTGTATCCGATTCTGACACATTCTGCGTTTCTGATTCTGTCACAATCTGTGTCTCTGTCTGCGGCTCACCCGTAGTCTGTATCTCTGTCTGTGTCTCTGTCTGCGGCTCACTCGTAATCTGTGGCTCTGTTTCTGTCTCCCCGCTGCTTGGTATCTGTGTTTCTGAATTCGATTCTTCCGGCGATTCTGACTCGTTCCGGCTCTCCGATTGATCCTGTTCTCCGGTTCCGGGCTCATCTGAAGTCTCACTCTCTGCCTCAGAAGTCTCCTGTTCCGGTTCCGTGATCTGCGGTTTCACAAGATAAACCGTCTGATTGTTTTCTCCTGCCTGGAAAACCAGACTTTCTCCAACCAGTTCCGCAGTCTTCACCGGAAGCTCCAGATACATATCTTCCAGAATTCTCTGCCCCTCATGCTGGGTTTTTAATCCATCATGAAAAGCCAGGGTCAGTTTTACCATATCCTGTGCCCCGTTTTCCGTATCCTGCACACAGGTAAATCCTCCGATTTCCGGATAATCATTCCCATCCACTGTCGCCGTTCCATAGATCTTGCCGGCCGCTTCCTTTTCCAAACGAATGCCTTTGATATACATCCGATAAGTATTTCTCCCTTCAAAGAAATACCCGTCCGTCTCTTTAAAATGAGGGATCACCGTAATCTGATCGCTGTTTATGACTGCCGTTACATTTTCCTGCCGGGAGATCGTATCTGCCAGAAGGACCTCTTCCCCCTCCTGCGTTTTTTCTTTTATTCGGATATTGTTCAGAAATCCTTCCAGGCTCTGATTCAGCTTTGGTTTTTCTAAATCTTCCTTTTCAAAAATGCCGGTGCCTTCGGATGTGATTTCATCTCCCTGAGATGCCTGATCCAGATCCGCCGGAGTCAGATTCTCAATGATCACTTCCTCTGTATCATCCACGGCCTGTTCCGTCCCATTCTGACTGTCTTCGCTTTTGTTTTCCGTCTGGTTCTCTTCGGAAGCCGCCTGTGGTTCTGCGGTTTCAGGAGATACTGTCTCCCGGGCTGTTTCCTGGGCTGTTTCCTGGACTGTCTCCTCCTGTCCTTCCTGAGCAGCCATCATCTCCCGCTCTCCTGTCACCAGTCGGGCCAGATCTTCATCAGAGTATGCGTCTTCCTCTTCATTCCCTGCACTGTTCGCTACAGGTGTGGTGCTTTGAAGCTTCTTAAAATCCGCCTCGGCCGCTTTCAGCTCCAGCTGCAGTTCCTGAACTGTCAATTCCTGCAATTCCCTGTCCAGCTCCAGAAGAGTCGTGTCGTACGCCAGCAGCTTATCACCTATTTTGACTGGGTCGCCCTCTTCTACATATACTTCTGATATCACTTTATCGTCCGGTATCTGGATGCTCTGACTGACATCCGACACGACTGTTCCGGAAGTTCCTTCTCCCTCTCCCCAGCCAATCCATGCCGAAGCGTCCAGATCCGAGACAGAGTACACTTCTACTGCTTTTCCACGGTTTTTCATCCAATAACGGACTCCCGCCGTACCTCCTGCTCCCAGGATTCCCAGTACAAGCACTGTGATCAGGATTCCTTTCCACCATTTGTTCTTTTTCATTCAAATCCCCTTACTTTCCTGATTGCTTTTCCTCACTTAATTCCCCGTCAAAAATATAAACGGTACGCTTTGCATACTTTGCCACATCGGAGTCATGGGTAATCATTACGATCGTCACACCGTCATCATTCAGTTTCTGAAACAGTTCCATTACCTGCAGGCTGGACTTGGAATCCAACGCACCGGTAGGTTCATCCGCAAGAAGGATTTTGGGATTATTTACCATCGCCCTTGCAATGGCAACTCTCTGTTTCTGACCTCCGGAAAGCTGTGTAGGAAGAAAATCCATACGATCCCCAAGCCCTACATTCTCCAATGCCTGTGCTGCTCTTTTTTTTCTCTCCTTCTTGGATATACCCGCATAAACCAGAGGCAATGCTACATTTTCCAGTGCTGTCTGCTTCGCAAGAAGCTGGAAAGTCTGAAACACAAACCCAATATTATGCAGCCGTTCATCAGCCACTTCATTATCCTTCAATCCCAGCACATTCTTGCCATTCAGCAGGAAGGTGCCCTTAGTCGGCTCATCCAGACATCCGATAATATTCATCAATGTAGATTTGCCTGAACCGGACGGCCCCATGATCGCCACATATTCCCCTTCAGCCACATGAAGGCACACATCCTTTAATACAGGAACAACCATTTTCCCTGTCACATAATCTTTATAAATATGATCCAACTCTAAAATCATCTTTTTCACCCTGACTATTCCAGTTCCGCATCTCCTTCTTCGATTATTTCATAATCGCCCTCATCAAAGACCGGCTGCTCATCACCATAGTCCATAAAGCCCATGTCCTGCGAAAAGTCCACATTGTCCTCATATTCTATTCCATCATCGTATTCCATATCGTCCTCATAACTGTCCATACTCTCTGACAGCTGATCTGTATTTCTGGTCACCGTCATCCCTTCTGACAGTTCTTCTGCCGGGAATGCAATATAATCATCCTCTGACAGACCATCCAGAATCTCATATTTCATCAGATCCTCGTCATACGTTCCCAGTGTGACTTTCCGTTTTTCCAGTCGGTCTTTCTCATTGGCTGCCCATACATAAGGAGTCACGTTTCCGTCCTCGTCGGTGATCAGATAATACTCATCCAACCACATGCCATCCGGAAGATCCTCCTGTCCCTCATCCATCACAATGTAAACATGCTGTCCCAGCATCAATCCTTCTGAGGAATCCAGATCCACATAAAAAGGATATAATGTGGAGTTGGTCATAGAACTGTCACCGCTTCCGTAATACATACCGGCGCTTTGATTAGAGGATCCGTTCTCCCGGTCGATCGCAGTCAGCGTTCCGCTCCAGGTCAGGCTCTCATCCACACGGGAATGAACGATGACCGGTGCCCCTTCTGTAATCTGCATCATATTCTGTTCGTTGATCTGTCCTTTTACCCGGTAATCTCCGGTTGCCATGATCGTGATAAACGCCGAACTGTCCTCCGAGCTGTCCATAGAAGAAGCACTTCCGGAATCATCCGGGTTATTAATGGACTTGATCACACCTTTTTGTTCACTTTTTACCACTGCATTGGCAATCTGCTTTTTCAGGCTCTCCATTTCGGCCTGCTTGCTCTTTTTTTCATATTCCGAACGCTTGATGGAATTCTCCGTAGTCATGATCTGTGTGGTATAACTGAGCTGTTCGTCCGCAGAAGCCTTGCTGCGCTCCTTCTCCAGCTGCTTGATCTGAGCCTGCGCCGATTCAATGGAAATATCCGAGTTTTCTATATCGATCTCCAGCTGAGTGATGCTGTCCTGTGCCTCATCTGTATCATACGAGAAGAGCTTTGTTCCCACATCCACTTCATCTCCCACGGAAACATAAGTCTCCTTTACCTTCATTCCGCTGTTCAGCTCTACTTTGATCGTCTTCTGCGGTTCTACCACTCCGGAGAACCGATTCTGCGTCCCGTTCGCTGTCAGGCCGGTAATCATCCCTACCGAATCTGCAAACACACTTTCCTCACTGCTCTGCGTCCCGATTCCGCCTCGAAATTTAAAATACCAGATACCGCCTGCCGCTCCCCCAGCCAGGATCAGTATCAGTAAAAATATACCTGCTTTTTTCTTCATGCTCTGTCTCACCCTCTGATTTTATCTGTTTCTGACTATACTTCTAAAGTATCTTACCATATTCTCTTTCTAAATGCACTACCATTTTCCCATGTTCACAGAATCTTCAGAAACGTATGTTCTTTTTTTGCATGTAACATAATTGACAATATTGCATTTTTCATATAAAATGAAACTGACAAAAATAAGGAGTCATATTATGAAACAGAAAACGACAAAGATTTTATTTTCGTTACTTCTTTTATTGATGCTGAACGGATGCGGATATGCCGGACCTGAAAAAGCAGTCCGTCAGGAACTGGAACTGATCAAAAAGCTGGATGATACAACGGTGGAAACTTTCCTTGCTTATGAAAGCAGCCATCTTACCGGTTCAGATACAGCAGAGATCACGGAAGAAGCCACAGAGGCAGTCAAGCTGTTTTTTCAGGATTTTAAATACAGGATCCGCTCGTCTTCAGTCAGCGATGATGAGACAAGTGCCTCTGTTGTTGTAGATATCACGAACCTGGATGCACGGGCTCTGGCAAAGGATCTGTGTCGTCTTATGATTTCCCGATCCACTTTTTTGGAATCCCGGGAAGATTCCCCAAACAGCCTGGCTTTCTCCTTTGCTCTTATGAAGGAATGTCTGGAATCTCACACTTATGAACAGGTCACCTCTTCTGTCACGGTGCCTCTCACCCGCCAGGATGATCTCTGGCAGGTTCAGAATACCGCCGAACTGCAGGACCAGCTTGCCGGCGGACTGGCATCCAGCCTGGCAGATCCCTATCTATTGGCTCCTGAGGAAGTGCTGGATCTCAGGCTTGCGCCTTTTTGTGACTTTACCGGCGAAGACTGGATCTCCTATCTGAATATCCAGGATATCTTCCATCTTGGAACAGCTCTGTCTTCTCAGATCGATGCTGCACTTGCGGAACAGATTGCTTCTTATTTTGATTATAAGATTCTCTCTTCCACTCAGGATCAGGATACTGCCGCTGTTACCGTCCGTATCACCAGCCTGGATCTGGAGTCTGTCATCAGCCAGTGCCGCATGGATCTGCTGGACTATGCCGGCACAACAGAATCTATACGCGCTACAGATGAGGAACTGAATCAGAAGACCTCCGAGATCCTGCTGAATGCTCTGTTCAGCAATCAATCTTCTTCTGAAAAAGAGGTATCTATCACTATGATCAACAATGGCTATACCTGGGAGACTGCGCTTAACGATTCCTTCGCCGATGCCCTGCTCGGAGGAGTTTCCGAAGCTATCAGCCAGCTTGCCGCAACCGATTGAAAAGCCCCGGCTTCAGATTTTCTCTGCTGCCGGGGTTTTATTTTACATGGATCCTTCTGATTCTATTCTTCTTCTGCTGCTATCTCAATTCCCAATTCCTGAAGCTGTTTTTCTTCTACTCTCTCGGGAGCCTCTGTCATCAGACAGGATGCATCTTTTACCTTTGGGAATGCGATCACATCACGAATACTATCCTGTTTTGCCATTAACATGACAAGACGGTCCAGGCCGTAAGCCAATCCTGCGTGAGGCGGAACACCATATTTGAACGCATCCAGAAGGAAACCAAACTGTTCGTGTGCTCTTTCTTTTGTAAAACCAAGCACCTCAAACATTTTTTCCTGAATATGATCCTGATGGATACGGACACTTCCTCCGCCGATCTCATTTCCGTTCAGAACGATATCATATGCCTTGGCACGGACTCTGCCCGGATCGGAATCAAGAAACTCCAGGTCTTCCTCCATCGGCATGGTGAATGGATGATGCATGGCTGTAAAACGACCTTCCTCCTCGGACCACTCCAGAAGCGGGAATTCTGTAATCCATACGAAACGATACTCATTCTTATCCAGCAGGTTCATCTGCTCTGCCAGTTCCAGACGAAGAGCGCCCAGCACATCCCATACCAGCTTGGTCTTGTCTGCTGCAAAAAGAAGCAGATCTCCGTTCTGACCATCCATAGCTTTGATCAGAGCATTCATTTCTTCTTCCTTCATGAATTTACCGAAAGAAGATTTTACGGTGCCATCCTCCTGAATTGCCACATAAGCAAGACCCTTTGCACCATATCCCTTGACAAACTCTACCAGCTTATCGATCTTCTTGCGAGGCATGCCTCCCTGTCCCTTGGCATTGATACCACGCACACTTCCGCCTGCCTCGAGAGCATTTTTAAATACGACAAATTCGCAGTTCTTTACTACTTCTGATATATCTACCAGCTCCATACCGAAACGAAGATCCGGCTTATCGGAGCCAAAACGATTCATGGCCTCTTTCCAGGTCATTCTCTGGATCGGAAGCTGTACCTCCACATCCAGCACCTCTTTAAACAGGAATGCCAGAAGCCGTTCATTCACATCGATCACATCATCCACATCTACGAAAGAAAGCTCCATATCGATCTGCGTAAATTCCGGCTGACGGTCTGCACGCAGATCCTCATCACGGTAACATCTTGCGATCTGAATGTAACGGTCATAACCGGAACACATCAGAAGCTGTTTGAACAGCTGCGGTGACTGGGGCAGTGCATAGAAGCAGCCCGGATGCACACGGGAAGGTACCAGATAATCTCTTGCTCCCTCTGGAGTACTCTTGCACAACGTTGGTGTTTCGATCTCCAGGAAACCTTCATTTGCCATAAACTGACGTACCAGCGTAGCAACCTTGGATCTCATGATCAGATTTCTCTGAAGATCCGGTCTTCTCAGGTCCAGATAACGATATTTCAGACGAAGCTCCTCTCTGGTCTTGCTGTTCTCCTCAATAGGGAAAGGCGGTGTCTCAGCCTCAGACAGAACACGCAGTGTATTCACTCTGATCTCAATTTCACCGGTCTTCAGATTCTCATTCACAGCACCGGAACGCACCTCCACCACACCGGTTACTGCAATAACAAACTCACTTCTAAGCTTTCCGGCCCTCTCAAATCCTGCCTCATCAATACTGCCGTTTTCAAAAATCAGCTGCATGATTCCGGAACGGTCTCTCAGATCCACAAAAACAATACCGCCTTTGTTTCGTGCTTTCTGAACCCATCCCATCAGGGTTACCTGATTTCCGATCATTTCTTTTGTTACTTCCGTACATCTGTGGGACCTGTGCATTCCCTTCATTGACTCTGCCATAATCTTATCTCCTCATTCCATATTGTTCTAACGGCTGAAAAATTCAATTATTTCTGTATAACCCTCTGACGAAAGCTGGTCTTTCTGGAATTTCTTGTTCTTTTTCATCATATTAATGCTGACGGTATCTCCCTGCGTTCTTCTCTCTTCCGCCTTTTGGAACACTTCCAGGAGTTTTTCCTTCGGCATTCCTTTTTCAATCAGAAATGCTGTCTTATTTCCTTTTTTCGGCACCTGATAATCTTTCTCCAGCAGCAGCATGACGATTCGTTCAAATCCGATGGAGAATCCGCAGGCCGGTGTCTGATTTCCCGTAAACCGTCCGATCATCTCATCGTAGCGGCCGCCTCCTCCTACAGAACCGCCGAATCCATCAATGCTGATCTCAAAAATAGGTCCGGTATAATAGGACATTCCGCGAACCAGCGTCGGATCAAACACGATCTTAAAATCAGCTGTTTTCACAGCTTCTACGCTTTCGATGATCGTTTCCAGATCCTCTGCCGTCTTCTCATCCAGCACACCCTTTAATGTTTCTTTCAGGAAACGGACTCCCGCAAGATCCGGAGTCACTTTTTCGAACAGTCCCAGATATTTTTCAATGGCTTCTTTCGCAAAGCCTTCTTTTTCCAGTTCTTCTTTTACGCCATCCAAACCGATCTTGTCCATCTTATCCAGGATAATAAATACCGTATCATAGCTTTCCGGAGCAAATCCACTGTAGGCTGCCATTGCCTTCAGGATCTTCCGGTCATTGATACGAATAGTAAAATTCTCAAAATCCAGTTTTCCCACTAAAGTAGATGTAGCAAGGATCAGCTCGATTTCCGCCAGAATCGTCGGTTCACCCAGAATATCGATGTCACACTGCATGAACTGACGATATCTTCCTCTCTGAGGCCGGTCCGCACGCCAAACATTTCCCATCTGCAGTGCTTTAAAGGGTGCCGGCAGATCATTTGCATTGTTGGAATAGTATCTGGAAAGCGGAACGGTCAGGTCGTAACGCAGTCCTCCATCTACCAGATCCATCTCTGTCTGTGCACTTTCCAGCTTTAGCTTTTCTCCGCGTTTTAAAATCTTAAAAATCAGTTTTTCATTTTCACCGCCCTGTTTGCTGGACAAATTCTCTATATGCTCTACACAGGGAGTCTCAATGGATAAAAATCCAAATTTTCCATAGGTCTCTTTGATCAGGGAAATCACATAATCTCTGATCTCCATCTCCCTTGGAGAAATATCCTTCATGCCGGTTACCGGTTTTTTTTTCAAACTCATTCTTTATCCTCCTCTATTCTCCTTAAATCCCGGAATTCCTCCAGTCCCATCAGATCTTCTACATTCAGTTTCTGATCATCCAGAATCTCCCGGATGTCATCGGAATTGACTACCTGAAGAAATGCCAGAAATACCTTCATATCAAAATTTTTTACTTCTGCGATCATCAGC
Organism: Marvinbryantia sp.; assembly: GCA_016297895.1. Lineage (GTDB taxonomy): Bacteria > Bacillota > Clostridia > Lachnospirales > Lachnospiraceae > Marvinbryantia. The sequence continues at coordinate 9,116 of JAEDFS010000044.1, forward strand.
TCCACTGCCGTTTTCATATCAAAGGCCTTTCGATAGGACCTGTTTGCCGTCAAAGCCGCAAACACATCACAGACCCTCAGAATCCTGGCTCCCAAGGGAATCTCTTCGCCGGTTTTATTGGCAGGATAACCGCTTCCGTCATAGTTTTCATGATGATACAACACCCATTCTGTCAGCTGGTGCGAATAGCCCTTTTCATTTAAAATAGCATAACTGAGAGCCGGATGCGTTCGTACATAGCGCATCTCCTCCACGCGCAGCGTATTTTCCGGAGCATGTTTTACGGTATGCACATATTTGGCCATTTCCAGTTTTCCAATGTCATGCAGGAACCCTGCAACAGCCAGATTATAACACATATCCTCAGAAAGGGACAATTTTTTTCCCACTCTCCACGCCAGATTACTGACACACATTCCATGAGTGATCTCTCTTGCCACATCTAATTGTATAATATGATACTTTTTTACTGATTTATTATCTTCCATATCTATAACAGATCCATCTCCAAGATTCTATCTAGCAAATATGTTTCCGTGCGATCATCTCATCGATTCTCTCTATATAACCGCGGATATCCTTGACATTCTCCGTTCTCTCAATATGATCACCCCGGACGATCTTTGTCGTTGCTCCCGCTCCAAGCGCCAGAATACTTTGTTTCTCTTCCATAATAAGAATGTTGTAAATACCTGCCGCATCCGGTTTGGCATAACCCACATTCTCAAAATTTCCTGCCATATTTTTCTGACGATACAGATAATAAGGTGCATGCCCTGCCTGATATGCCATACGGGCTGTCATATCCATGATCTCACAGTTGTTGGTAAAGGTCATTTCCTTATACTGATCCCTGAACATATTCAGCCTTGCAGCCCGTTTTACCGCAAGAGAATGGACCGTAATGCTGTCCGGATCCAGGGCAGTTACTTCTTTCATAGTATGCTCCACCTGGGCATATTCTTCTCCCGGAAGACCAACGATCAAATCCATATTGATATTGGTAAAGCCCATCTCCCGGGCCAGATGAAATGCCTCTACTGTCTGCGCCACGGTATGTCTTCGTCCGATGATCTCCAACGTCTTATCATTCATGGTCTGGGGATTGATGGAAATTCTGCTGATCCCATGATTTTTCAATACCTGGAGTTTTTCTCCTGTAATGCTGTCAGGTCTTCCTGCTTCCACCGTAAATTCCAGGAGATGACTGTAATCAAAGCACTCTTCCATTTTTGTCAGAAGCCGATCCAGCTGACCCGGTTCCAATGTGGTAGGTGTTCCGCCTCCGATATAAACTGTATTTAATTCCCGGCCTGCATAGATCCTGGAACAGGCCTCAATCTCCCTGCACAGGGCATCCAGATAGGCATCGACCCGATCTTTCCAGACCGACAGAGGACTGGAACTAAACGAGCAATAAAGACAAATACTTGGACAAAAGGGGATCCCCACATACAGACTATACCCATTCTGATAATTGATATCCTTTAAAATATGACGTTCCCGGTTGGCAATCATAATCGCAAGAGCTGTCTTTTCCTTGCTGGTATAGTAGGTGTTTCGCATATACTCTGCAATCTCCGTATTCTTCCATCCCGCTTCAAGAAGTGCCATAGGTATCTTGGTAGGACGGATGCCGGTAAGATTGCCCCAGGGAAGATCCTGCCCGGTAACCTCTCTCAGCATCTCATACAGAATGCTCTTCACCACATTTTTTGTCTGTTTCCGGTCTTTTTCATATTCTGCCGGACGACTGTCCGATGACAGAATCTTGCCCTCGGCATCCTTTAAGACCATTTCGACTCTGTCCGGAAAATATCCTACTTCCAGTATTTTTTCATATTCCTGAGTAAAAGTTTCCCCTTTCTGATACACAGCAACATCCACTCCCGGATAAAATGCTCGGATCAGGGAATGGATATCATATTCAAAATTTCTCTTATTCAGCTGTACTGCAATCATTTGTTCCACCTGCTACACATACGGATTATACTGTTTTTCATGAGCAACGCTGGTCGCTTCCTCATGTCCCGGATAAATAGCCGTATCTTCCGGAAGCTTCTGAAGGATCGCTTTTACAGATCTCACCAGTTCTCCATGATTTCCGGTAGGCAGATCCGTCCGGCCGATGCTCTCGCAGAAAATGGTATCTCCGGAAAACAGAGTTTTTTCCTCCTGCAGATAATAGCAGGCACCGCCTTTTGTATGTCCCGGTGTATGGAAGGCCTGAACCGTAAATCCGGCAAGTTCAAATATTTCACCGTCTCCAAGAAGACGGTCGCCTTTTACCGTAAATGCAGTTCCCCAATTGGCTGACAGATTCAGTCTGGAATCATTTAAAACCACATTTTCCGCTTCCATCACATAGACCGGAACCTGAAATTCCTTTTTCAGTTCCGACACGCCGCCGATATGATCAAAATGTCCGTGGGTCAGAAGAATTCCTTTTAACTCCACTTTTTCCTGTTTCACCCAGGACGCCAGCATATCTCCTCTGTCTGCCGGATCCACCAGGAATCCTTCCCTTGTCTCTTCGTTGACTGCGAGATACACATTAGTCGATACCATCCCAAGTACCCGGTGCAATATCTTCAGCTTTCCCATGTTTTCCTCCTTAACCGGTGGTACGTTCAATATCCAGTATACTCTCCACCTGTCTGATCTTGGCAATCAGGGAATCCAGTTCTCCTCTGCTTTCCACTTCAAAAGACATGGAGATCGTCGCTGTTCCCTGCTTGCTCGTTCTTGAATTCACTCCCAGCACATCAATTTTTCTTTCCGTAAATATTTTGGTAATATCAACCAGAAGGCCTGTTCTGTTGTTGCCGAAGATCTTGATCTCCGCCGGGAATCTTCCGGAAACATCGCTGGCACCTGCCTGCCACTCCGCCTCGATCAGGCGAATCCGATCCTCGCCGGGAAGATGGATCATATTGACACAATCTGTCCGATGTATGGTCACTCCGCGGCCTCTGGTCACAAATCCCACGATCTCATCTCCGGGAACGGGACTGCAGCATTTTGCAAAACGCACTGCTACATCATCGATTCCTTTTACAACGATTCCGCTCTTATTCTTTTTCTGGGATGTCCGGTCTCTGCTGCCTGCTGCCGCCGAAGAAGCCTCTATTGCCTCCAGAACCTGTGCATCCGTCATTTCCTTCTGATTCTTCTTCTTGTATTCCTCCAGAAGACGGTTCACCACCTGTCCTTCCTTCAGTCCGCCGTGACCGATCGCTGCCAGAACAGAATCCCAGTCACGGAATCCATACTTCACCATCACGGTCTGCAGGAACTCAGGCTTTGTAATGTCTCCCTGAACGATTCCTTTTGCCCTGCAGTAGGCTGAGAACATATCTCTTCCCCTGACAATATTATCTTCCTTCAGCTCCTGTTTAAACCACTGATTGATCTTATTCTTTGCCTGGGTACTCTTGACGATCTTCAGCCAGTCACGGCTTGGTCCCTTGGAGTTCTGGGAGGTAATGATCTCGATTCGGTCTCCGTTCTGGATCACATAGTCAATATTCACCAGCTTGCCGTTTACCCTTGCTCCCACCATTTTATTCCCCACAGCACTGTGTACACTGTAGGCGAAATCAATGGGATTGGAGCCTGCCGGAAGATTCTTCACATCTCCTGCCGGAGTGAAGCAATATACATTCTCTGCAAAAAGATCCAGATCACTTTTTAACAGATTCATGAATTCCCGGTTATCTGACATATCCCGCTGCCATTCCAGGATCTGACGAAGCCATGTCATCTTTTCCTCTTCCTGGTTGCCTGCAACGGTCTTTCCATTGGACTGCTCTTTATATTTCCAATGGGCAGCGATACCATATTCTGCTGTCCGGTGCATCTCAAAGGTACGGATCTGAATCTCAAATGGCGTTCCGTTTGGTCCGATCAGCGTGGTATGCAAAGACTGGTACATATTGGGCTTGGGCATAGCGATATAATCCTTAAACCTGCCCGGGATCGGTGTATACATCTCATGGATCACACCAAGTGCCGCATAGCAGTCCTTTACCGTATCCACAATAATACGAACTGCAAACAGGTCATAGATCTGGTCGATGGTTTTGTCCTGATTTACCATCTTTTTATAGATACTGAAGAAATGCTTTACCCTTCCATCCACCTGGGCTTTAATTCCTGCCTCTTCAATATGAGCCTTGACCTCATCCACGATTCCCTGAACAAATTTCTCCCGTTCTGTTTTCCGCAGTGCAATTTTTTCTACCAGGTCATAATACACATCCGGCTGCAGATATTTCAGCGAAAGATCATCCAGTTCCACCTTGATTTTGGAAATACCGAGACGCTGTGCAATCGGCGCATAAATGTCCATGGTCTCTCTTGCCTTTTCCTTCTGCTTTTCCGGCTTCATATATTTCAATGTACGCATATTATGAAGACGGTCTGCCAGCTTGATCAGGATCACGCGGATATCTTTCGCCATGGCAAGAAACATTTTTCTCAAATTCTCCGCCTGCACTTCGACCTTATCTGCCGAATAATTCAACTGTCCCAGTTTGGTGACACCATCCACAAGCTGCGACACATCGGCACCGAATTCCTGCTCGATCTCTTCGGAGGTCATCACCGTATCCTCTACTACATCATGAAGAAGACCCGCTACGATGGTTTCTTTATCCATCTCCAGATCAGCCAGAATAATTCCCACGCAGAGCGGATGAATAATATATGGTTCCCCGGACTTTCTCTTCTGGTCTTTATGTGCTGCATAAGCAATCTTATATGCCTTTTCAATCATGGAAATATCATCTGACGGATGATATTTTTTCACACTGGCGATCAATTCTGCGTAAAGCTTATCCGGATCCGTAAAATCTTCCATACTTTTTACCGGGGCTTCCACCTTTTTAATTGTAGCCAGTTTTTCATTTTCAACCGTTTTTTCTGATTCCTTCATCTGATCACCGTCTTACCCTGAGATTTTATTTGCCTTCAAAACAAATGACGGATTCCACATCGTAATCCTTCAGTTTTTCCCGTCCATTCAAGCCGGCCAGTTCAATAAGAAAAACATTCTTTACCACTTTGCCGCCCAGTTCCTCCACCAGCTTGTTGCAGGCTTCCAGGGTTCCTCCGGTAGCCAGAAGGTCATCAATGATCACTACTCTCTGTCCCGGTCTGACGGCATCCCTGTGCATCTCGATCTCTGATGTACCATACTCCAGGGCATATTCTCTGGAAACAGTTTCTCTTGGAAGCTTGCCCTTCTTCCTGATCAGAACAAAGGGTTTATGCAGATTATATGCGATAGGAGCTCCGAATAAAAAACCTCTGGACTCTGTACCTGCGATCACATCCACCTCATCCGGATCGATCAAAGCCTGCATAGAATCAATGGCAAGCTGAAATCCGTCCGCATCCTGCAGAACACTGGTAATATCCCTGAAAATAATGCCTGGTTCCGGAAAATCCGGTATACTTACTACATAGTCTTCCATTTTCTTTTTCATCTTAGGTCCTCCACATACAGTCTGATCATAACTATATTTTGAAACATATTTTTTAGTATAGCATTATTCACTGTATTTATCAAATGTTAATATTCGTTTCTTCTCTTTCCGCAATGGATTGTTCTTTTTCTTTTTTCATCAGTTCATCCACGCTTCGAATCGCACAGATGATCCTGGATCCGCCTTTCTCCCCTACTTTCACAAATCGAAGCTGCGCATGATCCATCACGCCTTCAACCACCCGTCGAAAATTCAGATCATACACCCGGCTTGTTCTCAGACACTCCATGACATGCTCCAGCCGCACCTTGCGAAGGAATGTTTCCCTGTCCTCCGGATGAATTGCCACACCGGCATAGATCCTGAAAATCTCATTATAATCATCTGCCATATCCGTTTTACTGGTAATCGAAGTAAACCGGCCGTTGCTGGAAAGCTTCGTGATTTTCTGCTCTTTAAAGTCTACTTTATAAATAGAAGAGAATTCACTGCTCAGAGCTTCGATCACCTCCAGCTGACTCTGCATCTGCAGTTCCTGCATTCGTTTCCGCTCATACTTTTCGGAAATATCCTTTATTACGATCAGTGCAAATACATTTCCGGACACTCCATCTCTGGTGAGTATATAATTCTTCCTCATCCGGATGCATATTCCATCCTGATTTCTTGCGTCATATTCGATAAGCGTCTCCAGTTTTCCCTTTTCAAAACAGGAGATCAGATATTCGGCATCATTTTTCTCAAAAAACTGTG
>JAEDFS010000106.1 GCA_016297895.1 Marvinbryantia sp.
GGATAGGTTCCAAACCCGTCCGTAAAATATAAAAGTCCTTTTAGATTCGTAAATTCTTTTTCCCTGCAAAGCTGCTCCACATAGGAAAACGCCGGCCTGAAATCCGTTCCGCCGCCTCCTGCCAGTTCCAGATGCTCCATATATTCACAGAGTTCCTCCTCACCGGTGATTTTCACATCTGCCTGCACCTTTTCGTCGCATTGGATCAGATGCACATTGATCTTTCTGAAAAAACTCTCCTGTTCCTTCAGGATCCCATAAGTTTCCTCCAGAAACAGTCGGACCAGCTCACCGGAGCAGGACATAGAGGTATCAATGACAATGGCAAACTCCTCGATCTTCATTACTTCCCTGGTCTCCTGCGGCTCGATCAGCGGCATATTGCCGTACATCGAAAGACCGTAGCTGTAAAACACATAATCAAACTGATCCGGATCCACCTGAAGTTCTTCATGAAGAGTCGCAAATTTTCTGAGAAAGGTCCTGTAATCCGTTTCTTCCCGGCCGGCGATCTTCAGCTGATCCCGCAGAGCGCCTTCCGCTTCCACCGCTTCTTTGGAGAAGGACTCCAGATCCATTTCCATTTTTTCCCGGATATCCTGCCATTTTTCTCTCTGCTGCTCATTCTGAGGCTTCTTTCCTTCACGACACCAGTATCCGTGGTTGTCTGCGGAAAACTCCTTCACCATCAGGCCCAGTTTTCTTTCCGTGGGATTCTGCTCTTTCAATGCATAATAGACAGCCTCCGCAGTCAGTACCCGACAGGTGCTTTTAAGCTCCCGATAAGTGCTCTCCCGAAGCCATGACATGGGACGTTTGATACAGCGGATCTCCATTCCGTCAATAATGGATTCCATTGCAATATCGCAGGAGAGATCCCACAATACCCGGTCTTCCTTCGGCTCCGCAAAGACATGGCAGAACAGACAATGCAGCACCATATGCAGATAGAGCCGGTTCACCAGTTTTCTGTCTTCCCGAAAGCATCCTCCCAGATATCTGGCATGATAATAGATGACATTTCCATCCACTCCTGCTGTGCCGGCTTCCGGATCCATCACATATTCCAGAGAAGACAGCGCCAGATCCAGAAACCGCATATGAAGATACAGTTCATTCCTGGCATTCCACAAAATATGCTTTCCCACGCTCTCCAGGCGCATGGTCAGCTCTTTTTCCTTTCCGTTTCTCTCTTCCATCCGGCACCTCACTACCAGTCAAAGGTTTTTTTCGTTTTTCTTCCATGCTGATGCTTATAATCCATGAGAAAGCTCTGCATGGAGATCCTTCCTTTCTGATTTGCAGCCACAATCAGCTTTTCCAGTTCATCTCCGGTCCATTCGACAAAACCCGCCAGATATTCCAGCTGTTCCTCCTGTTCAAACTCAATACACCAGGAAGCTGCCGATATCCGGTGTTCCATCAGCCAGGACCGATAACAGCCCCAGGCCTCCTCTGACAGTTCCCATGGAAACATAAGTCTCAGAAGACACAGTTCAATACAAAAATCCTCACACTCCAGATTCTGTGCTTCGAAAAACAGCCGGTCATATTCCCCAAAAACGATCTTTCCATCCCGGAAGATCTGCCGGTAGGCATAACCGGAACCATGAAAATGGGTTTCCAGAATCCTGGCCGGAGTATTTTCCACGGCCTCCTCATAATATTCCGGGAACAGAAGTCTGGCTGTCTTTGCCTGATTCTCCCCGTAACAGAGCGTCACAGAAAGCTCATGATGCAGCTCGCTGACCAGATCTTTCAGGCAATATCCCCAGGCATGTTCCATATGAATATTCAGTTGATTCAGCCTGTGGCACCCGGTAAAGGCCCCTCCCGCAATGTCTGCTGTCTCGTGATATATGGTAAGTTTTTCCAGCTTCCTGCATCCATAGAAAGCATAATTGCCGATTTCTCTTACGGAAGCCGGAAGAGAGACCTCCTGCACCTGTTCTCCGCAGACAGCATGGGCACGGTCACGCTCTTTCCTCCCATCCGAAAAAATATAGGACTCCAGGCGGGTCACCGGATATCCCTCAATTCTGTCCGGTATGGCCACCCGCAGTTCGTCTCCATAACATCGGGTCACAGTTACTTTTCCATCCTTGATCTGATAATCCAGTTCCATATGCTCTCCTTCTGCTTTTGCACCATAAAATACCAGGCCATTTTTCATGTCATAAAATCAGCGGGGAATGCTTCCCCGCCGTCATGTTACTCTTCTGTCAGAGTGTTCATATATTCATCTATCGCTGTAGTATCCACCTCATAAGTTGCTCTGGGTGGAACATAAAACTTATTATATGCGGAAAAGCCGATCCAGCCTACCAGTACCAGTGCCGCTGCGCATCCGCCGATCTTCCACAAAAACTTTTCTCTTTTCTCCTTCGCCATAATTTTCTTTCGGTTTGCTTTCTGTTCTTTATAGCGATTTACTTTTGCCTGACTCATATGTCATTTCTCCTATCCGATAATGTTACTGATCCTGCAGTCCTGACTCTTAAGGATGCATTTCCATCATTTTAACATATTATCAGGAAAAAAACACTCTTTTTTTGAAAGAAATTAAGAAAAATCCTCTTTTTCGCCGATTTCTTACATCACCACAATGATACCGCCGTCACCTGCATACATACTGCTGATTCCCGCTGTATCCAGGATAATGATATCTTTTGGTTTCAATCTTTCCAGAATTGCCTCTTTTACCATCTGCGCTCTGCCGGGACAGTTGCAGTGAGAGATTGCCAGAATCTTTTCTTCTGCCCGCTCCGCCTTTTCCGCTATGGCTTCCACCATGCGAACCAGTGCACGGTTCATTCCTCTGGCCTGGGTCAGCTGCTCAATGGTTCCCTCCGGCGTGGACACGCAGACCGGCTTGATCTTCAACGCTGTTGCGATAAACGCCTTCATATTGCTGAGGCGCCCGTTCTTTCTCAGTGTCTCCAGACTCTCCAGCACAAACCAGGTAGTCTGTTCTTCGATATACTGCTCTACGGTTTTTACCACATCTTCAAAAAACATGCCCCGTTCTTCACATTCCTGAATCTTCAGACCAATGAGGGTCTCCCCAATAGAAGCGGATCTGGAATTAAAAACATGAATTTTCAACTCCGGCTTTTCCTCCAGGAGAAGCTTCTTTCCAAGCTCCGCACTGTTATAGGATCCGCTCAGTTCTGCTGATAAAGTCACCGCATATGCCCTGTCTGCTCCGCAGTCAAATGCGTTTTTGTACTCCTCCGGCGACGGACAGGCTGATTTGGGACAATTGGGGCTGGCTGCCACCTTCTTCAGGAAATCAGCCTGATCAAAAGTTTCATCATCCACGATCGTATATTCATCCACATACATTGTCAGAGCCGCACTCTGAAAATGTCCATCCTTTTTCATTTTCTCTGTCAATTCCCCGCAGCTGTCAATCACAATTTTATA
>JAEDFS010000011.1 GCA_016297895.1 Marvinbryantia sp.
TGGTTGCCCACAACAGATTTTGAGTCTGCCTCGTCTGCCATTCCGACACGCCGGCATTTTTTCTGACAAAGTGTATTCTATCATAGGAAGGTGCGTTTGGCAAGACATTTTTGACCTTTTCTTTCGTTAGATTTCGTGGTATACTTATTAGATAAGTTGGGGACAAAACAGACGGGAAGAGGTACGGGATGGATTGCAGAACTGCGCAGCAGAAGATCATGGCATATATCCAGCGCCAGTTAAATGACCGGGAGCTGGAGGACTTTATTGAGCATATCCGGAACTGTCCGACCTGCAGCGAAGAGCTGGAGGTCTATTTCACGATCTATTATGCCCTGGAAAAGCTGGATCAGGATGAGCAGGGATCTTATAACATGCAGGAACTGCTGGAAAAGGATCTGGAGCAGGCCAAGAGAAAAGTACAGAAGAGGACTGTGCTGAAGTTTTACAGGAGATTATTTCTGGCTGCCTGCGCATTTGTCGTTATCGTGCTGGCCGGAACCGGCCTTCAGGCTATGGTCACCGGTTCTATTGAGAACACATTTCTGTACACCGTGTTCCATGAAGAGCAGACAGAGATACACAGGGAGACGGAAATGACGGCGGCTGCCATTTCAATGGAAAAAGAAACGGGAGAGCCGGAACCGGAGACAAATCGGAAGTTTCAGATTATTATCACCGTTCCCGAGACAGAATATATAACGGAAAAAGTAATTGATCTGACCGGCGGCACAAGTGCCGTACCATCAGGAAAGTGAGGAGCAGCTTATGAGAGAAAAACTGGTTTTGATAGATGGACACAGTATCCTGAACAGGGCCTACTACGGAGTGCCGGATCTTACAAATTCAGAGGGACTCCATACGAATGCGGTGTATGGGTTTTTGAATATCATGTTCAAGATCCTGGATGAGGAGAAACCTCAGTACTTTGCGGTGGCATTTGATCTGAAGGCACCGACTTTCCGCCATCAGATGTATGAGGCGTACAAGGGAACAAGAAAACCCATGCAGGAAGAGCTGAGGCAGCAGGTTCCTGTGATGAAGGAACTGTTGAGTGCCATGCAGGTTCCTCTTATGATGCTGGAAGGATATGAGGCAGATGATCTTCTCGGGACGGTGGCAAAAAAGGCAGAGGCAGATGGCTATGAAGTTTCGGTAATCTCAGGCGACCGGGATCTGCTGCAGCTGGCTGCGGATCATATTATGATACGGATCCCCAAGACCAAAAAGGGAGGCACCGAGATCGAGGATTATCATACAAAAGAGGTTCTGGAACGATATCAGGTTACGCCGGAGCAGATCATTGAATTAAAGGCTCTGATGGGGGATGCTTCGGATAACATTCCGGGGATTCCGGGAGTGGGGGAAAAAACGGCAGCAAAGATCATTGGACAGTACGGCACCATTGAAAATGCATATGCCCATGTGGAGGAGATAAAACCCAATAAAGCCAGGGAGTCTCTGCGGGATCATTATGATCTGGCAGTGCTCAGTAAAAAGCTTGCAACGATCAATACAAAGAGTCCCTTTGAACTGGATATGGAAAAGGCAAGGCTTACGGATCTTTATACGCCGGAAGCATTTGAACTGATGAAAAAGCTGGAATTTAAGAATCTGCTGTCCAGATTTCAGTGCGAAGGCCCTTCTCATGATATTCTGGAACAGTTCGTTCTGATCCGTGATCTGGGACAGGCAGAGGAGGTATTTGAACAGGCACAGAGAGCGGACAGAGTAGGATTTCGTCTGATCACGGAGAAAGAAGAACTGGTGGGACTCTCTATTGCCTGGGATGAGACGAAAATCTGTTATTTCCCGGCAGAAGGGTTCCTTACTCCGGACTATCTGACGGATAAGCTTTTACAGATGATGAAGACGGTATCCTGTCCTGTTACCCTGTATCTGAAGGAGCAGCTTTCCTTATTGAAACCAGATGAAGCATGGAGCGGAAAAACGGAAGATGTGGGAATCGGTGCCTATCTGATCAATCCATTAAAGGGACAGTACCCTTATGAAGATATTGCGAAAGATTTTGGCAAAATCCTGCTGCCCGGACGGGGAGAGCTGCTTGGAAAGATGAGTATCAGGCAGGCAGCAGAGTCGGAACCGGAAAAGCTGATGCAGTACGGCTGCTGTCAGGCATATACTGCATGGCTTACCGCTTTGGAGATTCGGGCTCAGCTGAAAGATCTGGAAATGGAAGAATTATATACCGAAGTGGAGATGCCGCTGGTATATACCCTCTTTGATATGGAACAGGCGGGAATCCGTGTGGAAGCAGAAGCTCTGAAAAGCTATGGGGAACAGCTTCATCTGCGGATCCGGGAATTGGAACAGGAGATCTGCCGTGATGCGGGAGAAACCTTTAACATCAATTCTCCGAAACAGCTTGGTGTGATCCTGTTTGAAAAATTAATGATTCCCGGCGGGAAAAAGACAAAAAGCGGATATTCCACAGCTGCGGATGTACTGGATAAGCTGGCACCGGAATACCCGATCGTGGCTAAGATTCTGGAATACCGTCAGATGACAAAACTGAAATCCACCTATGCGGACGCTCTGGCAGGTTTTATTTCGGAAGATGGAAGGATCCACAGTACCTTTCATCAGACCATCACTGCCACAGGAAGAATCAGCAGCACAGAACCGAATCTTCAGAATATTCCGATTCGGACGGAACTGGGAAGACAGCTTCGTAAGGTCTTTATTCCGGAAACGGGATATCTTTTTATCGATGCGGACTATTCCCAGATCGAGCTTCGGGTGCTTGCTTCCATGTCCGGAGATGAAAACCTGATCGAAGCTTATCAGAATGCCAGTGATATTCATCGAATCACCGCATCCCAGGTATTTCATATCCCCTTTGAGGAAGTGACCGATCTTCAGAGGCGAAATGCCAAGGCCGTGAATTTTGGAATCGTATACGGAATCAGTTCCTTCGGCCTCAGTCAGGATCTGAGCATTTCCAGAAAAGAGGCAGCGGAGTATATTGAACAGTATTTCAAAACTTATCCGGGTATCAAAGAATTTCTGGATCAAGCGGTGAAAAATGCGAAGGAACTGGGATATGCGGGGACCCTTCTCAAACGACGCAGACCGGTACCGGAACTGAGATCCAGTAATTTTATGCAGCGCTCTTTCGGAGAAAGAGTGGCCATGAATTCTCCCATTCAGGGAACTGCTGCGGATATTATTAAAATAGCGATGATCCGGGTCAATGAGCGGCTGAAAAAAGAGGGTCTCAAAAGCCGTCTGATTCTTCAGGTGCACGATGAACTTCTTGTGGAAGCAGCCCTTGAAGAGGAAGAACAGGTAAAAACGATCTTAAGGGAAGAGATGACCGGGGCTGTGAAGCTTCGGGTCGGTCTGGAAATAGACATGAATACAGGAAGGAACTGGTATGAGGCACATTAAAGTATTGGGAATCACAGGGGGAGTGGGGGCCGGAAAAAGTACCGTGCTTGCTTATCTGGAAAAGAGATACGGAGCAAAAGTGATCCAGCTGGACCAGGTGGCTCATGAACTGATGGAGCCCGGAGAATCCGGTTATGCTCCGATCCTGGACGCTTTCGGGGAAGATCTGCTGGAGAAAGATGGAAGGATCAGTCGTTACGCACTATATCAGAAAACCTTTGGAGATCGGAAAAAAGTAGAGAAGCTGAATGCCATCGTCCATCCATTGGTAAAGCTGCGGGTAAAAGAACTTCTGGAAGAAGAGAAGGCGCATGGAAAAGCTCCCTTCGCAGTATTGGAGGCAGCACTCCTTTTAGAAGATCATTATGAGGAGATCTGTGATCAGATCTGGTTTATCTATGTGGATCGGGAAGTAAGGGTGAAAAGACTGACAGCATCCAGGGGGTATACAGAAGAAAAGACAGAAGAGATCCTGAAAAATCAGAAGAAAGATGAAGAATTTCGCAATTTATGTCAATTTATGGTTGACAACAGCAGTGATATCCTTGAAAATACATACGGACAAATAGACAGAGGTTTGAAAGAAAATGGATTTTTGTAGTATCGCAAGCGGAAGCAGCGGAAATTGCATTTATACGGGAACGGATCATGCCGGGATCCTGATCGATGCGGGAATCAGTGCAAGGCAGGTTGAAAAGGGACTGAACAGTATCGGAAGAACTGCAAAGGAACTGAGCGGAGTATTGCTTACCCATGAGCATTCTGATCACATCAGGGGAATCGGAGTACTTGCCAGAAAGTTCGGACTTCCGATCTATGGAACTTCCGGGACGTTACGAGCGGTCAGAAACTGTTCCGGCCTTGGAGCCATTGATGAGGGCCTGTTTCATGAAGTTGCTGCAGATGAAAGTTTTTCCATAGGGGACATGGAGCTCCTTCCTTTCCACACATCTCATGATGCGGCGGATCCGGTAGCTTACCGGGTGAATGCCGGCAATACGTCGGCGGCAGTCGTGACGGATCTTGGAATCTATACGGATTATATCGTGGATCATTTAAAGAATCTGGATGTGATCCTTCTGGAAGCAAACCATGATATCCGTATGCTTCAGGTGGGATCCTATCCCTATTATCTGAAACAGAGGATCCTGGGAAACAGAGGCCATCTTTCCAATGAAAATGCAGGACGTCTTCTTTGCCGGATCCTGCATGACAATCTGAAAAAGATCTATCTGGGACATCTGAGCAGAGAGAATAATTATGAGGCACTGGCTTATGAGACGGTCTGTTCCGAAGTGACTCTGGGAGACAATCCCTATCAGGCAAAAGATTTTATGATCGAGGTAGCAAGGCGTGACTGCGTGTCAGAGCCGGTACATATCTGAAAGGAGAAAAACAATGAAGAAGACAATTATTACAGTAGTAGGAAAAGATACAGTGGGGATCATTGCAAAGGTGTGTACCTATCTGGCAGAGAACAATGTAAATATTCTGGATATTTCCCAGACCATCGTAGATGGATATTTCAACATGATGATGGTAACCGATGCTACGAAGGCATCCAAGGAATTCAGTGTACTGTCTTCTGAGCTGAAGGCACTGGGCGAAGTGATCGGAGTGGTCATTCAGTGCCAGCATGAAGATATTTTCAATATGATGCACAGAATCTAAGCCGGGAAAGGGAAAATGAGATGATCAATATATTTGAAGTAAACGAGACAAATAAGATGATTTCCCAGGAAAATCTGGATGTACGTACGATCACGCTGGGAATCAGCCTGCTGGACTGCATTGACAGTGATCTTGGGGAGGTCAACCGGAAGGTGTACGAAAAGATCGTCACCCTTGCCGGAAATCTGGTAGAGACGGGAAAAGCCATTGAAAATGAATTCGGAATTCCCATTGTAAATAAACGTATTTCCGTGACTCCCATCGCAATGGTCGGCGCAAGTGCATGCAAATCTCCTAAAGATTATGTGACTCTGGCAAAAACACTGGACCGTGCGGCAAAGGAAGTGGGTGTCAACTTTATCGGCGGATACTCTGCTCTGGTGAACAAGGGGATGACCACAGGAGACGAAAACCTGATTCGTTCCATTCCGGAGGCTCTGTCCTGTACGGAGAGAGTGTGCAGTTCCGTGAATGTGGGATCTACAAAATGCGGAATCAATATGGATGCTGTCCGTCTTCTGGGAGATGTGATCCTTGAGACCGCAGAAAAGACAAAAGAAGAGGATTCCCTGGGATGTGCAAAACTGGTGGTATTCTGTAACGCACCGGATGATAATCCCTTTATGGCAGGAGCATTCCATGGAGTGACGGAAGCAGATGCCATTATCAATGTGGGAGTAAGCGGCCCGGGAGTGGTAAAACGTGCCCTGGAAAAGGTTCGCGGTAAAAATTTCGAGGAGCTTTGTGAGACGATCAAGAAGACTGCCTTTAAGGTTACCCGTGTGGGACAGCTTGTGGCACAGGAGGCTTCCAGAATGATGAATATACCTTTTGGAATCGTGGATCTGTCTCTGGCACCGACTCCGGCCATCGGAGACAGTGTGGCGGATATTCTCTGTGAGATCGGTCTGGAATACGCTGGTGCTCCGGGAACTACGGCGGCCCTTGCGTTGTTAAATGATCAGGTAAAAAAAGGCGGAGTGATGGCATCCTCCTATGTGGGTGGTTTGAGCGGAGCATTTATTCCGGTCAGTGAGGATCAGGGAATGATCGATGCGGTAAAAGCGAATGCTTTGACTCTGGAAAAGCTGGAGGCCATGACCTGTGTCTGCTCTGTGGGACTGGATATGATCGCCATTCCGGGAGATACTCCGGCGACTACTATTTCCGGTATCATTGCAGATGAAATGGCGATCGGTATGGTAAATCAGAAAACAACAGCCGTGCGTCTGATTCCGGTGATCGGAAAAGGTGTAGGTGAAATGGTGGAATTTGGAGGACTTTTGGGATATGCGCCGATCATGCCGGTGAATCCGTTCTCCTGTGACGCCTTTGTGAACCGGGGCGGAAGAATTCCGGCACCGATCCACAGCTTTAAGAATTAAAGGTTACATCAGAATCATCTTCTGACGGTAATCATCCGGGATCTGAGTTCCGTATCTGGCAGTGACGAGGCTGTTGTAGATCCGGGAGGCAAGAATGTCCCGCTTAAACATGGCAAGGGACAGGGTGCGTGTTTTCTCGTCAGAAGAATAAAAGGAATGTAAGATGTCGGGGGCATCTGCCGGTCTGAGAATCAGTGGCAGATGTCCTTTTTCTGTGATCTCTTTCAGGAGAGGAGCAGCTTCTTTTCGAAAACCAAGAACTTTTGCGTAGGGACAGGATCTGTCCCGGGGAATCTCGGAGGACGGAAGGTCCAGAAGAATATGAAGCAGAGCTCTTCTTACCGTGAGGCTGGTCATATTTCTGGTCTTCACCAGTTCCGCAAAGGAATCAAAGTTCACAAAAGAGGAACGAAGGCGGAAGATGCGCCTTGCAAGATCCGGCGGTATGTCAAAGCAGCAGGAAAACTCTTCCCAGGAAGAGGCCGTCAGAAGACGGTAATGAAGTATGGCGGAAAGATCATCCGGCAGAATGGGAAATGTATGATTCCAGGCTTCACGAAGCAGGGAGAGGGAGCTCTCCGGTATCATTTTGGCAGCGGTATCCGGGAAAAGGACAAAATTTCCGGTATCCTGCACGGATTCCGTCAAGACAGAGCGAAGAGCAGTGGCAGAACAGAAAGTTCCGGAAAGTCCTTTTTCATGGTAACCGGAGCCTAAGCGGCGTATGGTCACCGGAGAAATGCTGCTTTTCTGTTGAAGCATTGCCTTCATGTATTCCACTCCAAGGGTATTATTTGGCTCGGAGAGCACAGAGGCGGCCGATGCATGACCGCACCGGATCAGTGCCTTTGATCTGGCAAGAGGAAAAGAATTTCCGGCTTTTAAAAACTGTCGGAGCGCTTCCTGATAGGGAGCCGGTTCTTCTTTCAAAATCATAGCGGCATCCATAAGAACAGGCAGATCGGAAGACTCACTGCCAAAGCAGAGATGATCCACACAGCCAAGACCGCTTAGAAGGGAAATGCTTCCGCCGGCAAAAAATTCTGCGCTTCCGGAAGAATAGCAGACAGGAAGCTCAAGAACCAGATCTGCCCCTTCTGACAGTGCGGTTCCGGTGCGTGCATATTTATGGATGATGGCAGGTTCCCCCCGCTGAACAAAATTGCCGCTCATCACGACGATCAGATAGTCGGCGTCGGTAAGCCGTCTGGCTTCTTTCAGATGGTAGGCGTGTCCGTTGTGGAAGGGATTATATTCTGCAATGATTCCTGTGACATTCATAAGAGACTCCTTTTTATGGTAAGGATCCGGGAGCGGTTACATAACGGTCTGAATCAGAAAAGTTCAAGGATCAGATGCCAGATCACAGGGATCAGCATGGCCGGCAGCATATTGGCAAGCTTGATTCCTTTGTTGAAGATCAGATTGATTCCCACGCCTGTGATCAGAACAGAACCGATAAAGGACAGATCGGCGATCAGAGCACCTGACAGATAGGGTGCGATAAACCGGGCCAGAAGAGTGATGGCACCCTGATAGATCACGAGGGGAACGGCAGCGAAGGCAGCTCCGATCCCCATAGTGGAAGCAAAGATCAGGGTGATCACAAAATCCAGCGCAGCTTTGGCTGTCAGCATGGAGAAATCACCGGACAGGCCGTCCTGAAGGGAGCCGACGATCGCCATGGCTCCGATGCAGATCACCAGGGTGTTTGCCATAAAGCTTTCTACAAAACGACCCTCTCCCGAGGCACGGACAGCCTGACGGATCCGTTCTCCAAGATGTTCCAGATGAACCTCGATCTGGAAAAACTCTCCCGCCAGAGTGCCGAGGATCATGGAAAAGATCATCAGCATGGTACCGGAGGTCTGAAGGCTTCCGTCTGATCCGGTTTTCAGCATCTGGGCCAGTGTGCCGCTGATACCGATATAGAGCGTACAAAGTCCAAGAGCATGCATCAGAGTGGCTTCATATTTTTTGATGGCTGAGCCGTTGATAAAATTCCCAAGAATACCGCCGATGATGACGGCGGATGCATTGATCAGTGTTCCCATAGTATGTCAAATCTCCTTTGATACCCCGCCCATTGCAGCGGGGTCTTTGATTCTATGTAAGCGTACCCAGTTTATCATTGATTTTTCCTTATTTCAATAGAGGAATTTCCAGATATTATGGAAAAAAATACAATGTGAATGCGGTTTCCGGTTGAAAATTCGGATACAAAAGTTTATAATCGGAATTATAGTAGAAAACTAACGAAAGGAGTCAAAGAATCATGGGATTTATTGACGTAATTAAAGAAAGAGCAAAAGGAAATAAAAAAACGATCGTACTTCCGGAGACCGAAGACCGCAGAACTTATGAGGCAACTGCGCAGATCCTGAAAGAGGGAATCGCTAACGTTGTTCTGGTAGGAAGCGAAGAAGCTGTGAAAAAAGGAAGCGAAGGACTGGACATCAGCGGTGCTGTTGTAGTGGATCCGGCAACTTCCGATAAAACACAGGGATACATAGATAAGCTTGTAGAATTAAGAAGCAAAAAGGGAATGACACCGGAGCAGGCAAAAGAGATCCTGCTGAACCAGTATTTATACTATGGTGTTATGATGGTAAAAATGGGCGATGCTGACGGTATGGTATCCGGAGCATGCCATTCTACCGCAGATACTTTAAGACCCTGCCTGCAGATCCTGAAGACAAAACCGGGTACAAAACTGGTTTCCGCATTCTTCCTGATCGCAGTACCGGATTGCGAATACGGCGCAAACGGTACCTTTGTGTTCGGCGACAGCGGACTGGTTCAGGATCCGAACCCGGAAGAGCTGGCAGCCATCGCAGCATCTTCTGCAGACTCTTTCCGGCTGCTGGTTCAGGAAGAGCCGGTAGTTGCAATGCTTTCTCATTCTACAAAGGGAAGTGCAAAGCATGCTCTGGTTGACAAAGTGGTAGAGGCTACAAAGATTGCAAAAGAACAGAATCCGGAGCTGAAGCTTGACGGTGAACTGCAGCTTGATGCAGCGATCGTGCCCAGCGTTGGTTCTTCCAAAGCTCCCGGCAGTGATGTGGCAGGTAAGGCAAATGTCCTGATCTTCCCGAACCTGGATGCCGGAAATATCGGATATAAGCTGGCTCAGAGACTTGCAAAGGCAGAAGCATACGGTCCTGTTACACAGGGTATTGCCAAACCGGTGAATGACCTGTCCAGAGGCTGTTCTTCAGAAGATATCGTAGGTGTGGTAGCTATTACAGCTGTACAGTGCCAGGCTGAAGACTAATTCTTTGAAATGGAATTCTCCTGCAGGACTTAAGAGGTCCTGCGGGTAAAGAAAAACGGAGGATAGAAAAATGAATGTATTAGTAATCAATTGCGGAAGCTCTTCCCTGAAATATCAGTTAATCAATTCTGATACGGAAGCAGTTCTTGCAAAGGGTCTCTGTG
Source organism: Marvinbryantia sp. (assembly GCA_016297895.1). GTDB lineage: Bacteria > Bacillota > Clostridia > Lachnospirales > Lachnospiraceae > Marvinbryantia. The sequence continues at coordinate 9,906 of JAEDFS010000011.1, forward strand.
AGAGAATCGGAATCGACGGACGTCTGGTATATCAGAAAGCCGGCTGCGACAAAGAGATCACAGAAGCTCCCATGCCCACTCACAAAGAAGCGATTCAGATGGTACTGGATGCCCTGGTTAACGAGAAGACCGGTGCGATCGCAAGCCTTGCAGATGTAAATGCAGTGGGACACAGAGTGGTACACGGCGGAGAAAAATTCGCAAGCTCTGTTGTGATCAATGAGGAAGTGCTGGCAGCAATCGAAGAGTGCAATGATCTGGCACCGCTTCACAATCCGGCAAACCTGATCGGAATCAATGCCTGTGCAGAACTGATGCCGGGTGTTCCCATGGTAGCTGTATTTGATACCGCATTCCATCAGACGATGCCGAAAAAGGCATATCTCTATGGACTTCCCTATGAGTATTATGAGAAATATGCAGTGAGACGTTACGGCTTCCACGGTACTTCTCACAGCTTTGTTTCCAAACATGCAGCAGAATTCATGGGTCTGGATCTGAACGATTCCAAGATCATCGTCGCTCATCTGGGTAACGGCGCATCCATCAGTGCAGTATTAAACGGCAAATGTGTGGATACTTCCATGGGTCTGACTCCGCTGGAAGGTCTGGTAATGGGAACACGTTCCGGAGATATGGATCCGGCGATTATGGAGTTCATTGCCAAAAAAGAAAACCTGGATATTGCAGGTGTTATGAATGTACTGAACAAAAAATCAGGTGTATTTGGTATCTCCAAAGAGCTGTCCAGCGATTTCCGTGATCTGGAAGAGGCTATGAACGCAGGGAATGAGTATGCTGAGAACGCAATGGAAGTATTCTGCTACAGAGTGGCAAAATATATCGGTTCCTACGTCGCAGCAATGAATGGAGTAGACGCTATCGCCTTTACTGCAGGTATCGGTGAGAACGCATCCATCGTTCGTGAAAAGGTTCTGGGATATCTGGGATACCTGGGAATCACACTGGATGCAGAAGCAAATAAGGGTCGTGGAGAGGATATGATGATCTCCACAGCAGATTCTAAAGTGAAGGTTGCTGTTGTTCCTACCAATGAAGAACTGGCGATTTGCCGTGAGACAGTAGCTTTGGTATAATCAGAATTTCCAATGTAAATGAATCATGAAAAGCACCCGGTGCCTGGAGTTCTGCAAATAAGCAGAACAGCACCGGGTTTTTCAAAAGTATGAATGCAGAATGGGGACAATTATGGCCGGAAAACGACTTCAGAATTATTCGGAAAAATTTAAATTGACTCCTGTGGAGATAGACCGCATATCGGAGATGATCAATGAGGAATTAAAAAGTCTGGATCTGGAACGGAAGACCATTACCAGGCTGAGGCTTGCTGTGGAGGATGTGCTGCTTCGCTGGCTGGAACAGTTGGGAGAGGAAACACCCTGTGCTGTCAAAATGGGACAAAGATTCGGGAAACCCTATATTGAGATAAGGGGAAGAGGAATACGGGCACAGAGCATGGAGGAAACGCAGGAAGAGTACGGAAGTTTCCTGTATTCCAGTCTTCTGACGCAGGCATGTCTGTCCTTCGGTGTAGACTATAAGGATGGAGAGAATCGGATCCTGATCAATCCGGTACCAAAAGCCAAAGTCAGTAAGGTCTGGCTGATTATGACGGCAGTGCTGCTGGCTGTCACATCCGGATTGCTGGTAAATCAGCTTCCGTCAGAAGCGAAGACGATCATAGGAGAAATAGCAAATCCGTTGCTGGATACGATCCTGGGCGCTTTGCGGGCCATTGCTTCCCCCATGATTTTTCTTGCAATCTGCTGGGGAATCGTGAGTATCGGGGATGTCGGGACACTTGGACGAATCGGCAGGAAAGTAATCTCCAGACTGATCTTGTTTACCTATGTGATCCTTGGGACTTCTTCGGTTCTGGTAATGGGACTGTTTCGTACAGGAGGGACTTTTCATTCACGGGGAACTGAGGCTTTATTTCAGATCTATGAAATGATTCTGGATATTATTCCGGATAATGTGGTTGCTCCATTTATGGAAGGAAATGCTTTACAGATCATCTGTCTCGGAATCGGTGTGGGTATTGCCCTGCTTGTACTTGGAGAAAAAGTGTCGGCTACTATGGCGATTGTAGATCAGATGAATGCGGTGGTACAGTTTTTAATGAGGGTGATCGGAAAGACCGTTCCGCTGTTTGTGTTTTTGAGTGTATTTACCATTGTTATGTCCGATTCTCTGAAGAATCTGCAGAATATGGTCAAGGTAATCGTACTGGTAGCCCTGTTTGCCCTGTTTTGGCCGCTGATCTATGCCATGGTCTTAGCCCGGAAGTATAAGATCCCGGTCGGAACGGTAATCAAAAAGATGATGCCGACATTTCTGATAGCAGTGACGACTGCTTCCTCAGCAGCAGCGTTTGATACCAATATGGAGACCTGTGAAAAGAAACTGGGTATTCCGGCTAAAATATCAAACTTTGCTGTACCGCTTGGTCAGGTGATCTTTATGCCCATTGGTGCCATTGAATTTATGATCAATTCCATGTTTATGGCGGGTATATATGGTGTGGACATCACTCTTCCGTGGATGTTTATCTGTATTATCGTATGCGGATTGCTGTCGATTGCCACTCCTCCGATTCCCGGCGGTGCACTGACCTGTTTTACGGTATTGTATGCTCAGCTTGGAATTCCGGCGGAAGCGATTGCGTTATCCATGGCAGCAGATGTGCTCCTTGATTTTCTGATTACGGCATCCGATCTGTGCTGTCTGCAGGCAGAACTGACACTGACTACCGAAAAACTGTGTATGCTGGATGTACAGAAGATAAAAAATAAAAATGCATGACAGATGCTCTTGTATTTTTTTACGTTCGAATATATAATGATTTACAGATGTGTTCTTAATGAAACAAATGAATCAGGGAGGAATCAATGATGACAATTGAAAAAAATATGAATGGAACTGAGCTTCAGATTGCACTGTCAGGCAGACTGGATACCACGACTGCACCTCAGCTGGAGACAGAACTGAAAAGCAGCCTGAACGGAATTACGAAAGCGGAATTTGATTTTACAAACCTGGAGTATCTTTCCTCTGCAGGACTTCGTGTTCTTCTGTCTGCACAGAAGATTATGAATAAACAGGGTGAGATGGTGATTCGTCATGTGAACGAGACAGTCATGGAGATTTTTGAGGTGACCGGTTTTTCTGATATTCTGACCATTGAATAAGAATCCGGGACAAAACCAGATATGCCGCAAAAATATCTAAAAATTCTGTTGACAAACTATATTTTGATAGTTATAATAGCAAAGTATGGTTAGGAGGGTATTGTGCTGATTGATTTGAACGAAGTTCTTAAGAATGACGGCAGGATCATGTCGGTGGAAGCTGAGTTTACGGAAAAGGTGTTTTCTTCAAAGCTTGGTGAGTTTCCTATCGTTGACAGTACTCCGGTTTCTCTTACGATTACGAACAAAGGAAACAGGAAGCTGACGATTGTGGGGAATACAAGGGTAACCGTAGCCATTCCCTGTGACCGGTGTTTGGAAGACGTGAATCAGACTTTGAACCTGTGTTTTGAAAAAGATGCGGATATGAATCAGACGGATGAGGAGCGTAGAATAGCACTGGATGAACAAAATTATATCGAAGGATACAATCTGGATGTGGATAAGCTTGTCTTTTCAGAGATACTGGTGAGTTGGCCATCGAAGGTACTGTGTAAAGAGGACTGTAAAGGAATCTGCAGTGTCTGCGGGACCAATTTGAATCTGGGGACTTGTGAATGCGAGCCCACTGATTTGGATCCCAGAATGGCGAAAATCCAGGAAATCTTTAACAAATTTAAGGAGGTGTAAACCATGTCGATCTGTCCGAAGAATAAATCTTCCAAAGCAAGAAGAGATAAGAGAAGAGCAAACTGGAAAATGGCTGCTCCGAACTTAGTAAAATGCAGCAAATGTGGAGAACTGATGATGTCTCACAGAGTCTGCAAGAACTGCGGAACATATAATAAAAAAGAGATCATCGCTCAGGACTAATGAACGAGATGAGGGCTTTCCGAAATAACGGGAAGCCTGTTTTATTTTTCTGTTGATTTTTCCATGGATGTCCTGTATGATGTTTCTAGACATTATAGGAGGCGAGAAAATGGTGGATTGTGTGCGGGTAGTTGTAGATGCCATGGGCGGAGACTTTGCACCGGAGGAACCGGTCAAAGGAGCCGTAGCCGCACTGGCTGAAAGGGAAGATCTTCACATAATTCTTGTTGGACAGGAAGATGTGATACGCAGGGAACTTGAGAAGGCAGAGTATCCGAAAGAACGGCTTTCTGTGGTTCATGCCGGCGAAGTAATCGAGACGGGAGAACCTCCGGTCAATGCCATTCGTAAGAAGAAGGATTCTTCTATTGTAGTAGGAATGAATCTGGTGAAAAAAGGAGAGGCAGATGCTTTTATTTCTTCCGGAAGTACCGGTGCTGTACTGGTAGGAGGTCAGCTGATCGTGGGAAGGATCAGAGGAATAGAAAGACCGCCCCTCGCTCCGCTGATTCCTACCGAAAGAGGAATGGCTTTGCTGATCGACTGCGGTGCCAATGTGGATGCCAGATCTTCTCATCTTGTTCAGTTTGCGAAGATGGGTTCAATCTATATGGAAAATATCATGGGAGTGAAAACTCCCAAAGTGGGGCTTGTGAATATCGGTGCAGAAGAAGAAAAAGGAAATGCACTGGTAAAAGAGACCTATCCTCTGCTGAAAGAATGTAAGGACATCAATTTTACGGGAAATGTTGAAGCGAGAGATATTCCGGCAGGGGTCTGTGATGTGGTGGTCTGTGAGGCATTTGTCGGAAATGTGATCCTTAAGCTTTATGAAGGTGTGGGTGCTACCATGCTGAAAAAGATCAAAGGCGGCCTGATGAGCAGTCTGCGGTCAAAAATCGGTGCGGTTCTTATTAAGCCGGCCTTGAAGGAGACGATGAAGGCTTTTGATGCCACGCAGTACGGAGGAGCTCCCATGCTGGGGCTTAACGGTCTTGTTGTGAAGACCCATGGAAGTGCAAAAGCTGGAGAGATCAAAAACGCAGTATTTCAGGCAATCCAGTTTAAGCAGCAGAGAATAAATGAAAAAATAAAAGAAAACATGATCTTCGGTCAGGATAAACAGGAGGTATAAAATGGAATTTGAAAAATTGCAGAAGATTATTGCGGAAGTATTAAATGTGGATGAGGATGAGATCACACCGGATACCACCTTTGTGGATGATCTGGGAGCAGATTCTCTGGATGTGTTCCAGATCATCATGGGAATCGAAGAGGAATTTGATATTGAGATTCCAAATGAAGAGGTTGAAAAGATCGTTTCTGTGGGAGATGCGGTAGAGGCAATTAAAAGCACCTTGAATTAATGAATGAGAAAAGAACTGTCGGGCTGCTGCGAACCGAAGAAAAAGCGGATTTGCGGCGGCCCTTTTTCAAGAATTGACGGAGGTGCGTATGAAAAGAGAATTAAAAGAACTGGAAAGTATCATTGGATATCATTTTAGAGACAGGAAACTTCTGGAATTTGCCATGAGTCACAGCTCCTATGTCAATGAACTTCACGATAAAAAGGCACATGACAATGAACGTCTGGAATTTCTGGGAGATGCGGTTCTGGAACTGGCCAGCAGCGAGTTCCTCTTTGAACAGTACCCCAAGCTTCGGGAAGGGGATCTTACCAAATTGAGAGCAAGTATCGTGTGCGAACCGACACTGGCTCAGTGTGCCGCTGATATCGAGCTTCCCAGTTTCCTGCGGCTTGGCAGGGGAGAAGAGATGACCGGAGGAAGAAATCGTGATTCCATTGTGTCGGATGCGTTGGAAGCCCTGATCGGGGCAATCTTTTTAGATGGTGGTTTTGCTAATGCAAAAGAGTTTGTAAAACGTTTCATACTCAATGATGTGGAGAATAAGAAGCTCTTTTATGATAGCAAGACTATCCTGCAGGAGATCGTGCAGAGTTCTTTTAAAGGAGAGAAAATAGAGTATCATCTGATCGGTGAGAAGGGGCCGGATCATGATAAGCTGTTTGTGGTTCAGGTATTTATTGGTGAACACGGATTTGCCCGGGGAGAGGGAAGAACGAAAAAAGCTGCGGAGCAAAAGGCGGCATATCAGACGATCATCACTTTGAAAGGAAAGGGTACATGTATTTAAAAAGTATTGAAGTGCAGGGCTTCAAATCCTTTGCCAATAAGATGAAATTTCAGTTTCATAACGGAATCACCGGTATTGTGGGACCAAATGGAAGCGGCAAAAGCAATGTGGCGGATGCGGTTCGCTGGGTACTGGGAGAGCAGAGAGTGAAGCAGCTGCGCGGATCCAATATGCAGGACGTTATTTTTTCCGGTACGGAAAACAGAAAACCGCTGGGATTTGCCATGGTAGCCATTACCCTGGATAATTCAGATCGTGCCCTTCCCGTAGATTATAATGAGGTAACGGTGACCAGAAGACTGTACCGTTCGGGAGAAAGTGAATATCTGATCAATGGTGCAAACTGCCGACTGAAGGATATCAATGAACTGTTTTATGATACGGGTATCGGAAAAGAAGGGTATTCTATCATCGGACAGGGTCAGATTGATAAAATCTTAAGCGGCAAGCCGGAGGAACGAAGAGAACTGTTTGACGAAGCAGCCGGAATTGTAAAATTCAAACGGAGAAAACTGACGGCACAGAAAAAGCTGGAGGATGAGAATAATAATCTGACCAGAGTCAGCGACATCCTGTCTGAGCTTACCCGGCAGATCGGACCTTTGGAACGCCAGTCGGAAAAGGCAAAGATCTATCTGAAGAAAAAAGAAGAACTGAAAAAATTTGACGTGAACATGTTCCTGATGGATATGGAAAGTCTGACAGAGCAGCTGAGATCGGTTGAGGAAAAACTGGAAATTTCAGAACATGATCTTTCTATGACTGCAGATCAGCTTACACAGGCAAAAGAGGAATATGAGACAGTTGAAAAGGAACTGGAAGAGCTGAACCGGAAGATCGACGAAGAGCAGGAACGGATCAACCAGAGTCGGCTGAAAAAACAGCAGATGGAAGGAAGAGTCCAGATCCTGGAGGAGCAGATCCGTTCGGCCAGAAACGAAGATCAGCATTTCCTGACCAGAATTCAGAGTATTGAAGAAGAGATCCGTTCCAGGACACTTCAGAAAGAAGAGGAAGAAAAACGGCTGGAAATCTTTCGAAATGAGACCCGTGAGGCAAAAAAACGGGAAGAAGACAATGAAAGCATCCTGTCTGAGATCTCAGAGGAGGTCAGTGCCCTTGAGAGTGAGATCGCAAGGGGACAGAGCCGTCTGATCGACCTTCTCAATGCAAGATCCAATACCAGAGCAAAACTGCAGCGATATGATACCTTGAAGGAACAGATCCAGATCCGGGGAGCGGAACTGGCCCAGAAGCTTCTGACGGCCAAAAGTGAAGAAGCTCAGCTGGAGGAAGTGAAGGCTTCTTATCGTGCGGAGTATGACCGCATTACCGAGGAGATCCGGTCTATGCAGGAAGAGAGCGGGAAGATCGAAGGACGGATCAATGCGGAACAGGAAGAGCTGGTCCGTCAGTCCAAAAAGCTGGAGGAAGAGCAGAGGCAGTACCACAGGGATGCTTCCAGACTGGAATCTCTTAGAAATATCACAGAGCGATACGACGGATATGGCAACAGTATCCGCCGGGTCATGGAACAAAAAAACAGAGAACCGGGACTTTACGGAGTGGTGGCAGATCTGTTTAAGACAGAGAAAAAGTATGAGGTCGCCATGGAAACAGCTCTGGGAGGAAGTATTCAGAACATTGTTACCGATAATGAAAATACAGCGAAGCGAATGATCGATTTTCTGAAGCGGAACAAATACGGAAGAGCCACATTTCTGCCTCTGACTGCGATCCGGAAAAAAGGCGGAATCGGAAATGAGAATGCCCTCTATGAGCCGGGGGCGGTGGGAGTTGCCAGCACTTTAGTGGAAGCAGACCCGGTATATGAGAATCTTGTGGACTATCTTCTGGGAAAAACGCTGGTGGTGGATCAGATTGATCATGCCATCGCCATTTCCAAAAAGTATAAGCAATCGATCCGGATCGTTACTCTGGACGGGGAATTGTTGAGTCCGGGCGGTTCCATGTCCGGTGGTGCCTTTAAAAATACCAGTAATCTTCTGGGAAGAAGAAGGGAAATCGAGGAACTGGAACAGGAAGTACGCAGGAAAAAAGAAGAACTGGATCAGGAAGCCAGACAGATCGATGAGATCAGAAAAAGGAGAAATGCGTTAAGAGAAGAACTGGTCCGTCAGACGGAAAACATACAGAAAGAATATCTGAAACAGAATACGGCAAAAATGAAGATGGAGGAGATTGATGTAAGAAATCGGGAATCAAAGTCCGGCTATGATCATCTTCATCAGGAGTCTCGGGAACTGGATAGTCAGATGGAGGAGATCAGGGAGGGCAGAACCTTCGTTGAGGAGGAACTGAAAAAGTCCCAGGAAGAAGAAAGGCATCTGGAATCCTCCATTCAGGAGGCACAGGAAGTGCTGGAGAAAAAGAGACATCACCTGGAAGAAGAGACCGCGCGGCATGCCGATTCCAGGGAACAGTCAGCAGAGATCCGTCAGAAGGAAGAATTTGCACTTCAGAATGTCCGCCGTCTGAGCAGCGAAGCAGAGCAGCTGTTAAGAGAAAAGGAAGAGGTCAGTCTCCACATCTCCAGTGCCAGAGAGGAGATACTGGAAAAGGAAAAAGAGGCAGAAAAGATCAGATCAGAGCTTGAGGCAGCGGCAACAGAAGAGACAGGAAATGCAGGACAGATAACGGTACTGCAGGAAGAACGCCGCAGCAGGATGACAGTTCAGAAAGAATTCTTCCAAAAGAGAGAGGAATTGTCCAATCAGATGAGTGATCTGGACAAAGAAAAATTCCGCCTGGAGAATAAAAAAGAACGACTTCAGGATTATAAAGAGCGTCAGATCAATTATATGTGGGAAGAGTATGAGATCACACCCAGTGAGGCAGTGGGATATCGGACAGAGACGGAAGCGACGCCTGCCGAGCTTAAGAAGAACATTGCTCAGTTGAAAAATGAGATCAAATCACTCGGACCTGTTAATGTAAATGCCATTGATGAGTACAAGGAACAGTCAGAGCGGTATACCTTCCTGTCGGCACAGCATGCGGATCTGGTGAAAGCCGGAGAGGATCTGAAGCGGATCATTGATGAACTGGATAACGGCATGCGCCGTCAGTTTAAAGAAAAATTTGCCATTATGCAGAGAGAATTTGAAAAATCCTTCAAGGAACTGTTCGGCGGCGGAAAAGGAACGCTGGAACTGGTGGAGGATGAGGATATTCTGGAAGCTGGAATCCGTATCACGGCACAGCCTCCCGGAAAAAAGCTTGTCAATATGATGCAGATGTCCGGAGGAGAAAAGGCCCTTACAGCCATTGCCCTTCTCTTTGCAATCCAGAATATGAAACCGTCACCCTTCTGCCTGCTGGATGAGATCGAGGCGGCACTGGATGAGAACAATGTGTCCCGATATGCCAACTATCTCCACAAGTTGACAAAAAATACACAATTTATTATTATTACACATAGAAGAGGAACGATGGCGGTTGCTGACCGTCTCTATGGGATTACCATGCAGGAGAAGGGGGTATCGGCCCAGGTTTCTGTCAACATGGTAGAAGAAGAGCTGGATCAGTAGGGTCATCCTGAAAATGATCTCTGGAATGGAAGTCAGAAAACGAAAGGGGGAACTTGAATGGAAGAAAAGAAAGGCTTTTTCAGACGTCTGGCAGAAGGTCTGACCAAGACCAGAAATAATATTGTAGCCGGAATTGACAGTATTTTCAGTGGGTTTTCCAGTATCGATGAAGATTTTTACGAGGAAATGGAAGAGATCCTTGTTATGGGCGATCTTGGAATCAACGCTACCACTTCCATTATTGAGGATCTCAAGGTCAAGGTAAAAGAAAACAATATTAAAGAACCGTCGGAGTGTAAGCGTTTCCTCATCGAAAGCATCAAGAGTCAGATGGATGTGGGAGAGACGGCTTATGAATTTGAAAACCGGACTTCGGTGGTGCTGGTGATCGGAGTTAACGGCGTGGGAAAAACCACAAGTGTGGGAAAACTTGCCGGGAAACTGAAGGAACAGGGGAAAAGGGTGGTACTTGCCGCTGCGGATACGTTCCGTGCAGCAGCTGGAGAGCAGCTATCTGAGTGGGCAAACCGGGCCGGAGTAGAGATCGTTTCCGGACAGGAAGGGTCAGATCCTGCGGCTGTTGTCTATGACGCAGTGGCTGCTGCCAAAGCGAGACACGCAGATGTGCTGCTGATCGATACGGCCGGACGTCTTCATAATAAGAAGAATCTGATGAATGAGCTTGGAAAAATCAATCGTATTCTGGAAAGAGAATATCCGGAGGCATTCCGGGAGACTCTGGTAGTTTTAGACGGTACGACAGGTCAGAATGCCATGGTACAGGCCAGAGAGTTTGCCGAAGTGGCAGATATTACCGGTATCATTCTTACAAAGCTGGATGGTACGGCAAAGGGCGGGATCGCCATTGCCATTCATTCCGAGCTTGGAATTCCGGTGAAATATATCGGTGTGGGAGAGACCATCGATGATCTGCAGAAATTTGATGCAGATCAGTTCGTAAATGCGCTGTTCTTATCTGAGGACGCAAAATAATAACAGGACAGGTGAAATAAGAATGCTGACGTTGGAAAAATTTGAAGAGGCATCAGAAATAGTAAAGCAGGTAACACAGGAGACAAAACTGGTCTTCAGCAAATATTTTAGCTATAAGACCGGAAACCGGGTCTATCTGAAACCGGAAAATATGCAGGTCACAGGTGCTTATAAGATCAGAGGTGCTTATTATAAGATCAGCACTCTGAGTCAGGAAGAGAAGGACAAGGGACTGATTACGGCATCTGCGGGAAATCATGCACAGGGTGTGGCTTATGCAGCGAAAGAGCAGAATGTGAAGTGTGTGGTAGTCATGCCGGTAACCACACCTTTGATGAAAGTAAACAGGACAAAATGTCACGGTGCGGAAGTAATCCTTCATGGAGATGTATACGATGAGGCATGTGAGTATGCACAGAAACTTGCACAGGAAAAAGGATATACATTTATTCATCCGTTTAATGATCTTGGAGTGGCTACAGGACAGGGAACCATCGGAATGGAAATTATCAAAGAACTTCCTCTGGTGGATTATATTCTGGTTCCGGTAGGAGGGGGCGGACTGGCCACAGGAGTATCTGCACTGGTAAAAATGCTGAATCCCAATATTAAGGTGATCGGTGTGGAACCGGCAGGAGCCAATTGTCTGCAGGAATCTCTGCAGAAGGGAGAAGTTGTGACACTTCCTTCTGTCAATACCATTGCGGATGGTACGGCGGTAAAGACACCCGGAGATATTCTGTTTCCTTATCTTCAGCAGAACCTGGACGATGTGATCACCATAGAAGATGATGAACTGATCGTAGCATTTCTGGATATGGTAGAAAATCACAAAATGATCGTGGAGAATTCCGGGCTTCTTACAGTCGCAGCACTCAAGCATATGAATGTGAAAAACAAGAAGATCGTATCTGTTCTGAGCGGCGGAAATATGGATGTGATCACTATGTCGTCTGTTGTTCAGTTCGGTCTGATTCAGAGAGATCGTATCTTTACTGTTTCGGTATTGCTCCCGGATATTCCGGGTGCATTGGTGAAAGTATCATCTATCGTTGCAGAAATGCAGGGAAATGTTATTAAACTGGATCATAATCAGTTTGTAAGTACCAATCGCAGCAAGGCAGTGGAACTGAAGATCACCATGGAGGCCTTTGGTACCGAGCATAAAAAACAGATCGTGCAGGCTTTGCAGGAACATGGCTATAATCCGAGAGTGATTCGTGCAAGCCTGTAGCAGCATTAGATCCGGGAATGAACGAAAAAAATTCTCTTTGTCAAGAAAAAATACTTGACAGAGGGAATTTTCTGTATTATGATAGCCAAGGTGATTGAGATGGAGAGATTTGTAGAGCAGACTTTGCTGTATGACTTTTACGGTGAATTGCTGACAGAACACCAGAGAGCAGTCTATGAAGACGTGGTTCTTAATGACTATTCTTATACAGAGGTGGCAGATGAATACCGGATCAGCCGTCAGGGCGTACATGATCTGATCAAGCGCTGCAACAGGACACTGGAGGAATATGAGGGAAAGCTTCATCTGGTGGAGAAGTTTCTTTCCATTAAGGAAAAGGTGGAACGAATCCATGTGCTTGCAAAAGGACATCCGGAGATAGAGCAGATTTCCAACGAGATATTGGAGGAGTTGTAAGTATGGCATTTGAAAGCCTGTCCGAAAAATTGCAGAATGTATTCAGGAATCTGAGAAGCAAGGGAAAGCTGACGGAAGCGGATGTAAAGACCGCACTGAAAGAAGTCAAGATGGCTCTTCTGGAAGCAGATGTCAGCTTTAAGGTGGTAAAACAGTTCATTAAGGCCGTTCAGGAGAGAGCGGTCGGACAGGATGTCATGAATGGGCTGAATCCGGGACAGATGGTCATTAAGATCGTCAATGAAGAACTGGTGAGTCTGATGGGATCTGAGACAACGGAGCTTGCATTAAGACCTGGAAGTGAGATCACAGTAATCATGATGGCCGGCCTTCAGGGTGCCGGTAAGACGACCACAGCGGCCAAGCTTGCAGGAAAGCTGAAGTCAAAAGGAAGAGTTCCTCTTCTCACAGCCTGTGATGTGTACCGACCGGCAGCAATCCAGCAGCTGAAGATCAACGGGGAAAAGCAGGGCGTGGAAGTATTTGCCCTGGGAGACAAACTGAGTCCTGTGGATATCGCAAAAGCAGCCTACGAGCATGCAAAATCTCACAACATGAATGTGGTGATCATCGATACGGCCGGACGTCTTCACATTGATGAAGAGATGATGAAGGAACTGGAAGAGATCAAGGGCGCAGTACCTGTAGATCAGACAGTGCTTGTGGTGGATGCCATGACTGGGCAGGATGCAGTCAATGTGGCAGAGACATTTAATAATAAGGTAGGCATCGACGGTGTGATTCTGACAAAAATGGATGGAGATTCCAGAGGCGGTGCAGCTCTTTCGGTAAAAGCGACTTGTGGGAAGCCGATTCTTTATGTGGGTATGGGTGAAAAACTCTCCGATCTCGAACAGTTTTATCCGGAAAGAATGGCGTCCAGAATCCTTGGCATGGGCGATGTGATGACACTCATCGAGAAGGCTCAGGCGAACCTGGATGAGAGCAAAGCAAGAGAGATGGAGCAGAAATTCAAAAAAGCTCAGTTTGGCTTTGACGATTACCTGGAAAGTATGAACCAGATGAAGAATATGGGAGGCATTTCCAGTGTGCTCAGTATGATGCCGGGATTTGGCGGAAACAAAATGAAAGATGTGGAGGGCATGATCGATGAGAAAGCCCTTGCACGGAATGAAGCCATTATCCTGTCGATGACACCGGCAGAGAGAAGCAATCCGGATCTTTTAAATCCGTCCAGAAAAAAGCGGATTGCGGCAGGAGCCGGAGTGGATATCAGTGAAGTAAACCGGCTTGTAAAACAGTTTGACCAGGCACGCAAGATGATGAAGCAGCTTCCTGGTATGATGGGTGGAAAAGGTGGTAAAAGAGGAAGATTCAGACTTCCCTTTTAACAATAAATGCAAAGAAATTTAAGGAGGTGAAAATACAATGGCAGTTAAAATCAGATTGAGAAGAATGGGACAGAAGAAAGCTCCTTTCTATAGAATCATTGTTGCGGATTCCAGATCTCCGAGAGATGGTAAATTCATCGAAGAAATCGGTACTTACAATCCCAATACTGACCCGAGCGAATTCAAGGTAAATGAGGAGTTGGCTAAGAAGTGGCTTGCAAATGGTGCTCAGCCGACAGAAGTTGTAGGAAAACTCTTCAAATTAGCCGGCATCGAGAAGTAAGATAGGGGTGACTGGTAATGAAGGAGTTAGTGGAAGTAATTGCCAAATCACTTGTGGAACATCCGGAAGAAGTGGTGGTAACAGAAAAAGAGAACGGTAAATCTACCGTGATCGAATTAAAGGTTGCCCAGTCGGATATGGGGAAAGTCATCGGCAAACAGGGAAGGATCGCAAAAGCAATCCGTTCTGTTGTAAAAGCCGCATCATCCAGAAGCGATAAAAAAGTGATTGTGGATATCATGCAGTAAGAAACGGGAGGTATGGATATACCTCCTTTTTTTCTGCAGACAGCGAGTCGGGAAGCCGCACTTGTGCGGATATTTGATTATCATACAGGAGCGAAGCAGAGTTTCCTGTCGGAGGGGCTATGGAAGAATATTTACAGGTAGGAATTATCACCTCTACGCATGGAGTGAGAGGGGAAGTCAAGGTATTTCCCACCACCGATGATGTAAGACGTTTCAAAAAATTAAAAGAAGTGATACTGGAAGGAAAAAGAGAAAGACAGACCCTGCATGTCGAGCAGGTGAAGTTTTTTAAAAATATGGTGATCCTGAAATTCAAAGGGATCGATACGATCAATGATGTGGAAAAGTTTAAAGGCTGCCCTCTTCTGGTGACCAGAGAACATGCGGTGAAATTAAAACCGGGAGAGTATTTTATCTGCGATCTGATCGGCCTGGATGTCTGGGAAGATACGGGAGTGCATCTGGGATCACTCACAGAGGTGATACAGACAGGTGCGAATGATGTCTATGTGATAACTATGGAAAATCAAAAAGAAGTCTTGATACCGAACATAAAAGATTGTATTATAGAGATATCCCTGGAGGAAAACAGGATGACAGTTCATTTACTGGAGGGACTTCTGTGAAATTTCATGTATTGACTTTATTTCCTGAGATGATTGAGCAGGGGCTGAATACCAGCATTACGGGAAGAGCCATCGCCAAGGGGCTGATCTCCTTAAATGCCGTGAATATCCGGGACTTTGCGAATAATAAGCACAGTAAGGTGGATGATTATCCCTATGGGGGAGGGGCAGGAATGGTAATGCAGGCTGAACCGGTGTACCAGGCACATCAGTCTCTGGAAGCACAGGCGGGGAAGAAGCTGCGTACGATCTATCTCACGCCCCAGGGTCAGACTTTTCATCAGGAAATGGCAAAGGAGTTCGCAAAAGAAGAGGAACTGGTATTTCTCTGCGGCCATTATGAGGGAATTGATGAAAGAGTGCTGGAGGAGATCGTTACCGATTATGTGTCTATCGGCGATTATGTACTGACAGGCGGAGAACTTCCGGCCATGGTTATGATCGATACCATTTCCAGACTGGTGGAAGGGGTACTGAATAATGGAGATTCAGCGGAATATGAGTCTTTTCAGGATCATCTGCTGGAATATCCACAGTACAGCAGACCTGAAGAATGGAGAGGAAAGAAGGTACCTTCTGTGCTGATGTCCGGTCATCATGCCAATGTGGAGAAATGGCGAAGGGAGCAGTCCGTCCTGCGTACTGCAAAGTGGAGACCGGATCTGCTTGAAAAAGCGCAGCTCACAGAAAAAGAAAAAGTGTTATTGAAAGGAGAAGGGTATGATGTTTGAGGATTTTGGAAAAATGATTGCCAATATCGGGCAGAATGTAATGAAAAAAACGGGAGAGGTAGCAGAAATTGCGTCACTGCACACAAAGGTTCTCGGAAAAAAGAAAAAAATTGAAGATGAGTTTCAGGCGCTGGGAAAAGAATTCTACGAAGCACATAAGGATGAGACTACAGAATTCCTGACGCATATCACAGCAATCAACACATTGTATACAGAAATCGCAGGTCTGGAGGAAGAAATCAAAGCGTTGAAGGAAAAACTTCCGGAAGAGGAAAAAGAGGCTGCGGAGACAGTCACCGAAGAGACTTCTGAGACGACAGAGGAGGATGATTCTGAAAAAAAGTCCGAAGAAGAGACTGGAACAGAGGAAACAGAAGAAGAGGAAGCAGAAGAAATCGAAGACGCAGCAGAAGAAGCTGAAGAATCAGCGGAAGAAAACACAGAAGAATAGAAGAAATTTTTCTTGCATTTTGCTGACCGGTATGTTAAAATTATTTACGTTGTGAGAAAATGAGATGGTCCTCTGTTACAGATTTGTATTATGAACGTCCAAAATAATAAGGAGGCACACAATGCAGGAAATTATCAAAAACATCGAAGCTGCTCAGTTAAAAGCTGAAGTACCCCAGTTTAATGTGGGTGATACCGTAAGAGTATACGGTAAGATCAAAGAAGGTAACCGTGAACGTGTACAGGTGTTTGAAGGAACTGTAATTAAGAAACAGGGCGGAAGTATCCGTGCAACTTTCACTGTAAGAAAGAGCTCTAACGGAATCGGCGTAGAAAAGACATGGCCGTTACATTCTCCGAACGTTGAAAAAGTAGAAGTAATCAGAAAGGGTAAAGTAAGACGTGCCAAACTGAATTACTTAAGAACACGTGTTGGTAAGAGTGCAAAGGTGAAAGAATTAGTAAAATAGTAAAAAAGGCTGTCTTTTGACAGCCTTTTTGTGACCCGTGAAATTGCTGTACATTTTCCGGGTTCCACCAAAAGCCCCTCCGGGTCGGATGATATGCAAAGGAATGTCAAAGATGAGAAGAGAAAAACACAGTGTCAGAAGAAGACAGAAGGAACAGAGGTCAATAAAGGAAAAAGTGGGAAGTACTCTGCTGTGGATCTTTCAGATCGTGGTCACAGTGATGTTTGCATTTGTAGTGGTGTTTTTCTTTGGACAGGCCAGAACGAATGTGGGCGAGTCCATGGAATTGACTCTTGCAGATGGTGACCGGGTTCTTTTAAATACTCTGGCATATCGTGCGGGAAATCCTGCAAGGGGAGATATCATTGCGTTTAAACCCAACGGGAGTACTACTTCACACACCCATATCAAACGGGTGATTGCACTTCCGGGAGAAACTGTGCAGATCAAAGATGGAATGATCTATATTAATGATAAAGTATATCTGGAAAAGTCGGATTATCCTTCCATGACCAATGCGGGACTGGCATCGGATCCAATCACGCTGGGGGTGAAAGAGTATTTCGTGCTGGGAGATAACCGAAATAACAGTGAAGACAGCAGATATGCGGATATTGGCCTTGTAGATGCCGATTATATTGAAGGTAAGGTCTGGATTCGGATCTTTCCCACAGATAGCTTTGGATTAGTGGAATGAGAAAGGAATAAGTATGAATTATCAATGGTATCCCGGTCATATGACAAAAGCAAAGCGTATGATGCAGGAGAATATAAAGCTGATCGATCTGGTGATTGAACTGGTAGATGCCAGAGTACCACTATCCAGCAGAAATCCCGATATTGATGAACTGGGGAAGCAGAAATCCCGCCTGATTCTGCTGAACAAGGCGGATCTGGCAGATAGTGCTGAAAATGAAAAATGGATGGCATATTTTCAGGAAAAAGGTTATTTTGTCGTAAAGGTCAATTCCAGAACCGGAGAAGGATTAAAATCCATAAATCAGACGGTACAGGATGCCTGCAGAGAAAAGATCGAGAGAGACATAAAACGTGGTATCAAAAACCGTCCTGTCCGTGCGATGGTAGTTGGAATCCCGAATGTGGGAAAATCTACTTTTATCAACAGTTATGCGGGAAAAGCATGTGCAAAGACAGGAAATAAGCCCGGCGTTACCAAAGGAAAACAGTGGATCCGTCTGAATAAAAATCTGGAGCTGCTGGACACCCCTGGAATTCTCTGGCCGAAGTTTGAAGACCAGAAGGTGGGAATGCGCCTTGCCATGATCGGTTCCATAAATGATGAGATCCTTAATACGGAGGAACTGGCACTTCAGCTGATCGCCTTTTTAAAGGAACGTTATGCGGGGGTTCTGAATCGGCGATATGGCTGTGAAGAGAATCACTCTGGTCTGGAAATGCTGGAAGCTATTGCAAAAAGCCGGGGATGTCTGTTAAAAGGACAGGAACTGGATCTTGCGAAGGCTGCGGGAATCCTTCTGGATGACTTCAGAAGCGGAAAGATCGGAAGAATTACGCTGGAACAGACGGAGGAAGTTTAGAATAACATGGAGAAGAAGATCTCACAGATTCGGGAAGAATTTGAAAAGGGTAACCGGGAGGAATGGTATGGTCTGATTCGTATTTATGAAAATGACTGCCGGTCCGGAGTGAAGACGCTTCTTGGGCGGTATCAGAAAAAGCTGGATGACTGGAAAAAAGAAGAAATACGTCTGGAAGGGATGCTTAAGTTTGAGCGTATGTATCCGGATCTTACGTATATTTGCGGAATTGATGAAGCCGGCAGGGGTCCTCTGGCAGGTCCGGTGGTAGCGGGAGCGGTGATCCTTCCCAAAGACTGTAAGATACCGTACCTCAATGATTCCAAACAGCTCTCTGCGGCCCGCCGGGATCAGTTGTATGACGAGATCATGAAACAGGCAGTTTCGGTAGGTGTCGGAATGGCTTCTCCGGCAAGAATCGATGAGATAAATATCCTGCAGGCCACCTATGAAGCAATGCGTCAGGCAATTGATGCTCTTTCCGTGCGGCCCCAGATCCTGCTCAATGATGCGGTACGAATCCCGGAAGTGGAAATCCTGCAGGTGCCAATTGTGAAAGGAGATTCCAAAAGTCTGTCTATTGCAGCGGCAAGTGTGATCGCCAAAGTGACCAGAGACCGCCTGATGATGGAATACGATACGGTCATGCCGGAATATGGTTTTGCAGGACATAAAGGGTATGGATCTGCAGCTCATATTGCTGCGATAAAAAAATATGGCCCCTCGCCGATACACAGGGCGTCATTTATTAAAAATTTTGTGGAAGTTTGACGGTGAATAAGAGAGAAACAGGAAGCAGATATGAGGAGATGGCGGCAGATTTTCTCGAGAAGCAGGGGTGCCGCATATTGGAAAAGAATTATCGTACCAGAATCGGGGAAATCGATCTGATCCTGATGGACGGCAGATATCTGGTTTTTGCGGAAGTAAAGTATCGAAAGGACAGCAGAATGGGAACGGCGCTGGAAGCGGTAGACCGGCGAAAACAGCAGATCATCCGGAAGGTTGCCGGAGAATACCTCCATCGTCATCACTGCAGAACAGATCAGCCCTGTCGGTTTGATGTGATCGGGATCACCGGAGATACCATCTGCCACGTAAAGAATGCTTTCTGAGTTTTAAATCGGGGAAAGGATAAGGAATGGAACTGATCAGAAAAGGAACGGGAGAAGAACTGATCGTAAATGAAAGAGAGGGTGTCGTATGGCTGACGTTTCCAGCTTTGGAACTGATCCCGGGTGTGCGCCATGGTTTTTCCACCAGGCTCGGTGGAGTGAGTGAGGATCATCTCTCCAGCATGAATCTCAGCTTTTCCAGAGGAGATAAGGAAGAAAATGTGAGGGAAAATTATCGCAGAATCGGCATGGCCATGGGTTTTTCCACGGAGAATCTGGTGTTTTCTGATCAGACTCATACGGTCAACGTGCGTAAGGTATCGGAAGAGGATCGGGGAAAAGGATTTGCAAGACCCAGAGATTATCACGATGTGGACGGACTGATCACGAATGTGCCGGGTCTGGTTCTCGCTACGTTTTATGCAGACTGCGTACCTCTTTATTTTGTGGATCCGGTGAAACGGGCCATTGGTCTTGCCCATTCCGGGTGGAGAGGGACAGTGGGGAAGATCGGAAAAGCTACGGTGGAAAAGATGCAGAAGGAGTACGGGAGCAATCCAAAAGATATCATCGCAGGAATCGGTCCGTCGATCTGCCAGGATTGTTATGAAGTGAGTGATGATGTGATCTGTGAATTCCGTAAGGCTTTTTCTGAGAATTACTGGCCTGAGCTGTTTTATCCGACAACGGAGGGAAAGTATCAGCTGAATCTCTGGAGAGCAAATCAGTATGTGATGAAAGAGGCAGGGATCCCGGAAAAACAGATTTCCGTCACGGATCTCTGTACCTGCTGCAATCCTGAATTGCTGTTTTCTCACAGAGCATCAAAAGGAAGGCGTGGAAATCTGGCTGCGTTTCTGGAAATAAAATGAAGTGATTTTTTCATGATTGTTGTATGCTGTTCAATGATCCATTCGAAAAGAGGGTGATACCGTTTGAAGAAGGAAAGCAGGAATTATAGATTAATCGTACTTTCATTTTTGTTGGTGAGTCTGTGCATGATTGCGCTGCTGTTTTATATCGACCTCACACAAAAAAGTGAAATTATTCAAAACAGAAGCGTTCAGGGATATCGGATTCTGGATGCGTCTTTGTACCACGAGGCTGAGGATCCGGATGCACCTATTGGAATAAAAAGGGAATATGTTTTAAATCTAGGTAATCTTGACGAGGGTGATAATTGTTTCGCATTTTATCAGGTTCATCATTATATACAGATTTTTTTGAATGAGGAACTGGTATACAGCCAGATGCCCGGGAACAGGCATGCAGTCAGCAAAAGTACCGGATGCGGATGGGTCATGATTCCCTTATTTTCTCAGGATTCGGGAAAACAGATCCGGGTGATACTGACTCCTGCATATGAAGCTGTCAGAGATAGAGAGACTGTTTTTCTGGTCGGTTCAAGACATTCCATCATAGCGGGCAGTGTAAAACATGATGTGGATGGTTTTGTGTTAAGTATCCTGGCAATCGGAGCAGGTGTCATATTTATCGGAGTGTCACTTTTCTGGATGTTCCGGAAAAAACATGACAACAGCCTGTTTTACCTGGGAGTTTTTTCAGTATTTTTAGGCTTCTGGAAGCTGACAGATATCAGGTCGATTACACTCCTGATCAGGGGACATGATCTTCTGCTGTCATATGCGTCACTTGTCATGATGACCCTGTTACCCGTTCCGTTCATTCTGTTTCTGGAAAAGCAGATAGAGAAAAAAAGATTCCGTTTTTTAAATCTTGTATGTATTGTCTCCGTTTTTGTATGTGGGGTTCAGACCGCACTGCAGTTTACAGGAAAGATGGACCTGAGAGAAAGCCTGCTGGCAACTCACTGTATGATTGCATTAACGGTGATTGCAGTAATCGTTTCAGTTGTGGGTGAACTTCTGCGGAAACCTGCAAGCAGAAAGAGCAGGATTACCTGTATCTGCTTTCTTCTGTGTGTGACAGCTGCAGTACTGGACCTGGTACTATACTATATAAATGATAATTCTGCAGGAATGCTGAATACCATTGCGGTTTTTCTGCTATACATTGTGACCATGGGAGTTATGACCATTTCGGAATTGAGTTATGAGGCCAATGTGGATATCGGCACGGGATTGTTTAACAGAAGCCGGTGCAGAGAGATTGTAATGGATGAAACCGTTCTCGACGAACAGACCTGCCTGATCATGTTTGATCTGAATCAGCTGAAAAAAGTAAATGATACATTGGGTCACGAAGCAGGCGATGAGTTGATTTTCCGGTTTTCGGATATACTGAGACAAAATATGCCGGCCCGGGCCTTTCTGGGACGGTATGGAGGCGATGAATTTATAGCGGTGCTCAAACAGTGTGACGAAAGCATGGCAGAAAAGATTCTGGGAGATATTGCAGAAGCGGTGAATGAATACAACTCTGCGGAAGGCAGAGTGCAGCTTTACTATGCAGCCGGTTATGCATTGTCTGCCGAGTATCCCGACTGTTCTATGAGGTTTTTGCTGGAGAAGGCGGATGAGAGGATGTATCTGGATAAAAAAGGGTATTATGACAGGCTGAACGGATGAAGCAAAAGCTGACAAAACAGATGATTTAAAAAGGGGAGGGTGTGACTCATTTGAGCCGCACCCTCACAAGGTTTTATTTCTGAATTTTTGCAAGCAGCTTCTGGATCTTTTCCGTAGGAGTGATCAGAGAAGAAGAAGATACATCGTGATTGAGACAATCGATGATGCTGGCCATAAAGCCGGTCATATCTGCTTCTTTATAATAAGGCTTTTCATAGATCTCGGGATCACGGTAATTCAGGTTCGTAGTGATGAGCTTGTCCAGATAGCCTTTGTTATAGTAATCATCAAATTTGTCGAAACCGTCTGTAAAAAGACCGAAAGTGGTACAGACAAAGATCCTTCTTGCCTGTCGTTCTTTTAACTGTTTTGCTACGTCCAGCATACTTTCGCCGGAAGAGATCATATCATCGACGATCAGGACATCTTTATCCTTTACGGAATCCCCAAGGAATTCATGGGCCACGATGGGATTCTTGCCATTTATTACGGTGGAATAATCCCGGCGTTTATAGAACATACCCATGTCTACACCGAGGATGGTGGAAAAATAGACCGCTCTGCTCATAGCTCCTTCATCCGGGCTGATGATCATCAGATGATCGCTGTCGATGCGAAAATCGGGAGTACATTCCAGAATCGCTTTTAAAAACTGATAGGTAGGCATGAAGGTATCAAAACTGATGAGAGGAACCGCATTCTGTACTCTGGGATCGTGGGCATCGAAGGTGATGATGTTGGTCACTCCCATGTTCGCCAGTTCCTGGAGAGCCAGGGCACAGTCAAGAGACTCGCGGCCGGAACGTTTGTGCTGACGGCCTTCATAAAGGAAAGGCATGATCACATTCAGACGTTTTGCTTTTCCGTCGCTGGCGGAAATGAGACGCTTGATATCCTGATAGTGATCATCCGGAGACATATGATTGGTCATTCCGCATACGCTGTAAGTCAGGCTGTAATTGGTGATGTCAGAAAGAATATACAGGTCGCTTCCTCTGACAGAATCGTTAATAATACCTTTTCCTTCGCCGGACCCAAATCTGGGGCAGGCGCAGTCCAGCAGATAGCTGTCTTCATAGTAACCACGAAAAGCGGCATTGTTGAGATCGTGAGTAGGATTGGTATGACGATAGGACACTAGGGTGTCGTTTACCTTTGCTGCAAAATCGCGTGCCCCTTCTGTAGCAGCCAGCTTCAGCGGAGCTACAGGAATGGATTGGCGCAGAGAATCAAAATAAGTTGACATGAGTACCTCCAATTTTAGGTCATAATTTTAGAACACCGGATGGTGTATTGATCCATTTCACATCCTACAGTATAGTTGCTGAAAAAGTTTCCGTCAAGACAATTGTCGAATTTTGGAAAAATCGGTGTAAAATTCCTGTAAAGAAGAGGGATTGCAATTTGAGGATGAATTTAGTATGATGAAGTTGCGATGAAGGAGAAGAAGTGTATGAGTGAAAAGAAAAAACACCATATTGTGGACCGTGTGCTTCCGGGAAGTATTGCGGAGGAACTGGAGATCGAACCGGGAGACGAGCTCCTTACGATTAACGATAAAGAAGTAGGAGATGTGCTGGATTATCATTATCTGTGCAATGAAGAATATCTTACGGTCGTGATTCGAAAAGCGAACGGTGAGGAGTGGGAACTGGAGATTGAAAAAGAGTTTGAAGAGGATCTGGGATTGGAGTTCGAAAACGGGATGATGGATTCCTATCACTCCTGCCGAAATAAATGTATTTTCTGTTTTATTGATCAGATGCCTCCGGGAATGAGAGAGACGTTATATTTTAAAGATGACGATTCCAGGCTTTCCTTTTTGCAGGGAAATTATATTACGCTGACAAATCTGAGTGAACGGGATATGGATCAGATCATCCGTTATCATTTGTCTCCGATTAATATTTCTTTTCAGACCATGAACCCCGAGCTTCGCTGCAGGATGCTGAATAACCGGTTTGCCGGTGAGGCTTTGAAAAAAGTGGATCGCCTGGTGGAAGCCGGTATTGAGCTGAACGGACAGATCGTTTTGTGCCGTGGGGTAAATGATGGAAAAGAACTGGAGTATTCCATCGAGCAGCTGATAAAATATATTCCTTCTCTGGTCAGTGTATCTGTGGTACCTGTGGGGCTGTCCAGGTACCGGGAGGGGCTGTATCCGCTGGAACCCTTTACCAGAGAAGAGGCAAGAGAAGTGCTGAGAGTGATCCATTCCTGGCAGGAGCGCCTGTATAAGGAACATGGAACCCATTTTATACATGCAGGGGATGAGTGGTATCTTCTGGCGGAGGAAGAGCTTCCGGCGGAAGAGAGCTATGACGGATACCTTCAGCTGGAAAATGGGGTGGGAATGCTCCGTCTTTTCATAGAGGAAGTGAAAGAAGAGTTGAAACAGCGTTCCGGAGACGGAAGGAGTCATGAGATCTCGATTGCCACAGGAATGCTGGCAGCACCTCATATTCGTCGGGCGGCAGACTGGGTAACCGAAAAATACCCCTCTGTGAAGATTCATATTTATCCCATTCGAAATAATTTTTTCGGAGAACGGATCACAGTAGCCGGCCTTCTTACCGGAAAAGATCTGAGCGCACAGCTTGCGGGTAAGCCCCTGGGGGAAAAACTTCTGATCAGCAGCAACATGTTAAGAAGCGGAGAGAGGATCTTACTGGATGACGTCACGGTGGAAGAACTGGAGAGGACTTTACAAACGGAGATGATTATTGTAAAATCAAGCGGGAAAGATTTTGTGCGGGCCCTGCTTCTGGAAGAACAGACAGATTTGGGAGGATGCGCACAGCCATATGAGGTGAATGATTATGAGTAAACCGATCGTAGCCATTGTTGGACGGCCGAATGTAGGAAAATCTACATTGTTCAATGCACTGGCAGGAGAAAATATTTCAATTGTAAAAGATACACCTGGAGTGACCAGAGACAGGATCTATGCGGATGTGGAGTGGCTCAATTATAGCTTTACGCTGATCGATACCGGCGGAATCGAACCGGAAAGCAGTGATATCATTTTATCCCAGATGAGAGAGCAGGCCCAGATTGCTATCGATACCGCAGACGTGATCATTTTTATAGTGGATGTCAAACAGGGACTTGTGGATTCGGATTCCAAAGTGGCAGATATGCTTCGAAGATCCCACAAACCGGTGGTGCTGGTAGTGAATAAGGCAGATCATTATGAAAAGAGCCTGCCGGATGTGTATGAGTTTTATAATCTGGGAATCGGAGATCCCATTCCCATCTCTGCGGTATCCAAACAGGGCCTTGGAGACATGCTGGATGAAGTTGCAAGATATTTCCCGGAGGAAAACGGAGAAGAGGAAGAGGATGACAGACCCAGGATCGCTGTGGTAGGAAAGCCCAATGTGGGAAAATCTTCTATTATAAATAAGCTTCTGGGGGAAAAACGTCTGATCGTTTCCAATATTGCGGGGACGACGAGAGATGCCATTGACACGGCGGTTACCTGGGAAGGAAAAGAGTATGTATTTATCGATACGGCAGGTCTTCGAAGAAAAAGCAAGATCAGGGAAGAACTGGAGCGGTACAGCATTATCCGTACTGTGACTGCCGTGGAGAGGGCAGATGTGGTAGTCGTTGTGATCGATGCCACAGAAGGTGTGACAGAGCAGGACGCCAAGATCGCCGGAATCGCCCATGACCGCGGGAAAGGAATCCTTATCGTGGTCAATAAATGGGATGCAGTGGAGAAGGACGACAAGACCATCTACAAATACACGAATAAAGTAAGAGAGACCCTTTCTTTTATGCCCTATGCGGAGATCATGTTTGTGTCTGCCGAGACGGGACAGAGACTGACAAAGGTCTTTGAAAAGATCGATATGATCATCGAAAACCAGACGATGCGTATCGCCACAGGTGTGCTGAATGAGATTTTGTCAGAGGCAGTGGCACTGCAGCAGCCGCCTTCCGATAAGGGAAAACGGTTAAAGCTGTATTATATCACTCAGGTGTCTGTCAAACCGCCCACTTTTGTAATTTTTGTAAATGATAAACAACTGATGCATTTTTCTTATACCAGATATCTGGAAAACAAGATCCGGGATACCTTCGGATTCCGAGGTACCTCTTTGAAATTTATTATCAGGGAACGAAAGGAAAAAGAAAAATAATGGGGATTCGTCTGATCTGTCTGGCGGCAGGTTACCTGTTTGGCCTGTTTCAGACAAGCTATATTATAGGAAAACGTCATGGAATTGACATTCGGGATTACGGAAGCGGGAATGCAGGAACCACAAATATGATAAGGACTATGGGAACGAAGGCCGGTATCCTGACCTTTCTGGGGGACTGCCTCAAATGTGTGGCGGCGGTACTGGTGGTGAGGTTCCTGATTGGACGGGGACACCCGGATATTCTTCCTCTTCTGGAGCTTTACGGAGCGGCAGGGGTGATCCTTGGGCATAATTATCCGTTTTATCTTCATTTCCGGGGAGGAAAGGGAATTGCGGCTACCGCAGGAATCGTGATTTCTCTGCATCCGGTCATAGCAGTGCTTGGAATTCTGACTTTTTTTGGCGCTTTTCTTACGACGCATTATGTTTCTCTCGGATCTCTGTTGATTTATGTGGGACTGGTGATCGAGATCATTGCTCTGGGGCAGATGGGAGAGTTTCACATGAGCCAGCCTGCTCTGTATGAGATGTATGTACTGATCCTGCTGATGGCGGTACTGGCATTCTGGAAGCATAGAGAAAACATTAAGAGACTCCTGGCAGGTACGGAACGGAAAACATATCTGAGCAGGAAAAATAAACAGTAACGGAGGAAGATTATGGCAAAGATTGGTGTAATCGGTGCAGGAAGCTGGGGAACCGCTCTTTCAATCCTGCTTCATAACAATGGTCACCAGGTAACGGTCTGGTCCATCAGTCAGGAAGAAGTAGACATGTTGAATACCACAAGGAGGCATGAATCCAAGCTTCCCGGTGTTGAAATTCCGGAAAAGATCTGCTTTACAACAGATCTGGAGAAAACCATGGACGACAAAGAGGCGCTGGTTCTGGCAGTGCCGTCTCCTTATATCAGAAGCACAAGCCGGATGATGAAAGAGTTCGTGAAAGAAGGTCAGGTGGTCGTCAATGTATCCAAGGGGATCGAGGAAGGAACCTTCTATACGATGACAGACATTATGGAAGAAGAAATGCCGGGAATCGATGCGGCAGTTCTCTCCGGGCCAAGCCATGCGGAGGAGGTCAGCCGCAGCCTCCCGACTACCTGTGTAGTGGGAGCTCATTCCAGACAAACAGCGGAATATCTGCAGAATATTTTTATCAGTGACGTGTTCCGCGTGTATACCAGCCCGGATATGCTGGGAATCGAACTGGGAGGTTCCCTGAAAAATGTGATCGCTCTGGCAGCCGGAACGGCAGATGGGCTGGGATATGGCGATAATACGAAAGCAGCTCTGATCACCAGAGGAATTGCGGAGATCTCAAGACTTGGTATTGCCATGGGCGGAAAGCCGGAGACCTTCTTCGGACTTACCGGTATCGGTGATCTCATTGTGACCTGTGCCAGCGTCCACAGCCGGAACCGTAAGGCGGGATATCTGATCGGCAAAGGCTATACCATGGAAGAAGCCATGAAAGAGGTTCAGATGGTAGTGGAAGGGGTATATTCAGCGAAAGCTGCCATGGGTCTGGCGAAAAAGTATCAGATCGAGATGCCCATCGTGGAGCAGGTGAATCAGGTGCTTTTTGAGGGGAAAAAAGCGGATGTGGCTGTGAAAGAGCTGATGCTTCGAACCAGAAAATCGGAAGCGGAGGATTCTGTCTGGGCCTAGTCAGCATTGAGAGTGGTTATGACTGGATGTTTTTCACATTTTTCTTGACGTATTTTGAGATATGGTGTATATTTTTACTAACACACATTAACCCGTTACACTTTAAAGGGGTAAAGTGCTGATAGAATAATCAGGAAAAGAGGAGATTGGGATGAAAAAAGTAATTTCAAAAGCAATTGCTGCAGGTATGGTAGTATCTATCGCAGCAGCAAACGGAGTTGCAGTAAATGCAGAGGATCAGACATATAATATCGGTATCTGTCAGCTGGTACAGCATCCGGCACTGGATCAGGCAACTCTTGGATTCAGAGATGCCCTGACAGAAAAGCTGGGAGATAAAGTAAACTTTGACGAGCAGAATGCTTCCGGTGATTCCGCAACATGTGCAACCATCGTGAATCAGTTTGTTTCCAATGAGGTAGATCTGATCATGGCAAATGCAACGCCGGCTCTTCAGGCAGCTATGGCCGGTACAGCAGATATTCCGATTCTGGGCACTTCTGTATCTGTATATAATGTTGCAATGGATATTCCGGATGAAGAGTGGACAGGAACCACCGGAATCAACGTATCCGGTACTTCTGATCTGGCACCGCTTGATCAGCAGGCAGCAATGTTCGCAGAGCTGCTTCCGGACGCAAAGACCGTAGGTCTTCTGTACTGCTCCGCAGAGCCAAACTCTGTATACCAGGCAGATACCGTACAGAAATGTCTGGAAGAAGCAGGAATCGAAGTGAAGACCTATACATTCGCAGATTCCAATGATATTGCTTCCATTACAACGACTGCTTCTACCGAATGTGATGCAATCTATGTTCCGACAGACAATACAGCAGCTTCCAATACAGAGATCATTAACAACATCTGTGAACCGGCAGGTGTGCCGATCATCGCAGGTGAAGAGGGAATCTGCAGCGGATGCGGTATCGCAACTTTGTCTATCAGCTATTATGATATCGGATACAAGACCGGTGAGATGGCTTATGAGGTTCTGGTAAATGGTGCAGATATCAGCACAATGCCGATTGAATTTGCTCCGCAGTTTGTAAAGAAATATGATGCAGAGAGATGCGAAGCACTGGGAATTACAATTCCGGAAGGTTATGAAGCAATTGCTGAAGAATAAGCTTGACAAGAATACTCTTTTGAGTGAAAATTAGAATAACGTAGGCTGCTGCATGGAAGCAAAAACGTGCAGCAGCCTTTTTTCAGGAGGAAAGAGCAGTGAACATAGGAACACTAATTAATGCAATGCCCGGTGCCTGCGCACAGGGGCTGATCTGGGGAATTATGGCGATTGGAGTGTACATCACCTATAAGATCCTGGATCTTGCCGATCTGACAGTGGATGGCACCATGTGTACCGGAGGAGCGGTATGCATTATCATGATGACAAACGGATATTCTGTCCAGGTTTCTTTGCTGTGTGCATTTATAGTGGGAATGCTGGCAGGTCTGGTGACAGGTATTTTTCATACAGCCATGGGAATTCCGGCGATCCTTTCCGGGATTCTGACGCAGCTTGGTCTGTACTCCGTTAACCTGAGGATCATGGGAGGAAAGGCGAATCAGGCAATCAGTGTGGATAAATATGATCTGATCGTTTCACTGCGTTATATCAAAGGTGTGCCCTTTTATAAAAATACGATTTTTGTAGTTGCGATTTTTGTGATCGCAATCGTTGCGGTGCTCTATTGGTTTTTCGGTACAGAGCTTGGCTGTGCAATCCGTTCTACCGGATCAAATCAGAATATGTCAAGAGCCCAGGGCATTAACACGGATTTTATGAAGATCATCGGACTGATGCTGTCAAACGGAATCGTGGCACTGGCCAGCGGACTGTATGCCCAGTATCAGGGATTTGCCGATGTGAATATGGGACGCGGTGCCATTGTAATCGGTCTGGCAGCCGTTATTATCGGAGAAGTGGTGTTTGGAAAACTGGCACATAACTTTGCTTCCAAGCTGATTGCTGTTGCCCTTGGTGCAATTATATATTACCTGGTGCTTCAGTTTGTATTGTGGCTGGGACTGAATTCCAATGACCTGAAGCTTCTTTCTGCGTTGGTAGTGGCGGTGTTCCTTGCTATCCCGCATCTGAAAGGAAAATATTTTGCTAAAGCAGGGAAAAAAGGAGGTGCCGGACGTGCTTAAACTGAGTGGAATCAAGAAAACATTTAATCCGGGTACGGTGAATGAAAAGAAAGCACTGACCGGAATTGATCTGGTGCTGAATGAAGGCGATTTTGCTACTGTCATTGGCGGAAACGGAGCGGGTAAATCTACGACACTGAATGCGATCGCAGGAGTATGGCCTGTGGATGAAGGAGAAATCCTCATCGACGGCATCAATGTCACAAAGCTTCCCGAATTCAAACGCGCAAAATATCTGGGAAGAGTATTCCAGGATCCCATGACCGGAACGGCTGCAGGTATGCAGATCGAGGAGAATCTTGCACTGGCTGCCAGAAGAGGAACAAGAAGGAGCTTAAAACGCGGGATCACAGCTGCAGAGAGGGAAGAGTATAAGGAAAAGCTGAAGATCCTGGATCTGGGACTGGAAGAACGTATGACGACGAAGGTAGGCCTTCTCTCCGGAGGACAGAGACAGGCGTTGACTCTTTTGATGGCCACCTTAAAGAAACCGAAGCTTCTGCTGCTGGATGAGCATACGGCAGCGCTGGATCCGAAGACTGCGGCAAAAGTGCTGGAAGTAACGGATAAGATCATAGCAGGGGATAATCTGACGGCGATTATGATCACTCATAATATGAAAGATGCCATTGCTCATGGAAATCGTCTGATCATGATGCATGAGGGACATATCATATATGATGTGTCGGGAGAGGAAAAAAAGAATCTGAAGGTTTCCGACCTGCTTCGGAAATTTGAACAGGCAAGAGGCGGAGAGTTTGCAAATGACAGAATGATGCTGACATAGCGGAAAACAGGGAAGAAGGAAGAATCACCTTCTTCCTTTTTTGCTCCCGCGAGCCCCAATATCTTGTTAAATTGTACTAATATTACGAAAAAAAATACAATTTATCATGTTGAGATTTCAGAAAGTCTATGCTATACTATCCCCATAGTGGGGATATAAATATGATCCCTGTCAAAAAATTAACAATACAACATGGAAAGGAGGAAGATAGCGTGCACATTGTCAAAGATGAGAACGGCAATCTTTGCCCCCATGGACACCATGAGCATACCCATACCCATACGTATGAACATACTCATGAACACAGTCATGCAGAGGGCCGTGAGGATGAACATGAACACAGTCATGCAGATGCCGGACACTGTCATGGATCTTCGTGTCAGGAAGGCAGTCATTGCCATGGACACGAAGGACATTGTCGCAGCCATGGAGAGGAAGATGCTCCCGGCAGTAAGACAGAAGCAATTCTGAAATATATGCTGGATCACAATACTCACCATGCGGCAGAACTGGATCAGATGGCTGAAAAGCTGACAGCAGAAGGGCAGGAAAAAGCTGCTGAGCAGATCCGGAAGGCTGTGGATGAATTCCAGAAGGGAAACCTGTATCTGGGATTGGCGCTCTCACTTGTAAAACAGTGATCATTTTTCGCTTTGGAGGTGATACCGATGTGTCTTTCGAAAGTGATCAATATCAATCAGCCTGACAGTGTGGTACTTGATTTTGTCAGCAAGATTGAGGTAAATGGAAATCTCATTACCATGACGGATGTCATGGGTGAGCGCAAGACCGTGGAAGGATCTATCATAAAAGCAGATCTTACCGGCGGCCGGGTAGAGATCATCTGCCCGGAAAGTACAAATTAGTTTGAATTTTTACTCAAGGAGTGCATGTATATGTCATTTACAATAGCAGTTGCCGGAAAAGGCGGCGTTGGCAAAACTACATTATGCGGTCTTCTGATCCAGTATCTCTGCGAAAAGGGAAAATGTCCTGTTCTTGCAGTGGATGCGGATGCCAATTCGAACCTGAATGAGGTTCTGGGTGTGGAGGTTGAGATGACGCTGGGACAGGTACGTGAGGAAGTAGAGCGTGCTGAGAACAGCGCAAGCAATCCGATTCCTCCCAGTATGTCCAAGGCAGATTACATGGAAATCATGTTTAACAGATGTCTGGTGGAAGATGACGATTTTGATCTGCTGGTTATGGGGAGAACACAGGGAAAAGGATGTTATTGTTTCGTAAACGGTCTGCTTCAGACCCAGCTTCAGAAACTGACTCCCAATTACCCGTATGTAGTGGTGGACAACGAAGCGGGCATGGAACATTTAAGTCGGGGGATCCTGCCCAAGGTGGACATGCTCCTGCTGGTAAGCGACTGTTCCAGAAGAGGAGTACAGGCTGTAGGCCGGATCGCTTCTCTTGCTGGCGAAATCGGTCTGAATCCCAAAACCATGGGACTGATCGTCAATCGTGCTCCGGAGGGAAAACTCAATGAAGGCACCTTGGAGGAAATTGAAAAGCAGGGATTGACACTGCTTGGAGTGGTTCCCCATAGTGCACAGGTTTACGAATATGACTGTGATGGCAGGCCGACGGTGCAGCTTCCCAACGAATCGCCGGTAAAAACTGCTCTTCGCAGTATCATAGATAAATTAGAGATTTCATAATCCGATTATAAGGAGGTAAAAATGGGAGACTTTAAATTAACAACAGTGGAAGAAATGGAGGCAGCTACCAACCGGTTGCTGGAGACAGGTAAAAAGGTAGGTGCTGACGGATGGCAGTACAGAGTGGCAAATCAGACTCCTCATTGTAAATTTGGTGAGCAGGGCGTCTGCTGCCGTATCTGTTCAATGGGACCCTGCCGTATTACGCCGAAGGCTCCGAGAGGAATCTGCGGATGCGATGTTCATGGTATCGTAGCTCGTAACTATCTGAAATTTACAGCAGGCGGTTCTGCAACTCACTCCGATCATGGCCGTGAGATCTGCCATACACTGTACTGTGCAAAACCGGAAGGACCTTACAAGGTAAAAGATCCTGAGAAACTGATCCGTATTGCGAAAGAGTGGGGCGTGGAGACAGAAGGAAAAGATATCTATGATCTGGCTCATGAAATGGCAGTACTTGGTATGGGCGAATATGGTAAGGTATTCGGGCATCAGAACTTCTTAAAGAGAGCACCGCAGCACACCCAGGAGATCTGGGAGAGAGAAGAGATCGCACCGCGTGCAATTGACCGTGAGGTTTCCTGTTCCTTACATATGACTCATATGGGATGTTCCTCCAAACCGGAAGCACTGATCCGTCAGTCTCTTCGTTCCGGACTGTCAGACGGATGGGGCGGTTCCATGGCTGGTACCGAGTTCTCTGACGTACTGTTCGGTACCCCGAAGCCCATTGATACAGAGGCGAACCTGGGTGTTATGAACGTGGAAAACGTAAATATTGTAGTACACGGACATGATCCTTCCCTTTCTGAGATGATCTGTGAATATGCAGATGATCCGGAGATGATCGCATACGCAAAATCCAAAGGAGCAAAGGGAATCACCATTTCAGGTGTCTGCTGTACTTCCAACGAGGTGGCAATGCGCCGCGGTATCCCCATGGCAGGTAACTTCCTGCAGCAGGAAAATGTGGTACTGACCGGAGCCTGCGAAGCAATCGTAGTTGACGTTCAGTGTATTTTCCCGGCACTTGGCCCCTTAAGCAAATGCTTCCATACAAAATTTATCACAACTTCTCCGATTGCTCAGATGCCGGATTCTGAATTTATCCGTTTCAATGCTGAGTCTGCTGCAGAGAATGCAAAGGCAATCGTAAAAGCTGCAATCGATAACTTTGAAAACAGAAATCCGGATCTTGTTTACATTCCGGATATCAAACAGAAAGCAACGGTTGGTTATTCTGTAGAAGCAATCGTGAAGACTCTTGACGGTGTAACAAACTCTCAGGTAGATACTCTGGGAACAACCAAACCGCTCATCGAGTGTATCACATCCGGTGTTGTTCGTGGTGCAGTTGCCATGGTTGGATGTAACAATCCGAAGATCAGACCGGACTATGCTCACATCGAACTGATGAAGAAACTGATCGCTAACGATATCGTAGTGGTAGCTTCCGGATGTTCCGCACAGGCTGCAGCAAAAGCAGGCCTGATGGACAAAGAAGCAAAGAATCTCTGCGGTGCCGGTCTGAAGAGAGTATGTGAACTGGCAGATATCCCGCCTGTACTTCACATGGGCTCCTGTGTAGACATCAGCCGTATGATGATCCTGGTAGCTGAACTGGCTAAGGATTCCGGTCTGAATATTTCTCAGCTTCCTGTAGTGGGATGTGCTCCGGAATGGATGTCAGAGAAGGCTGTTTCCATCGGTAACTATGTAGTGGCAACCGGTATCGATACTTTCCTGGGTGTAGATCCCTATGTATCCGGATCTGATCAGGTGGCAGAACTGCTGACAAGCGGAGTAAGAGACTGGGTAGAAGCAGCATATACCGTAGAAAAAGATATTGACAAGCTGGGCGACCTGATGATCGCAAGAATTGAAGAAAAACGTGATGCAATCGGCATCTAAACAGAAGGATGATTTGTAATGAAGATAGCAGTGACAGGGAAAGGCGGAGTGGGCAAAACCACTTTCGCTGCCACCCTTGCAAGATTATATGCACAAGAAGGAAGACCTGTTCTGGCAGCGGATGTAGATCCGGATGCCAATCTGGGTCTGGCACTGGGCTTCTCTGAGGAAGAACTTGAGAAGATCGTGCCCATTACCAAAATGCGTAAACTGATAGAAGAACGTACAGGTGCAAACGAAGACAATACATTTTACCGGATTAACCCGAAAGTAAGTGACATCCCCGATACCTACGGGAAGATGTGCAACGGAGTAAGACTTCTGGTTCTTGGCACGGTTGATACTGCCGGCAGCGGATGTGTGTGCCCGGAACATGTAATGCTGAAACGGATCATTAACAATCTGGTACTTCACCGGGAAGATGTGGTCATACTGGATATGGAGGCGGGGCTGGAGCATCTCGGCAGAGGAACAACATCTGGCATGGATCAGTTTGTTGTAGTCATTGAGCCGGGCGCAAGAAGCATCCAGACGTATGCAAATGTCAAACGTCTGGCTTCCGATCTTGGAGTGAAGCAGGTACGTGTGGTTGCCAATAAGGTAAGGGACGAGAAGGATGAAGAGTTTATCCGTGCACGGATTCCCGAAGAAGATCTGCTTGGCTTTATTCATTACAATTCCGAGGTAATTGATGCAGACCGCAATGGTTCTTCTCCTTACGATTACAGCCCAAAGGCTGTGGAAGAAATCAGGAAGATAAAACAGATCATTGATGAATCTGCCGCTGTCTAAAGAAAAGTTGAATAACTGAATGGAGGTATAATACAGTGACATTATTTGATGTTGTATTTAGTGGAAACGATACTGTATACGGCTTAACAGAAGGAGCAATCGATGCAGCCATCGCACAGCATGGCGCTGACAAAGCGGTTGCATTTCCGGATACCGCTTACAGCTTACCCTGTTACTATGGTGTGACAGGTACAAAGATCGCTAATCTTGGCGATCTGAAAGAAGCTCTTGGTGTTGTAAAGACTCTGATGACAAGAGAAAAACGTCTGAATGACGTATTTATGTCAGGTGTTGCTACTGCACTTTGCGCAGAGTTTATTGAAGTTCTGAAATATATTGACGGTGCAGCTCCCTATGAAGCTCCCTGCTACGGACATCTGGGAGATGCAATCATCCGTGAACTGGGTGTTCCCCTTGTAACAGGCGATATCCCGGGTGTAGCAGTTATCATTGGTGCAGCTCCGACTGCTGAAGAGGGCGTTGCTCTGGTTAAGAGCTATCAGGCACAGGGTATCCTGGTTACTCTGGTTGGCGGTATCATCGATCAGTGTGAAGAAATGGGATACAAGACAGGCGCAAATGTACGTGTGATTCCTCTTGGAAAAGACATTACCTCTGTGATCCATGTAGTATCCGTTGCTGTAAGAGCAGCTCTGATCTTCGGTAACATCAAACCGGGCGATGCTGCAGGTCTGATGGAATACACCTTCAAACGTGTACCGGCATTCGTAAATGCATTTGCTCCGCTGGATCCGGTTATCGTAGCATGTGGTGCAGGTGCAGTAGCACTTGGTTTCCCGGTAATTACAAACGATGTAGATACACTGGCAGCTGTTCATGCAAATGTTCCGAAGAGCATTATCGGACAGCCGGATGTGGACAAATTTAATGCAACTTCTCTGGAAGCACGTGATATCAAGATCAAGATCACCAATATTGATATCCCTGTAGCATTTGCTTCCGCGTTCGAAGGTGAGATCATCCGCCGCGGCGATATGCAGGTGGAATTTGACGGTTCCCGTGTAGACTGCTTCGAGCTGGTACTGACCAAAGAAGCAACTGAAGTAGAGGATCATAAGATCGAAGTAATCGGACCGGATCTCGATGAGATGCCGGTAGGAAGTAAGCAGAGCATTGCCTATATCGTTGAAGTTGCCGGTAAGAGCATGCAGGCAGACTTTGAGCCGGTATTTGAAAGAAAGTTCCATGCTTACTTAAACTGTGTAGAAGGTATGATGCATACCGGACAGCGTGATATGATCCGTGTTCGTGTCAGCAAAGATACTTTCAATGCAGGTTTCCGTGCAAGACACATCGGTGAAGTGCTTTACGCAAAAGTAAAGAGCGAGTTTGCGGCAGTTGTTGACAAGTGCCAGGTTAAGGTCATCACAGATCCGGAACAGTGTACAAAGCTTCGTCATGAACTGGCAACTCCGATGTTTGACAAACGTGATGAGAGACTTCTGACTCTGACAGATGAAGGTGTAGATGTATACTACAGCTGTATCATGTGTCAGGCATTCTCCCCGAGCCATGTATGTGTGGTTACTCCGGAGAGACTTGGTCTTTGCGGTGCCGTTTCATGGCTGGATGCAAAAGCAACCAACGAGCTGGATCCCCAGGGACCCTGCCAGGTAATCACAAAAGAAAGACCGATCGATGAGAGAATCGGTGAGTACGAAGATGTTAACGAAGCAGTTAAGAAATTCTCCCAGGGTGCTCTGGAAGATGTATCTCTGTATTCTATCATTGAAAAACCGATGACATCCTGCGGATGCTTCGAGTGTATCTGTGGTATTGAACCGTTATCCAATGGTGTATGTATCGCAAACCGTGAGTATGCAGGTATGACTCCTATCGGTATGACCTTCCCGGAACTGGCTTCCATGACCGGCGGCGGTGTTCAGACACCTGGTTTCATGGGACATGGTAAACACTTCATCGCTTCCAAGAAGTTCATGAAGGCTGAAGGCGGTGTCGAGCGTATCGTATGGATGCCGAAGGATCTGAAAGATCAGGTTGCAGACAGACTGAATGCAACTGCAAAAGAACTGTACGGAATCGACAACTTCTGTGATATGATCGCAGATGAAACTGTTGCAGAAGATCCGGAAACATTACTGGCATTCCTGGAGGAAAAAGGTCATCCGGCACTTTCCATGGAACCGATGATGTAAAGCGAGGAAGGGAAACAAGCGACGGCGAAGCCGGCATTTGTTTCCACCCGAGCGTATTATTTTTCGTCAAACATAGACATTTGATAAAAATTTAGTTATAATGAA
>JAEDFS010000045.1 GCA_016297895.1 Marvinbryantia sp.
CTGTCACTCCGGAACAGGCTGCTGTGTGGTCCTATCCCATGAACCATGAGACCGAGCAGACCGAAGAAGCACTCCGTGAGGAAACTGTCTTCAACATGATCAATGCCATGCTGTTGCGCATTCATCAGAGCGGTCATCTGGCACAGGTAGATGAGACAAGAAGATCCCTGGTTAAAGAAGGCATTGCCGTATACAAAACGCTTAGAAAGGCTCTGTCCACTGCACGCCCCTTCTGGCCCCTTGGCCTTGCAGACCTCTCCGATGGATGGGTAGCTCTTGGCATGAAAGCAGAAACCTGCGCTTATCTGGCCGTATGGAAACGGGAAGAAGCCACAGAAAATGTCTGCACGCTTCCTCTTCCTGAAGATCTGTTCCTTCATCACGCTCCGGATGCCAGAAGCCTTACAGTTTCCTGCATTTATCCTGCCAAAAACCGGATTTCTTTCGTATTTGATGCCGACAGCCGTACCCTGACTGTCACAACAGATCTGCCCTTTGCGGCAAGACTGTTTCAGATCACAGAAAAGGAGTAAATACATATGATACGCAGATTTGTATTTGGAACTATGATCGAGACGGAGGCCATTTTGCAGAAACCTTCCGCCTGTATGGATTCTCTCCCTTACCTGAAATGTTCGGAAGAGTCCCTGAGTTTTTCCTATGAGATGGGAGAGACTGACCGCATCTACGGTCTTGGAGAAAATGTGCGGGGTATCAACAAACGGGGCTGGATCTATGAGAGCAAATGCAGCGATGAACCGGAACATCTGGAAGACCGGCGTTCTCTGTATGGAGCCCATAATTTTCTAATCGTTGACGGACGGGAGACTTTTGGAATCTTTATTGATTATCCCGGCATTCTCACCTTCGACATCGGATACACCCGCCACGATCAGATGACGATCACGCCTTCTGACTGGAACCTGGACCTGTACCTGATCGAAGGAGACAGCCTCAGAGACATTGTCCGGCAGTTCCGCCATCTCATCGGCCGCAGCTACATTGCTCCCAGATGGGCTCTTGGCTACGGTCAGTGCCGCTGGAGCTACATGAGTGCCGATGAAGTCCGTGAGGTAGTGAAAAACCACAGAGATCTTCATATCCCACTGGATATGGTCTACCTTGATATCGACTACATGGAACGTTATAAGGACTTTACCGTCAATGAGGAGACCTTCCCCAATTTGGACAAGCTGGTGGAAGAATTAAAAGAAGAACATATCCGTCTGGTACCCATCATTGATGCAGGGGTCAAGCAGGAAGAAGGCTACTCGGTCTATGAAGAGGGAATGAAAAAAGGATATTTCTGCAAACGGGAAGACGGAACTCCCTTCGTGGCTGCGGTATGGCCCGGTAAATCCATGCTTCCGGATATGCTGAATAAGGAAGCCAGAGACTGGTTCGGCAGTCAGTATCAGTTTCTTCTGGATAAAGGAATCGAAGGTTTCTGGAATGATATGAATGAACCGGCCATTTTCTATACCGAAGACCGCTTAAAAGAAGTGATCGAAGAGATCGGCACCTTCCGGGGCCAGAACCTGGATCTGGATAAATACTTTTATTTTACCGGTCTGGTGCAGGGACTTCACAACAATCGGGATTATTATAAACAGTTTTATCATAATATCGACGGCAGACAGATCCGCCATGACCGGGTTCACAACCTGTACGGATATCAGATGACCCGGGCAGCCGGAGAAGCCTTTGAACGTCTGGTTCCCGACAAACGGATCCTTATGTTCTCCCGGGCTTCCTACATCGGCATGCACCGGTACGGCGGAATCTGGATGGGTGACAACAAATCCTGGTGGTCCCATATCCTGCTGAACCTGAAAATGCTGCCCTCTCTCAACATGTGCGGCTTCCTTTATACCGGAGCCGATCTTGGAGGATTTGGTTCCGACACCACGGAGGATCTCCTTCTTCGCTGGATGGCGCTTGGCATCTTCACACCCCTGATGCGTAACCATGCCGCCAGGGACACAAGACGTCAGGAAGTCTACCGGTTTGAAAACATCGACGGATTCCGTCACCTCATCGGACTCCGCTACCGCCTGCTGCCTTATCTGTACAGCGAATATATGAAAGCAGTGCTCCGGTATGACTGCATGTTCCGTCCTCTGGCTTTCGACTATCCGGCGGATCCCCATGCCGCCCAGGTGGAAGATCAGCTGATGCTAGGCGAAGAGCTGATGATCGCACCGGTCTGTCAGCCAAATGCCGACGGACGATACGTCTATCTGCCGGAAACCATGAAACTGATCCGTTTCAAAGAAAACGGAAGTATCGAAGAAGAGATCCTGGATGCGGGACACCATTATGTAAAGGTGGCCCTCACCGATGTGGTCCTCTTCCTTCGCCCCGATCATCTGCTTCCCCTTTCTCAGGGCGGCCAGTATGCGGAGGAAATAGATTTCGAACAGCTTTCTTATCTGTCCTATGTGAAAACAAAAGCTGTGTACGAATACTATCATGATGACGGCTGTTCCAGGGACTATGAAAATCCTGCTCATCTTAGCACTATTATCATAGATACCGAAGGAAACGTAACGATTGAATAACAAAGAATGTCTGCCGGACCCTGAAAATACTCTTTTTCAGTGGTCTGACAGACATTTTTCTTCTGCAGTTACCATATCTGACAGGCTGTCTACGATTCCATCTGCTTTCCCATAAAATTTGCCGCACATTTCGCCACTACCTGTTCTGTATCTCCCATCTGCACCTTATCACTTTTTCCTATAAGGACTACGGCACCGATGGCATCCCCCTCGCAGAGGATCGGGCTGATGACCTGTGCCCTCTTTTCTTCATTTTGCTCTACAATGTTCACATATTCCTGGTCCGAAAGATTATGAAGCACATGTTCCCTCTCTCCTATCAACGTCTCCAGGGACCCGCTGATATGTTTGCCCACATACTCTTTTTTCATTCCTCCTGCCGTCGCTATGATCTGATCCCGGTCTGTGATGCAGATGCAATGCCCGGTAGTCTGAGCCAGGGATTCTGCGTATTCCTTGGCGAAAGTTCCCAGTTCCCCAATGGGAGAATATTTTTTCAGAATGATCTCTCCCTCTCTGTCGGTAAAGATCTCCAGTGGATCCGATTCCCTTATCCTCAGTGTCTTTCGAATTTCCTTGGGAATCACCACC
Organism: Marvinbryantia sp.; assembly: GCA_016297895.1. GTDB lineage: Bacteria > Bacillota > Clostridia > Lachnospirales > Lachnospiraceae > Marvinbryantia. The sequence goes on from JAEDFS010000045.1 coordinate 3,153, forward strand.
CGCCCAAGGTCATCGATTCTTCTGACTATTCCCGTAGCTTTCATATAAAAATTCCTCCGTTTACAGTACCTTTTGACTTTACTTTCCGTTTCTGGAAATAGTATCTGTAAATGGGGGAATTTTATGCATTTATTAAGTGGGAATACATCAGCTGATTCATCAACCAATATCTTTATAAGTAAATTCTTTTTAGCAAATTATGTAATTTCCCGGCATCCACATTTCCTGGTACAAACTCACTTGCCATAATATCATCTACGAAAGTTTGCATATCTTCCTTTACCATACCGGATATCTCCACTCTTGTATTCTCTGGAAGAAGTGCTACTAAATTGGCAATATCTTTGCAATGCTTTTTAATATGCCGTGATTGGCCTTCCTCCCCTCGCTTCTTTCGTTCAATAAGTTCACACCAGGCTTTAGCTTTAAATGGGATAAGATGTTTTTCATCAAGGACACAAATTCCATCAATTACACGTTTTCCGCTTATCATGAATTGATAATAATCATCATTCAGCAAGATAGCTGACAGACTGGAAATTTCATCTGAAATGTGAATTGGAATTAAATGTATATCTTCCGGCAAAGAAATATTCTGATTTCGAGAAAACAATTCTATCATCTTAGGAAAGTCTTTGTCTTTCGGGTTCTTAAATCGATAAAAACATTTCTTTTCCTGACCAAATTCAATGTCGTAACCCGCATTTTTGATAAAACCCCATAATTTCCTGCCAAATTCATCACTAATATTTTCAACAATAAGGACAATATCCAAATCTTTTGTTGACCTGAAAGGCTCTCCTATTTCATCAAAAATAACAGCACATGCTGAGCCTCCAATCAGGATATAATTGTTATCATAATCTGCAAAAAATTCTCTGAATTTATTTAATCCGTTAATGCTAATCATAACAACTCTTCCTCCAGCAATTCCTCTAACGCAATCTGTACTCTTTCATCATCACTATCCTTAAGTTGTGCATATAAAGATATAATATCAATATAATGCGATTTACTTAAAAAGCCTGGATTATATTTAAATTGCTCTATAACAAAATAGTTCTCAGTTACTATATCATACTTATTCACAAAGCATTTTTTATCCATATTTTTGATTTTTTCAGAAGTAGAGGCATAAAAACCTATACTTGTTTCATTTAAAGAAGTGCCTAATCTTGATAATGCCGTTTCTCCAGATATAAACAGTTCTCTATCATCTAAGTCGTAATCGGCATAAAATTCTTTCTCGACAGGATTAAACAGCAGCTTTTTTCCTTTTTCCCATAACTCTTCTCTGTCAATTGTTTTGTACATTTTTCTTGTAGCATTTCCTTCCGTGTAAAGCAATTCACGACTAACCAACTCTGCCAAAGCACGATTAAATGTAATTTTTGAATATGGTATTTCTGTTGCTAATCCTGGCGCATTTGTTTCTTTAATGTTATTTAATAAGAGATAAATATAGGTCACCTGTGCAGCTATAGAAAATTTTTCTGCATATTCTTTCTGAATTATCTCTTTTTGACTTAAATTAATCATCACATGCGGTATATATATTTGGTTATCCGGTTGAATAAATGGAATTTGATTTCTAATTAATACATTTCTTTGAAGAAGACGTAAGCTGTCGAAAACAAAAACCGGCATCGACTCAGTATAACTATATATCTGTTTCATTTGTTTTTTTAACTGATTTATATTAATATCCTGCTTTTTTATTGATTTTACCAAAACATAAGATTGATTATCACCAGAGAATTTTGTAAAATGAAATTTGTATCGCTCCTTCATATACATTGGAACATTATAAAATTTCCCATATTCAGTCTTAAAAGCAGTTCCAAATACTTCTTTTAAATAATTAACTGTATTGTCCATAAAAGCGCCTCCATTACTTCATTATTATATCATCTCTTATGATGTAATACAAGTTTTATGATGTAATTTATTGTAAGGTTATTTACAATATAAAAACCCCCTAAAGCCAAAGCCCAGGGGTAATTATGAGACAAATAACCTGTCTATATTATTTAAAAAATCCAGCAAAACTGCAGTGTTTTCAAAGATTTGCTGTTGTTTGAAAGTACAAAATCTATTTCTATATCATTTCTGTGTTTCTCATCATTATAATGCGTATAAAAATACAATTTATGACCATTTGCCGTCAGCATTTGGGCAATCATGTTTTCATACAGCATTCCTTCATTCATCGAAAGTTTTCCTGATAAAATCTGTTTATACACTTCATCTTCCAGTAATTCATTCGATATCATGGAATCTGCCAGTCAAAAGAAAGTCTCCTCATATTGTTCCGCATAAGAACCCTCCTGAATTTTCTTAAAAACAACCCTTTTTTCATGCTGTGAAAGCAGACCCGGTATCTGATCAAATATAGACAGCACTTTACACCTGTATTGGGCATTTATTTTCATGTTCTTTAAATGTATCAAGATCATTCAAATAGCTTTCGTACCATTCTTTTTGATTATACGCACTTAACCTCCGAAGCTATTGCTCCGGAGGTATATAAACTACAGGCTATGTTTCTTATGAATTGGGATAACACCAGCGAAAACCCGATGCTTTGATATGCTCCCATTCAGGAATGCCATGCCAGTCTTCTGCTGGCGGAATGATGTTCTCCCGTCATCCAGTCTACATCATTGGTGATCCAGTCCATGATCTCAAGCTGCCTCGTCTCCCACTCAATAGTTGCCTGCCGCTCTTCTTCCGTTTCTTCCGTCTCCATGGTAGTATCGATCTCGTTATAGCCGAAAATATATCCTCCTGCACTCCAGATGCTGAAATTACTGTCCGGGCCCGGATTTACCGTATCTCCGCGCTTTTCCACCAGACCGTCATGACGCCTCTTATATTCTTCTTCGCATCCCGGTTTCAGCTTTGTCATAAACATCCGGTGGCGGATCAGCTCCTTACTTTCTCTCACGATTCCAAAATCGTGATACATCAGTCTCATATCCTGCCCCGGTGTGGAGATCCAGGTAAAGGTATCTTCCATTTTATGGATGAGCGTTTCTTTTTCTGACTCTTCTTCCGCTGTCAGGCATATGTTATCTTTCTTTTCATAGTATCCGAAAATCAGATCATCCGTATTCCAGATGCTGAAATTTGTAATCCTGCGGCGATCCAGAAATGCCGTCAGTTCCGGCCAGATCTCTCCCAGCCTTCTGCGGTACTCATTCATCTGTCCCTCTTTGATCTTCATTGCAAATCCATGTCGTTCCACGTTCTTCCCTCCCTTTTTCTTTTCGTGGTCATTCAGATCCTTACCTTTTCCTCACTGCGGTTCCGGATTCGGAATTCCCGGGGTGTCATCTGATACCTCTCCCGAAACATGCGGTGAAAATAACTGTTGTTTTCATACCCCACTGCGGCAATAATATCGTTGATCGACAGATCCGTATCGCACATCAGTTCAATGGCTTTATTCAGCCGCTTTCTCTGCAGCAGCTCTTTAAAATTATATCCGGTACTCTTTCGTATCATTTTGCTCAAAGTATGCATGGGGAGATGAAGTTCCCCGCACAGCTCCGTCAGTGTAGCTGTCCGGTAATTCTGTTCAATATAATCCAGTGAAGTCATGGCGATCATATTTTCATACTGGTTGGGCAGCTTTGTCTTCACATACTGGACTGAGTCCAGAAGATAGAGAAAGATCAGGCCCATGGTGGTCTGATTGATCCGATCCTGCCCTCCCGTTCCCATCACCAGAGAATAAATGATATTCTCCATAAGATTCTGGATCTGCAGCACATCCGAAACCTTAAAATGAAGATATTCTCCCCGCTCCTCATCCCTTCGAAGCATATTGGCAAGGAAATCCACCAGTACATTCCGGCTTCCGGTCATATTGCACGCCATATCAAAAAATTCCGGAAGGATCATCAGATTAATGGCAATATCATCCGCCCCTGCCGGAAGCAGCTCATGACGGGTATACTGATTGAGAAACAACAGCTCCCCGGCCCTCACTGTGATCTGCTGCCCATCGATCACATTCACCAGCTTTCCCCGACAGACATAAATGACTTCGATATAATTGTGGCGATGGAGCGGAAACCGAATAAATCTGGTATGGGTGCGGACTGCGATCAGTTCTCCTTTTTCCAGCATTTTTTTGCTGTCTACCGTAAAATCCTTTCCGTTGGTATAAAGCTCCCGGTCAACTTCGGTCATTCCATCCAGGATCTTCTGTTCTTCTTCGGAAATGACTCTGAGGCGATCCATCAGCTCATGACGCATATCGTTTTCCCTCCTTCCCCTTCAAGACTCGCAAGCGAGTCTTGGTGCGGGAGTCATCTTCCATCTGATATACACTGAGACGGAGCCGAAGCTCCGTCCCAGCTATGTAACCATATTTATGACTTACTAATACTTTCTGTAATTAGTACAGTTTAGCCATTTCTTCGATATTCTCAGCGTTGAACTGCAGCGGCAGACCAAGAACGATCTCTGTACCACCGTCATCAGCTTCTGTAATGGTGAAGTCACCAAGATCACCAGCTGTGAAAGTCTCATCCAGAGCACCTGTGATATCTTCGTTAACCAGAGCGATGGTTGCATATGCACTCAGTTTGCCCAGGCCCTGCATATCCCACAGATAGAAGTACGGGCAGGAATGAGCATCGTCAGCACCTGTGTACTCAAGCATTTCGGACGGAAGACCAAGACCGGTCAGCTTGCATGCGGAACCGTTGTCCTGAAGATATTTAGCAGCTGCTGCGATACCAACAGTTGTCGGAGCACAGATTACTTTCAGATCCGGATATTTTTCCAGAAGAGCTGCTGTCTGGTCTGTAGATTTCTGCGGTTCGTCATCACCGTAAGCTACTTCTACCAGTTCCAGTTTGGAATATTTCTCATCACTTTCCATGATGGTCTTCATTGCGTCGATCCATGCATTCTGGTTAGCTGCCTGAGAAGTTGCAGAAAGGATTGCCCACTGTCCTTCTCCGCCTGCGATATCCAGAACTGCATCCATCAGAGCCTGTCCAACAGCTACGGTACCAGCCTGGTTTACGAATACCTGACGGCTTGCCGGGTTGGGAGCAGAGTCGAAGGAAGCAACCTTGATGCCTTCATCCATTGCTTCTTCCATCTTAGCCTGAAGAGCATTTACGTCGTTTGCTGCGATACAGATTGCATCGAAGTCCTGAGAGATCAGGTTGTCAAGCACTTTGATCTGAGCATCTGCTGTAGCTGTTTCCGGATAAACAACCTCTACGGAACCGCCTTCAGCCTCTACTGCCTCTTTATAAGAAGCTGCAGCGATCTCGAAGAATGCGTTACCTGCTGATTTTCCTACCAGAGCGATCTTCTGGCCGTCTGCTGTGCCTGCTGCCAGTGCAGAGCTTGCTGTTCCAAGAACCATTGCGCCGCAAAGAAGTGCACTTACTAATTTTTTGTTCATGTTTTTTTCCTCCCTTTGGAATAATATAGTTTATATTTTGCAACTGTTCCCCTCACTGGGAACAGATAACAAACCATTTACTTTTTTACTGCCCTTTTCAGCTGTCCTGCAATATTGGGAAGTGCTACGGCACAGATCAGCAGAACTCCAAGGATCAGCAGGATCACCTGTGCGTGTACGTTGACCTGTCCGAGACCGATACGCAGACACAGAATGATGAATGCGGAAATGATACCTCCTGCCAGATTTCCTTTTCCTCCGGTAGAAGAGATTCCTCCGAATACTGCCATGGCGATGGCATCCATTTCAAATCCGCTTCCGGTGGTCGTATTGGCTCCGTAAGAGGAAGATACCAGAAACAGGGCGCATAAGCCTGCCATCGTTCCCATCACCGTGTAGATGATAAAACGGATCTTCTGTACATGGATTCCGGAATAATATGCAGTCAGACGATTGGTTCCGATGGCATATACCCGGCGTCCGAAAGTACTTTTTCCAAGTACCAGTGCAAAGATCACAGCCAGAATGATTACCAGAAACAGAATATAGGGTACTCTTCCCACTTTACCGGCAAGCATGCTGTAGCCTTCTGAATTTGCAGCTGAGATACTTCCGCCGCTTCCCAGAACGATCTCTGCGATTCCGCGGAAAATAATCTGCGTGGAAAGTGTTACGATCATCGGAGGCAGCTCCTGGAATCTGGTAAGGATAAATCCGTTAAACGCTCCGCAGAGTGTCCCCACCAGCAGGGTAACCAGAATCACAACGATGAACGGTGCACCTGTATTGCAGACGATACAGCTCATGGTTGCGGAAAGGCAGACGATAGAACCTACCGAAATATCGATCTCCCCCAGTACCAGGATATAAGCCATGGGCAGAAGGAGCAGAACCTCCGCCAGATAGATCGGCATCTGTCTTAACACACTTTTCAGATTATAATATTCCGAAAACATCGTACAGAACACATTAACCAGGATAAACAGGATGATCAGAATGCCTTCCCAGCTGAACAGCATCTGTTTTACGGAAGATTCCGGCACATTGTTGATACTTCTTCCAGATTTTCCAGCCATACTTACATCTCCCTTCCCTTTAATGCACTTCTGTCAGCCACACGCTGAAGAACCACGTTCACCATAACGACTACAAGAATCAGAATTCCCTTGATGGTATTCTGCCATAATGCATCAAAACCAACCAGTGGAAGCGCTTTGGCGATGGTTGCCAGGATCAGCGAACCAAGCAGTGCACCGATGACCGTTCCGCGGCCGCCGCTCATGCTGACTCCTCCGATTACACAGGCTGCAATAACATCCATCTCGCCGCCCTGCTGCATATCCGGCATGGCGGAAGCGTAGACTGCTACCTGAAGGGCTCCTCCCAGTCCTGCCAGGAATCCCATAATGGTATATACCAGCAGCTTGATATTTCTTACGTTGATACCGGAAACCTCTGCTGCTGCAGGATTACTTCCCACCGCATAGATCTTACGCCCGGTTCTGGTCCATTTCATAAAGAAGAAAAATACTACATAACAGAGTATGATCACCCAGATCACACAGTTCAGACCCAGTACCTTCGTTGTGGCAAAATCCTTGAATTTTCCCAGTGCGGAAGCACCTGCCCATTCACCGCCGTTGGAGATCAGATAGCCCAGGGCACGGTAGACATACATAAATCCCATGGTTGCAATAATGGGCGGTACATCGGCTCTTGAGATCACCATTCCCACTACAGCTCCGCATGCGGTTCCGATCGCCAGAGCGATCACAAATGCCAGTACGGTGCTGGAAATATGTCCATACTTCAGCAGCATACCGATGGCCATACCTGATAAAGCCAGGGTAGACATGATGGAAATATCGATTCCGCCTACCAGCATGACACAGAGCATACCCAGCGCCATTACCATGGTAACCGCATTATTTTTCAGCAGATCCATCAGAGACTTGGGGGAAAGGAATCCGGGGCTGACGGCTGTGATCGCCGCAAACAGCAGTACCAGGATCACTGCCAGCAGGGCTTCACGGGAGCCTGTGATCTTTTTTATAACTGACTTCTTTTCCATTATCTGGCAGCCTCCTTCCCTGTTTTGCTTTTTTCCATTGCGAACTCAAGGATCCGTTCCTGCGTTGCTTCCCCTTTTGAAAGCTCTCCGGTCTTGCGTCCGTTGCACATTACGATCACCCGGTCACTCATTCCAAGGATCTCCGGCATTTCCGAAGAGATCAGAATGATCGCATATCCCTTTAATGCAAGCTCGCCCATGATTCCATAGATCTCAGCCTTGGCACCTACGTCCACACCTTTGGTGGGCTCGTCCATGATCACGACCTTCATCTCCTGGCTCAGAGCCTTGGCTACGACTACCTTCTGCTGGTTTCCTCCGGAAAGAGAGCTTGCCGGCTGGAAGATATCCACTGCCTTGGTATCTACATCTTCGAGAAGCTGTTTTGCCAGATCTCTCTCTGCCTTCTCGTTATTAAAGCCATTTTTCGCATATTTGCTGATGGTCGGAAGCGTTACATTTCTTCCCAGTCCCCAGCTCATGATCAGCCCTTCCTTCTGCCGGTCTTCCGGGAGCAGGATGATTCCCTTTTCCATGGCATCCGACGGCTGCTTGATGTGGATCTCCTGTCCTTCCAGATATACATGGCCTGCATCCGGCTTTGTAATTCCGCAGATGCTTTCCACCACCTCCGTACGTCCTGCACCTACCAGACCCGTAAGTCCCACGATCTCGCCGGCACGCACGCTGAAGGAAATATCCTTAAAGTAGCCGGTTCTGGAAAGTCCTTCCACTCTGAGCATTTCTTTTCCCGGTTTTACATCCGGTTTCGGAAACAGATCCTTGATCTCACGTCCAACCATGGCCTTGATCAGATCTGCATTGGTGATTCCGTCCACATCGTAGGTTCCGATATACTGGGAATCACGGAACACGGTAACTCTGGACGCCAGGCGGTACATATCCTCAAATCTGTGGGAAATGAAGATAATGGACACTCCTTCTTCCTTTAACTTATCTACGATCCGGTAAAGCTCTTCCGACTCTCTTCTTGTCAGCGCCGCAGTGGGCTCATCCAGAATGATGATCTTTGCATTTGTGGAAAGAGCTTTGGCGATCTCCACCATCTGCTGCTGTGCCACACTTAAATTTCCCATTTCCGCAGTAGCATCAAAATCCGCATTCAGCAGAGAAAGAAGCTTATTCGCCTCTTCATTCATGGCCTTCCACTGGATCATCCCATGCCGGATCATCTCATGGCCCATGAAAATATTTTCCGCAACCGTCAGATGGGGATAGGACGTCGGATGCTGATACACAGCTGCAATACCTGCTGCCTGAGCATCTTTGGGACCCTTAAAGTCCACTTTCTGGCCGTTTAAAAACATTTCACCTTCTTCTGCCTTATGTACACCGGTAATTACTTTGATAAACGTGGATTTACCGGCACCGTTTTCACCCATCAGAGCATGTACTTCACCGGGCTTCAACTGAAACTGTACATTATTCAGTGCCTTCACACCGGGAAATATCTTAGTGATGCCTTTTAATTCAAGAACATATTCCGACACGGCTGTCTCCTCTCTTTCCTCATACTTCATTACCATTATTTTATCATTCTCTTTTTCTCAATAAAACAGGAAAATCTTTTGAATCGGGGTAAAATATTTTTCCATTCTATGGTATACTTCTTATATGAACTTTACCATTTCAAGGAGAACCTTATGAAGCTGCTGATTGTTGATGATGAAGAACTGACCCGTACCGGTGTGATCTCTGCCATCGACTGGAAATCTCTTGGGATCCGGGAGATCTTTCAGGCAGATGACGGTATTCACGGACTGGAAGCTGCCAGGCGGTACCGTCCCGAGATCATCCTCTGCGATGTCCGGATGCCCCGTATGGATGGGATCACCATGCTGGAGCAGGTGGAAGCCATCCTCCCGGATACTGTTGCGATCTTTATGAGCGGATATTCTGACAAGGAATATCTGAAAGCTGCGATCAAACTGAAGGCGGTCAATTATATCGAAAAACCCATCAACCCCGTTGAGATCCGGGAAGCCATCCTGGAGGCCAAGGAGGTCTATCTGGGACGTATCCGTTCCACCCGGGGTGAATCCCTCCATTCCATGGAGACCGGTTCCCGCATTGCCCTGCAGCTTACGGTTCCCTACGGAGCAAACGCCGGAACCATAGATAACCTGCTGGCGGAGCTTGGGCTTTCTTCCGCTGCTTTCACCGGCTTTACCGCTTTTATTATCCAGGCCGGTGCGGCTTCTGAGCAGACGGAGGTCTCCCTTTCCGAGATCTATCATGAATTCAGAAAATTGCTTCTTGCTCAGAACATGGACTGCTTCTATGTAGAAAAACGGGGGCGATATATGGTGTATTTCGTCTTCGGCTTTTCCGCTTCCGACAGCAGAAATCTTTCTTCTGCCGCAGGATTTCTCCAGGCTCAGTATGGCTCTATGGGAAACTTTTTTATCGCCGCCGGTGAGACGGTAAACGGCATCACAAAGGCTTACCGCTCCTACACTTCTGCCGTAGTCCTTCTGCAGAGCTGCTTTTTCTTTCCGGTGGGTACTCTCCTGACTCCGGCCTTTCTGACAGATTCGGACAACGCAGCCAGACATCTTCCGGATTCTCCGGATACGAAATTTACCCAGGCACTGTCTCAGAGGGACCTGGCCGCCTGCGAAGCACTGCTCCTGGATGTTTTCCGGTATTTTGATCATAATGTCACCCTTTTGCAGAATCAGTCAAAAGACCTGTACTTTAAGTTCTTCCTTGCTCTGGAGGATGCTTCCCGCCAGGCCGGCATTTTCTCTGCCGCCGGACCTACCGAAACGATCGCCGATACCATGGAACGCTGTTTTTCCTATGAAGAACTTCATCAGACACTGCTTCTGCGCACCCGGCATCTTTTTACAGAGATTCAAAACTCCGTGCAGGAAAATCCCACGATCCTGCTGATCAAAAACTATATCAGCCGGAATTACATGAACGAGACCCTGTCTGTCAAAGATATCAGCGCCCATGTATTTCTGTCCATGTCCTATGTCTGCACCTTTTTCAAAAACGAAACGGGACAGACCCTTAATCAGTATCTGACAGAATACCGCATGGAAATGGCAAAGCAGCTTCTGGCAGACCCCCGCTATAAGATCTCGGATATTTCATCGAAAGTAGGTTACACCGACGGCAACTATTTCGGAAAGAGCTTCAAGAAATATACAGGCCTCTCTCCATCAGAATTCAGGGAGAAAACACTGCAATGAGAAATTTGTTTTGCACACTGCGTCAGTTATACGGAGATCTGAAACTGCAGACAAAAATTGTAATCGTACTCATCTTAAGCGGCTGCGTCCCGCTTCTGATTATCGGCCTTTTGTTCTACAGTCAGCTGAATGATATGGTGGTATCTTATACCATCCGTCAGGAGCAGGATGCCTCCGCCCGGACATCGCCTCTGATCGAAGAGACGGTACAGGAGGTTCTGGATACCTACAACGAGATCTGTGAACAGCCCTTTTATCATACTCTTTTTGAACACCCGGTGGACAGTACCCTGTCCTCTGCTGCGCATTCTGACAGCGCCGCAGAATTTCGGAATGCACTGCTCGGGCTGACTTCCGGTTCACTGATCACCGGGATCCGGATCTATGTGGACTTCCCTAATAAAAACTCAGAGTTGTTTCAGAACCCCAATACAAAAGACATCTTCTGTCCTGTCAGCACCATACGAGGAACTTACTGGTATGGAATCTTTCAGGGCAGCCGCATCCAGTATCTTCATTGTCCCTCCTTCTATCTCGGAGCCAAAGAGCAGCGTGACAATGGGGATACCGCCTACATCCACCGGGCAGCTCTTCGGTATCATGGAGATTCTCTCGACTGCTATGTGGCAGTCTATTATTCCTCCCAGACACTGACAGACATTCTGTCTGAAAATCTGCAGCTGGCCGGAAGCGTCTCCTACATTACAAATGAACGAAATGCCCTGGTAGCATCTTCCAACCCTTCCCTGTCGGGTATCTACTGGCTGGACTATGATACCATCCGGGAATCCTTTATGTCTTCCAATAACTTTATAGAGAGGACCATCGTAAATCAGAAGGTCTATGCCGGATTTTACAGCATCAACCAGCCCGGATGGTTTATGGTCACCGTACTCCCTTCTGCACCTCTGGTCTCCCTGAGCGGTCGGATCATGCTCCAGTATGTGGCACTGTACCTCTGCTTTCTTCTGATGGCTGCACTGCTGGCAAATCTGCTGGCCCGTTCCGTCACCAACCGAATCTCCTCTGTCATCAGCCAGATGAGACAGGTGCGGCTGGGTCCACCGGTTTCCATGGACGGCCCCAGATATCATGATGAGGTAGGTGACCTCATTGATACCTATAACTATATGGCCCGGAAAATGAATCAGCTGATCGACGACCAGAACAAAGCCGCAGAAGATCTGCGTATTGCAGAATTTAATTCTCTCCAGGCTCAGATCAATCCTCACTTTCTGTACAATACCATGGATATGA
>JAEDFS010000107.1 GCA_016297895.1 Marvinbryantia sp.
CCCGGAGAATTTTTCCTCCAGCGTACTGAATAAATATGAGGTGGCAAATATTGAAGCGTTAAAGAACAGGGAGTATTCCCTGAATCCGGCGGGATATCAGCTTTACTGATATCCCCGGAAATGCAGCGAATTCATGGAACAAACGCAGAACATCAGAGATTGTTCAGAAGATGACAGAAATAGCAAAACAGTGCATCCGGGTTCTGCAAAAACCGATCATTGCAGGCGAAATACCGCTGTTTTTCATGATAGTCTGTTTTGAAAACCGGTGAGAACAGTTCCTCAAACTGAGGAAGATAAAATCCTTTTTTCTTGTTATAACAGGTGGCAGCTTTGGCGGGCTCCCGGTGATCCCGGTCCACATAAGCTGCCACACTTTTATGCATGGCCACATCTTCTTCCGGAAGATAGTAATAGTTTTTATAATCCGGGAAGAAGTATTTCAGGGTGCCTCGGAAGCCGTGGATCTGAATGGCAAGTTTGTCCTGCTGGCCGGTCAGATAAAACCAGACATTTTTATAAGAAAAAACCTGAGGCAGAAACAGGGGAAGACGGGCCCTGAGAATCAAAGAATCCCCTTCTATCTCGTAGTCGGTGACCTGAAAGCTTCCGTTTGGGATCACATGATAGGAGAGAAGAGGAAGAAGATCCGTCATTCCGAGAAGATCCTCCCGATTGTGAAGAAGAAGCTTCTGAAGCTTTCCTTCTTCCTGATCCTTTTCATATTCATGGTAGATCTGGATCAGTTCGCCGCCGCTGTAGGGATCGCGGCGAAAAATGCCAAGATATTCTTCCAGACTGCGCTGATTCAAAGCGGGAAGCTTTAAAAGGGCCTTTAAGGGACGGATCATGCGATACAGATCCCGGCTGATCATGGAAACCAGTGTATCGGTGAGACCGTACTGACCGCATTTCTCATGAAGATAAGGAAGGTCAAAACGATCTCCGTTAAAATGGAGCAGCTGCTTTTTCGTGGAAGCGTATGTGAGAAAAGCTTCCAGCACGGCCTCTTCCTCCCCTTCGGATTGGGCGAGCCACTGGGTCAGGACCCAGCCGTTCTCCTGCCAGGAGATGGCTCCGATGAGATAGAGAGAAGAGGTATCTGCCGTAAAGCCGGTGGTTTCGATATCAAAAAAAAGAAGGCTGGCGGGATCGCAGTCCTGCAGCAGGGTTCCAGATAAGGTCAATGAAACGGTTGAAGTTCTTGTGATCATGGGTGATACACATCCTTTTTATATTTTTTTGCAGGTTCAGTATATCCTATTTTATCAAAATAGGCAAAAGATTCTTTGCATACTTGCCAAAAATGGAAAAATATGGTATACTTAAGCAAGTAAAGGGGCGGAGTATATAAGGGATACTCCGTCTGTTTTTGTATAAATGCGAAATTTATCGAATCCGGCCGGAGAATATGGAAGAAGGGAGTAACTGTCAAATAACAAAGCAGTTACAGAAGGGATTCGAATCATGGGAAAACTGAAAATGTGTGCTGCGGCAATTCTGGCATTGTCGATGGCTGCCGGTGTACATATTTCAGCGGAAGAATGCATTGATGCGGATTACAGTGCAGCGCTGATCACGGCAATGGGGCAGGGGTTGACACCCGAGGAAACGGTTCTGGAAGGATTAGAGGGACCGCAGGTACAGGAAGTGGCAACAGACAAAATCTCTTATACAACAGATGTGCTGACCGTTCGGACGAATCCGGGAACGGAATATGAAGAACTGTCGAAGCTTTCCAAGTTTTCACAGATCCAGGTAGTGGGTGTCTGTGACAACGGCTGGAGCCATGTGGTGATGCAGAATGGAACCAGCGGCTATGTGTGCAATGATTATCTGTCTGATGTTGTTCCGGAGGGAGCGGAAAATATCGGAGAATCTCTGGGAGTATTTACAGTGACTTATTACTGCTCCTGCGGCATCTGCTGCGGATGGTGGTCGGGTAGTCCCACTGCCAGCGGTGCTTATCCGACACCGGACTGGACAGTTGCGGCGGATCCTGACGTACTTCCTCTCGGAACACGGATCTATATGAGCGGGCATGAATATTGTGTGGAAGATACCGGAAGCGGTGTAGAAGGAAATCATATTGATGTCTATGTGACAGATCACCAGCTTGCAGTAAATAATGGTGTCGCTTCAGCGGAAATATTTGCAAGCAGACAGGAATAGGTAAAAATAGTCTGGTATTTTCCCGAAAAAATACTAGACTATTTCGACGTTTTATGAGAAAATATGAAAAGGGTACAAACCGGGAGGGGATCACTTTGCCCGGAGTACATAAATAGTCATTATTGAAAGGAGTCTTAAAATGATTTATTCACGCGAAGTAGAAGAAATGTGTCCAGTTGCACAGGGCGTTCATCATGGTGCTGCGCCAATTCCTGAAGAAGCAAAATGGGTACCTGTAAAAGAAGTAAAAGATATTTCTGGTCTGACACACGGTGTAGGCTGGTGTGCACCGCAGCAGGGTGCCTGCAAGCTGACCCTGAATGTAAAAGAGGGTATCATCCAGGAAGCACTGGTAGAGACCATCGGATGTTCCGGTATGACACATTCTGCAGCTATGGCTTCTGAGATCCTTCCGGGCTTAACAGTTATGGAAGCATTGAACACTGACCTGGTTTGTGATGCAATCAATACGGCAATGAGAGAGTTGTTCCTTCAGATCGTATACGGACGTTCTCAGTCTGCATTCTCTGAAGACGGACTTCCGGTAGGTGCAGGTCTGGAAGACCTTGGAAAAGGACTTCGTTCTCAGGTTGGTACCATGTACGGTACACTGAAGAAAGGCCCCCGTTATCTGGAAATGGCAGAAGGCTATGTAACAGGTATCGCTCTGGATGCGGACAATGAGATCATCGGCTATCAGTTTGTAAGCCTTGGAAAGATGACAGATTTCATCAAAAAAGGAGATGATCCCAACACTGCATGGGAAAAAGCAAAAGGCCAGTATGGTCGTGTAGCAGATGCTGTTAAAATCATTGACCCGAGAAAAGAGTAAATTAGGAGGAGACGAAAATGGCTTTATTTGAATCATATGAAAGACGAATTGACAAGATCAATTCTGTTTTAAACAGTTATGGGATTGCTTCTCTGGAAGAAGCTGAAAAGATCACAAAAGATGCAGGCCTTAACGTATACGATCAGATCAAAGGCATTCAGCCGATCTGCTTCGAGAATGCATGCTGGGCATATATCACAGGTGCTGCCATTGCAATCAAGAAAGGCTGCAAGAGAGCAGCTGACGCAGCAGCAGCAATCGGAGAAGGCTTACAGGCTTTCTGTATCCCGGGTTCTGTAGCTGATACCCGTAAAGTAGGTCTTGGACA
>JAEDFS010000012.1 GCA_016297895.1 Marvinbryantia sp.
TTTCAAACGCTGTCTTTCCAACCAGTTCTTTTTGCCGCTGAAAGCCGTAACAAAGGTCTACAGAGAGAAGTTTATGGCAGGATTGAAAAAACTGCACGATGATGAAAAGCTGCAGTATTTTCACGCTGCACAGAAGTATCGGAACAGTTATGAATGGAAAGACCTTCTGAACACATGTTACAACACTACATGGAATGTTGAGATCAAACCACTTGCGCCTGTAAAAAGGTCTGGCGGCAAAACAGATGGGAAGGAAAACACTGACAATGCAGTAAGCTACTTCGCACGTTATACAAACCGTACTGCGATATCAAACAGCAGGATCCTGTCTTACGATCAAGAAAAGGTCATATTCCGTTATAAGGATTATCACGGATCCTCTTACACCTTGAAAGAGATGACCATTTCCACAGAAGAATTTATCCGGAGATTCCTGATGCATCTGCTTCCTCCTGGATTCTGCCGTGTCCGCAGCGCCGGTTTTCTTGCAGGCTGTGTCAAAAAAAGATCTCTTGAACTGATCTATACACTTCTGAACAAGATATATGAACCTTCAGAAGTGAAGAGTATGTCAGAAGCAGAACTGATCCTTCATTTTTTCGGAAAGGATGTAAGCATCTGCACAGACTGTGGTTCAAAGGTTGAGATACTGCCACGAATGAGCAGGCGGTCAGCAGCTCTATATATCCGCGGAATGCCGGCTCTGGAATAACCGAATATAACCAGATATGGGATTACTCTTGCTGTTTACGGTAAGGGCTTGTTTGCCATACCCAAAAATCCTGTATTATATCCATAACTGTGAAAAAATG
Source organism: Marvinbryantia sp. (assembly GCA_016297895.1). Lineage (GTDB taxonomy): Bacteria > Bacillota > Clostridia > Lachnospirales > Lachnospiraceae > Marvinbryantia. The sequence continues at coordinate 813 of JAEDFS010000012.1, forward strand.
TGGTATTTGAAAGGAAACACTCCACCCAGAAGAGTCAGTTGGGAATCCGGCCAAAAAACTTTCTCTATAAGGAAGTTCATCGAGTGTGGACGGGTGCCGACTCGGTTCAAAAGAAAAATTTTCCAGACTGTCCCATAAAAACGGGACTTTCTCTATGCCGTGTCTGAAAAACATTTCTTGTTAATTGCATCGCATTTTTCACAACAGCACCTCCAAATATGCCCTCAACCGTTTCTCCACTTTCAACTGTGTTGCATACTTTGATAAAACAGGAATGTTCTTATCAATCATAAGCTTACCATGACCATCACCAGTAATATAGATTATGTTTTCGCTTCACAAAAATCTGCTCTAAAACTGTTTTAATAACAACGAAAGCTGCAGCTATCGCCACAGCTTCTGTTTGATAATAATGCCTGCATTACAGCCATGAGGGACATCCTCGGTCAATCAGTTTCTCACCTTAACCTGTACCATGGATTTCAGCACACTTCTATGCCTAAAGAAAAGTTATCCATTTTCCCAAAACAATTTAAGAATAAAATCGTTGACTATTCAAAATTGACAATTCAAACAAAACTCAAAACCATTAACAATTAGAGATGTTTTTTTCTCCATTCACAAACCCAATTTTTTCGAAGACAGGATTCGAACCTGCGACATCATGGTTACTAGCCATGTACGCTTCCAACTGCGCCACTTCCATATTGAGCTACCCAATTTAATCAGAATTGGTACGTTCTACTTGTAACATAACCCTGTTACAGGGAAACTGAGTTCAGGATTTTCGTAATGCAGACAAGACATTTATACTAACTCAATAAATGTAGTTGCATTAGATACTTTAATCTGGGTATCCAGTTCCGTAAGCAGGATATTTCGCTTTTCTACCAACAGTTCCAGCTTCTTCTTTATATCCAATGGATCCACAAGTTCTACCGTATTTTCTTTAACGTACGCATCAACCACGCCTAATGGCTTGTCATCTTTTACTTTTGTATCACGTCCTAAGATACTTAATCTCATGCTTTCAGCAGTACTCTGAAGCTGACCGTTCTTCATATCACAAAAACGGACTCGCTCGTTGTATTCAGCATTTAACTTATCCTTAAGTTTACCTTCAAAATCTGCTTCCCCTTCGTAAGAATCCATACCTCGAAGCCTGCTTCTAAGTGAAATAGCGCCTGCAACGGTAAATGTTCCATAAGAAGTCTTTACCTCTGTTTTCGCATTGGAATCTACAATGGCGGCATCAATCTTTTGGTAACGTTCCACCAGATCATTAATTTGCTGATACGCTGTTTCTGCTTCTTTTGCGTATTCAGCCTTATCGATTCTCTTTGCATATACCTTGTCCTCATTTGGCTTAATCGTGTCTACGAAGCTTGCTTTTTCAATTTTATCATTTATCTTCTTTACTAACAGATCTCTTTCATCCAAAGCTTGTGTTACCAACATCTTCTCGCTCATAAAAATTCCTCCCTTGAATCATTTCTATATCTCTATAAAAACAATTGTACGAAAGAATCTCTTATTTGTCATTGAACTTGTAGTATAAAAGCTTTGATCTGAATCTATATTACAAAAGCCGCAGCTTTCGCCACGGCTTCTGTACATAAATTTACGCTGCCCTATGTTCATTGATCCACTCATAATACACCTGCAATCGTTCAAATTGTGAACAGTTGCTGTTTATCGGAATAGATTGTCTATTTCCGCACAACATATCATCTATCGGCATTTGAAACAATACACTGAGCGCATACAGATTATCTATGGTAGGCATACTAAGTCCATTCAGCCAGTGATAAACACTCTGTACACTGCCAAGTCCCAGGTACTGCTGAACATCTTTTACGGATAAATCTCTCTCATCCATGATCCTTCGCAAATGAATTCCGGTTTTCCTTTTGTCGATTACAGGAAAATTATCCTCGACACCCTTTATTTTTTCCAAATAGCTTCACCCTCCCATTTTGACCTTTTTCACCTACCGACAATTCCTCCCCTGCCGAAGTAAGCGGGAAATCCGCACTCTTTAAAAACGAATCGCTACCTTCCCGGTATTCTTTTTATTCCGGAAATACTCGATTGCCTCCACGCTGTCCTTAAACTCAAAGACATCGGAGATATAATCCATGCTTTTTAAGACTCCGCGTTCCATCAGATCAACGATCTCATCATGGACTTCAGCTTCCTCTGCCTTTGAGGGCCACTGTGCAAAGCGCAGATTAAAGCAGAACGGCGCATCCTGCCAGTTGATCAGCCATTCGTTTTTAGCAGTTTCCCCGTAAATGCATATGTCGCCGAAATTTTTGATCAGTTTTAGGTTCTGATTGATAAGAGACGGCACGCCTGCTGCATCAAGGATCATATCTGCCTTATCCGGTAGAATTTTTAATACCTCTTCCGGAATATTGCGCTGATCAAAATTCAACGTATAGTCTGCTCCGCATTTTCTGGCTGCTTCCAGCTTTTTCTCTGTATGATCGACACAGATGATGGGAGACAGTCCAAGATACTTTGATAAAGTGATAAAGACAAGTCCAACCGGACCGGCGCCATAGATCACGAGGCTTTTCCCTTTTTGAAAGCCCAGACGCTTCATGGTGGAATAGACTTCCCGGAATGTAACGATCATGGTGGCTTCTACATCATCCATATCATCCGGAATTTTCAACTGTGCCAGATTGCCTTCTGTCAATACGCCGTCACCCACCGTGTGACCGTCTTCCAGCATGGCTTTGTAATCACCGATCACTGCATATTCTGCAAATGCTCCCCAGGTAGAATAGTATTCATCCGTATCATCCAGAAACGGCAGAACAATCTTATCCCCGACAGAGAAATTTTTTACTTTGCTTCCGACTCTTTCTATGCGGCCAATTCCCTCATGGCCAAGAACGGTGGGATAATTGCCAAAACCTTTTAATTTGTTATACAGAATCTCTTTGTCCGTGCCGCATAACGCACCGGCCGTTACTTTGACCAGAGCCTGATACTCCCCGATCTCCGGCATTTTCATTTCTTCCAGACTTGCATGTCCGTCTTCCCAGATTACTAATCCCTTCATGTTACCACCTGTCCTTTCTTCTTTGTTCGGCAGTTGTAAGTACTGCCTTTTTTGTTTCCGTTAAGTGCTCAGCGCTTTAATGATATGGAAAAAACGGTTCCGATTTCCCTGCTGCTTTTTGCCTGAATGTCCCCGCCCAGTTTTTCCACCATTTCTTTTGTGATGGCAAGTCCAAGACCATGACCTCCTGTATGATCCTGACGGCTTTTGTCGCTGCGATAAAAGCGTTCAAAAATATGCGGCAGATCTTCCCCGGAAATGACTGTGCTTCGATTCTGAATCTCAAGGAGCACCATCTGTTTTGTTTCTGTCAGTCCGATAAAAACTCCTCCGCCGCCAGGTTCATACTTTATGGCATTCTCGATCAGACTTTCCGCAATTCTCTGTATGTAGTCCTCATTTGCCCGAATGATGGTCTGTTCCGGAATATCCATTTCCAGATCCACATGTTTCTCATAAGCCACGGATTCTAATTGAAGTGCAGCCCTGGTCACAACAGAGGCAACATCCACATCCTCCATGACCACCGGGACATCCGGACGTTCCACATCCGCCAGTGTCAGCATTTCCCCAATCAGTTCCTGCATTTTCTCTGCGGCATTCTGAGTACTGAGGATCCATCGCTTCAGGCTCCCGGCAGTCGCCTCGGGAGCTTCCATTAAGATACTGTTATTGGCCAGGATCACAGACAGCGGAGTCTTCAGATCATGGGAAGCATCGGCAATAAACTGTTTTTCCCGCTGCACTGCTTCTTCCATAGGCCGGACAGCCACTCTGGAAAAATGGCAGCTCACCATCAAAAAACAAAGCATCGCTCCCACCCAGACAGCGATCAGTACACCGGAAAGTCTCAGCATAGAATGCCCGATATAGCCAGTCGATGCCAGGGCAATTTTATATGGATTTCCGTTTCCCGTACAGTAATAGATCAACTGATGCCCGATAAGCGTTCCAAAATTTTTCTTCCGGGATACCACCTCATCCAGGATCTGCTCCAAGGTCACCTCCTCAAACTCAAAGGCCTGGGAAAGAATATCAATGTTCTCTTTCTCCGGTGTATAAAATACGGTCATGATTCCTTTCTTGCTGTCCGGCTCCTGCTCTTTTTCCGTATGCCCCGGAGGCTGTTTATCTCCAACGGGCTCCGGAACAGATTCCCATGGCTCTACCACCTGCTCCATTGTTGCTTTCAGTCCCGCATAATAGTCCCGATACATGTAAAACGCAATCGCAGCCATCATAAAGGTCAGCACCACTCCAACAAGCAGCATATTTAACTGTATGAATCGTTTTCTGTATTCCTTCATGACTCGTTCTCCAGATGATATCCGATTTTCTGCAGATTCTTGATTCCGACCCTTGACTTCAGATATCGAAGCTTTTTCCGCAGAAATGAGATATAGGCCTCCACATTATTATCTGTAGCTTCTGAATCCATCCCCCATGCCCGGCTGATGATCAATTCTTTTGTAAAGGTCATCTTCGGTTCACTAAGAAGCAACCGGGTGATCTGAAATTCTTTGGGACTGAGCTGTACTTCTTTTCCGCCGCAGGAGAGCTTTGCCGTATTCAGCGACAGGACAAGGTCCTCATAAGAAATTTCATCCATGATCACCTCTCCTTTTCGCCGTGTCATCGCATTCACACGAGCCAGAAGTTCTTCCGGTGCAAATGGCTTTGTCAAATAATCATCCGCCCCTGCATTCAATCCGTTCACCTTATCTGCAACGGTAGTTCGGGCTGTCAGCATGAGAACAGGCGTTGAAATATTCTCAGACCGGACCTGCCTTACCACCGCAAATCCGTCCAGTTTTGGAAGCATGACATCCAGCAAAATAAGATCATAGGAAAATCCCCTGATAAAATCCAGTGCAGACTGTCCGTCACTGACCCAGTCCGTGACGTGACCTTCTTTCTGTAATATATGTTCTAACGCTCCGGCAAGGGAGCTTTCATCTTCCACGATCAAAATATTCATTCACGTCCCTCCTTCTTCTATTCTACCATTATATATAGGATTCTGAAAATATCCTGAAAAAAATTTTGCCAAATCTTCAGAAGTTTTTCAGAACTCTATGGATAATAAAAGATGTACAGAGAACACTCCCCGTGCAGTCTGAACAGATTAGACTTACTTCAATCCAATTTACAGGAGGAAATCATTATGAAAAAACACGTCATGCCCATGCTGTGTACAACAGCTGTCATCTGCGGACTCACTGTCTGCCCTATGATCTATGCAGAAGAAACGGAAACCATCCCAAACCAGATGGAGTCTTCCAATGAAGATGCCCCGATGGAGAAACCAAAGGACCCGCCCATGGAGAAACCAATGGATTCATCGACGGATCAACCGATGGATCCTCCTGGAAAACCTCCCATGAATTCCTCAGACACGGACATTCCCCAGAAACCAGAGGGTGGAAAGCCGGGCGGCTTCGGAGGATCAGCGGAAGTCACCCAGGGTACCGCCGCCAATACCATTGATGCCGATGGCACCTACACTGACGAAACATATACCTCCACCGGTGACGATGAAAATGCTCTTCGGATCGATCATGCCGAGGTCACATTGGAAAATATCACCGTGGACAAATCAGCCGGTGCCACTTCGAATACGGAGAATGGGGATTTTTACGGGCAGAATGCCGCTCTTCTTGCTACTGACGGAGCAAATGTGACCATCCGTAATGCCACGGTCAATTCCTCTGCCCAGAACGGCAATGGTGTATTCAGTTACGGAGAAGGAACCACGGTCAACATTTCAGATTCCGCCATCACTACCACTGCAGACAACTCCGGCGGAATTCAGACCACCGGAGGAGGAACTACCAATGCTTCCAATCTGACCGTGGAGACATCCGGTAATTCTTCCGCAGCCATCCGTTCCGACCGGGGCGGCGGTATCGTTCAGATCGATGGAGGAACCTATACTTCCAACGGATATAATTCTCCGTCTGTTTACTCCACCGCAGACATTACTGTATCAAACGCAGTACTGACCGCCAGCAATTCTGAGGCACTTGTGATTGAAGGCCGGAATTCCATCACTCTGGAAAACTGTGAAGTCTCCGGAAATATGAGTGATACGGAAGGAACCAGTTCCGACGAAAATGTACACAATGTCATGATCTATCAGTCTATGTCCGGGGATGCCGAGATCGGAACTTCCTCCTTTGACATGACCAGAGGAACACTGACCGGCTGCAACGGAGATATGTTTTATATCACAAATACCCACTGCCAGATCAATCTTTCGAATGTGGATATCGAAAACCTGGAATCTGACGGATTACTGATGCTGGTATCAGGCAACAGTGCCAGCCACGGCTGGGGTACTGCCGGTGCCAACGGTGCACAGGTAGAATTCACGGCCGACGAACAGGTACTGGAAGGTGACATTGCTGTAGATACTATCTCCACACTTACCATGGAACTTACCGGAAACTCCACTTTTACCGGCACGGTTAATATCATAAACAACGAAGAAAATGGAAACGCCGTAGATAATAACGCTGTTCTCTCCATTGAAGAAGGCAGTACATGGACGCTCACCGGTGACTGTACTCTGACCAGTCTTGAAAACAATGGCACCATTGACTTCAACGGTTATTCCATCACACTGGCTGACGGCACGGTATTGAACAACTAAAACAGAGCAGCCTCCATGCGGGGCTGCTCCTTCTTTTTTTTAATCTCATACTTATCCTCATCCACATACCTGCCACTTATCTGTCTACAGATTGCTTTCCTTCCGGTTCACATTTTTTCTCAGGTCATTTCCCACATTGGTCAGACAGAGAAGCGTAACGATCAAAAATGTGCCGGGAATCAGAATGATCCACCAGGAACCGGTCATCAATGCTTTTTCTGAAAGGGACAGCATACTTCCCCAGGAAATCACTTCGATGGGGAGTCCGATTCCCATGAAGCTTAGAGTCGATTCTGAGATAATGGCACTTCTCACGTTCATGATCACCATGAACATAATGGAGGAAATAAAATTGGGTGCCAGATGGTTCCAAAGAATATGAAAAAATTTGCCTCCCATACATCTGGATGCGATGACATACTCACCGTTTCGTATCTGGCGGACCTCCGTACGGACCACTTTAGCAATACTTGTCCAGCTGGTAATTCCTATTACCACAGACAGACTGAGGATATTGGCCTTTCCCAGGATCGCCTGCAGCAGCACGACCAGCAGCAGCGCAGGAATACTGAGAAAGATCTCCGTAAAGCGCATGATCAGATTATCCAGCCACTGGGGTGCCACACCGCTGAAAGCACCGATCACAACTGCGATCAATGTGGAAATGACCGTGGACAACACACCGATCATCAGAGAGATTCTTCCCCCATACCAGATCATGGAAAAAATATCCCGTCCCATGGTATCTGTACCAAACAGAAATTCTCCATCCGGTGCTTTATTATAATTCATCAGATCCATATACATGGGGTCTTTCGTCATCAGAACTTCTGCAAACAGACATCCCAAAATGATGACTGCCAGAATTCCCAGGGAGATCATCGGTTTTCCCTGGTACCATTTCCGTTTCACGGGCATCCGTTTTTCTTCCGTCGGCCGGGCCCCTACGATTTTAAATGCATGTTCTGTCAAACCGCCTTCACCTCCGATGTCTCTGTCACTTCACTGGCCTTCATGCGGGGATCAATGTGCTCATTGATGATCTGGCTCAGCATATTGCAGAAAATAACCAGAATTCCGGACATCATACATAAGATCATCAGAAGATTATAGTCATGATATCTGGCGCTCTCATAAGACAGCGCACCGATTCCGGGATAGGAAAATACGCTCTCCACCACAAATGTCCCGCCCAGCACATGAGGCACTGCAATCGCCATGATACTTAAATATGCCGGCATCACATTTCTGAGACAATGCTTAAAAAGAATGCTGCGTTTTGGTAAGCCCTTGGATTTTGCAAGCAGAACATAATCTGCCCTTACCTCCTCCAGGATCTTATTTCGGATCATATACGCATAGTACCACAGATGCTCCAGTGTCACCACAGTAAGAGGAAGGATCAGGTGAATGATCCGATCTCCCACGTCTTCGGCTTTTCCTGTAGAATAAGCACCGCTGCTTGGCAGAATCCGAAATGTCACTGCAAAGATCAGGATCAGTACCAGAGAAAGCCAGAATTCCGGAATGCAGCTGGATATGGTGCCAAGCCTGCAGAGCACCCGGTCTGTCAATCGTTCCTCATGCCAGGCACAGAAGACTCCCAGAAGGAGGGATCCTACAAAAATACACAAAAACCCAATTCCACCCAGAAGCAGGGTATTCACGATCCTTCCGCTGATTACTTCCACAACATCCTGTTTGTATTTGAAGGAGATCCCGAACTCTCCGTGAAATGCATTTTCTATCCATTTTACATACTGCACATGGATCGGCTCATTTAAGCCCAGCTTTTCCATGGCCCACTCCCGCTCCTGGGGACTCATTTTTTCCGTACGATCCCCGTAATAGGAAACCAGAGGATCACCCGGTGCAAGACGTGCGACATAAAACACCACTAAAGACAGTACCAGTACACTGAGAAGAAAAATCAGGGACTTTTTTCCATAATAGAAGATTCTGTTATGCTTTCTCAATCTTATTTCCTCCTTCGTGCGGAACGAGTACAAAATGTCCCGGAGAAACTTCCTCCATCTCTCCATCTCCAAAATCACTTTCATCGTATACGCTGAGCTTTCTCGCCCGTTCTCTGACAGGATCCGGGATGGGAATGGCGGACAGCAATGTTTTCGTATAGCCATGCCGTGGATTTGCAAACAGTTCACCGGTCGGTGCAAGTTCTACCAGTTTTCCATGGTACATCACACCCACTCTGTCACAGAGATACTCTACCATGGCAAGATCGTGAGCAATAAATAAAAAGGTAAACCCGTGCTCCTCCTGAAGATGTCGGAACAGATTGATCACCTGTGCCTGGATGGATACATCAAGAGACGCTACCGGCTCATCAGCCACCAGAAATTCCGGTTCCATGCTCAGGGCTCTGGCAATTGCGATCCGCTGTCGCTGGCCCCCGGATAATTCAGAAGGATATCGATCAAGAAAGCTTTCATCCAGTCCCACATATTTCATCTGAAATCTGGCCTCCTCCCGATAGTTTCCTCTTTTGGAAATCATATGATGGATCTTCATGGGTTCCCCAATGATCTCTGCCACTTTCATTCTCTGGTTTAAACTGGATGAGGAGTCCTGAAAAATCATCTGTCTTCTTGTCTGAAGCATTTTTTTATTTGCCTTGAATTCTTTTTTATTGCAGATATTGATTCCCCGGTATCTGATCTCTCCTGCTGAGGGATGATAGATATTCATCAGGCATCGGGCTGCAGTCGATTTTCCCGATCCTGACTCCCCTACCAATCCTAAGATTTCTCCCTGATAGATCTGAAAGGAAACATCATCCACCGCACGAATGACTGCCTTTTTTGTCAGATGAAACTGATGACTCAGATGTTTTACATCTACTAATACTTCTTTATTCAAAGCATTTTCCTCCTACCGGCGGTTCGATCTTCGGTGCACGTTCATCAAGAAGCCAGGTAGCCGCATAATGCGTATCCGTGATTCGGAACATGGGCGGCATTTCTTCATAATCGATTCCCAGTGCATACTCGTTTCTGCAGGCATAAGCATCTCCTTGGGGAGGATTCACCAGCGTAGGCGGCATCCCCGGAATCGTATAGAGACGGTCTTTTCCCCTGGAAAATGCAGGCAATGACTGCATCAATCCCCAGGTATAGGGATGCCTTGGATCATAGTACACTTCCTCTGCTGTTCCAATCTCCACGATTTTCCCTGCATACATCACAGCCACTCTGTCTGCAGCCCTTGCCACGACTCCAAGATCATGAGACACCAGAATCGTAGAAGTTCCCAGCTTTTTCTGTATTTCCCGAAGGAGATCCAGGATCTGCGCCTGTATGGTCACATCCAGGGCTGTGGTGGGCTCGTCCGCAAAAAGAATATCCGGATTCGATGCCAGTGCGATCGCCATCACGCTTCTCTGACGCATCCCGCCGGAAAAGTTGTAGGGATAGAGATGATATCTTGCATGAGGATGTTCGATTCCCACCAGCTCCATCAGCTCGATTACCCGCTCATAGACCTGATCTTTCGTTTTCTTCTTATCATGTACCAGAACAGCCTCTGCGATCTGCTGCCCGATTTTGATCGTCGGATTCAGAGACGTCATGGGATCCTGAAAGATCATGGAAAATACCTTTCCTCTGATTCTCTGCATCTCCCGTTCCCGGTAATCAGTGATATCTGTACCGTGTATGCAGATACTTCCTTCTTTAATCTTCGCACTCGAAGGAAGAAGTTTCATGATACTTTTGCATAAGACGCTTTTTCCGCATCCGGATTCCCCTACGATTGCCAGAACCTCTCCCTTTTGCAGGGAGAAGGACACGTCCCGCACGGCCTGCACTTCCCCGGCCGGACTGTCAAAGCTGACTGACAGATTTTTTACTTCCAATATGTTTTTCATTCTGTGCCTCTTTATGTCACAAGAAAGGGGCATCATCTGCCCCTTTACCTATAAGATCTCACTCTTTTATTCTTCCATCGTCCAGTCTTCTACATTCCAGAAAATACCCACTCCATGATGTCCCATGATGGTATCCGGATCGATTCCATGAATGGATGCGTCTGCCACATAATTGGCATCGATATAGCAGATAAATGCATAGGCCGGATCCTTTGCCAGTTCTACCTGGAACTTATTGTATGCTTCCCTTCGCACTTCAGGATCATCCGACTGACGTGCTTCTGTCAGATACTGATCGACCAGCTCATTGGAATAACCGGAATAGTTTGCTCCCTTATCGGTACCAAATACTTTATAAGTATGATCATCTGCATCAAAGGGGCTGCCCCATCCGATCAGATATGCCATCTGTCCGCCCCAGTCCACCTGAACCGGAATCTCCACAGTGACATCCATGCCGATCTGCCCAAGCTGCTGCGCCACGATCTGTGCGATATCCACACGCACCTGATCTCCTGCACCCACACTGATCACGAATCCAACTTTTTCGCCGTCACGATAGTAGAAACCGTCCTCTCCCATCTCACAGCCGGCCTCTTCCAGTACCGCTTTTGCTTTTTCCGGATCGTAATCATAGTGTTCCACATCTTCATTATTATAGATATTTCTCTGAAGAGGACCATACGCTGCCATACCCTGTCCCAGAAGAACCGCCTGAACGATTGCATCCCTGTCAATTCCATAGCAGACAGCCGGAATCAGATCTCTGTTTTTCTGCCAGTATTCATTCCAGAAATTAAACAGAATTCCCCGGTAATCCGATGTCTTCATATCATAACAGGTATATCCTTCCTCGTCTGCAAATGTCGCCGCATCCTTCGGAGTCAGAAGCGCCAGATCCAGCTCTCCGGATTTCATCTGAAGAGCTTTCGCATTATCATCGGGAACGATCTTGAATACGATGGTATCAATATTTGGCTCACCTTTAAAGTAATCCTCATTCTTCGTCAGTGTAATGGCCTGTCCTTCATCCCAGCTTTCCAGTTTATATGGACCGGTACCTACCGGATTGCGGAAGAAATCAGATGTCTGCATATCTTCTCCCTCCAGAAGGTGTTCCGGTAAAACAGCCATGGTCATATAGTCCAGAAATGCCACATTAGGGGCTGCCAGTTTGAAAGCAACCGTATGATCATCCAGCACAGTGATCTCTTCCACATCCTCATAATTCGGCGCATTCTCAGAACCGTTTTCCGGATCCATGATCGCCTCGATGGTAAACTTTACATCCTCTGCCGTAACAGGTTCTCCATCATGCCACTTTGCATCTTCCACAAGATGAAAGGTATAGGTACATGTCGCTTCCTCATATTCCCAGCTCTCTGCCAGTCCCGGAACCACCTGGTTGTCTCCGTCATGGGCAGTCAGGCCATCAAAGATCAGAATATTGATCTCTCCGTGTTCATCCATCGCCGGATTGATTCTGGTATAATCTCCGCTTCCGTATACCAATGTCTCATGATCTTCCTGGGCATATACCGCAGTCACAGAAGCTGCTGCCAGCGTGCATACCATGATCAAACCTGCTAAGACTACACTTTTTTTTCTCATATTACTTATCCTCCCCTTCTGTCATTTATCTTGTATACTGTCTGTATATAGCTTACAAAACATCTTTCTGTTCCACAAGCCTCCCGGGGGGATAAATTTTAATTCATTTTTTGCATAGAAATGTATTCCATTTCTATTTTTTTGCAATAATAAACCAGGTTGCAGGTGCCGGTCACCGGATTCGTCTATTCTGCTCCGCAGGCAGCCTTAAACTCTGTCCAGTTTTTATTCATCGCCTCATCTGCTTCTGCAGAGATATTCTGGATGATCTCACCTTTTTTCACGGAATCAGGAACCACCAGAGAGGGATCCACGATATCATCTGCTGCACCTATCGTATTATAGTATCCAATATATTCCATGCACTGTTTTGCCACTTCCGGCTCCAGAATATAATTCAAAAACTTATTTGCAGCTTCTGCATTCGGCGCCTGAGACGGTACAAATGCTCCCATAATACCAAAGCCCAGACCTTCTTCCGGATATACCACTTTCAGATCCGGATTTTCTGCCAGAACAGCGGTCACCTGTGAAGTATAGAGGAATGCTGCAGATGCCTCTCCGTTTAACAGTGCATTCTGGGTATTGTCATCCTGAATCAGACGCACATTCGGTGCCAGTTCCAGCAGTTTTTCTCCCGCCTGCGCAATAATTTCCGGATCCTGTTCATTCATGGATTTTCCCATGGAAAGCAGTGTGATTCCGTTAATAACCCGGTAGTTTGCCGTCAGTGCAACACTGTCTTCCAGCTCCGGATTCCAAAGATCGTTGTAGCCCTTGATCTCAAAATCTACCAGTTCCGGATCGTATACGATCAATGGGATACCAGCTCCATATGGTACGGTATATTTATCTTCCGGATCATAAAACTGACCCTGATACAGTGGATTGATATTACCGAAATTGGAAACAATACTCTTATCGATCTCACTGACAAGTCCTTCCTGTACAGCCTGATCAATAATATAATCATCTGCGATCACCAGATCATAATCTCCTCCCTTGGCCTGAGAAAGCTTTTCCAGCATAGTCTCATCGGTATCAAAATTGGAATAAATGATTTTGATTCCGGTCTCTTCCGTAAATCCATCCAGTACTTCCTGCGGAAACATCCCCTGCCAGGTAAACAGTACCATTTCATCTCCTTCTGCTGCCGCAGATACACCCATTGCTGCTGCCATTGCAAGGCAGATCGCTGCTATTCTTTTTTTCATCTTTTTTTCCTCCTCTGATTTTTTATGATATCTGATGCTTCTTCCATGTTTGAAAAAAAGCATATATCAACATGATTAAAACCACCGCCCCAAGAATCATGGTACATAACGCATTGATTTCCGGAGTCACACCGGTTTTCAGCTGCGTATATACTTTGATGGGTAAAGTGGACGTTCTCGGACCGTTTACAAAAATACTGATCACCACATCGTCAAAAGACATGGCAAAGGCCAGCAGACACCCGGAAGCAACTGCCGGCATAATCAGCGGCAGTGTGATATCCCGAAAAGCCATGGCCGGAGTCGCCCCAAGATCTCTGGCTGCTTCCTCCAATGACCGATCGATCCCCACCAGTCTTGCTTTCACCATCATGAACACATAGGGAATGCAAAAAGCAGTGTGCGCAAGCACCAGGGTCAGCATTCCGAAAGGAAGGCCCAGAAGCGAAAAGAACGCCAGAAACACCATACCCAGAATAATTTCCGGTACCATGATAGGAATCGTGGAAAGATACTCCATCATCCCTTTACTCCGGTAGTTTACCCTCGCCATTCCGATAGCTCCCAATGTCCCGATGACGGCTGCAAACATACAGCTTAAAAATCCCAAAACAATGCTGTTTTTCAAAGCCTCCATAAGCGCTGCATCACGAAAAAGAGTTTCATACCATTTCAATGTAAACCCTTTCCACGCAACCGGAAGCTTCGAATCGTTAAAGGAAAACAGTACCACCATCACAATGGGAAGATAGGTGATCAGTAATACTGTCACTAGATAAATACTGGAAAAACGGATCTTTTTCTTTTTCATCAGAACATTCCCTCCAGATTCTTTGCATGTGTGATCTTCCGATACAGAAAGATCATCAGGCTTGTCATGATCGTCAGTATGACGGCAAGAGCTGCCGCAAAGGGCCAGTTGCTGCCTCTGGTAAGCTGATCCTGTATCAGGCTTCCCACCAAAACGATCTTATTACCTCCCAGAATGTCTGCAATGAAAAACAGTCCCATAGACGGAACAAAGGTCAAAATCACTCCGGTCAGAAGGCCGGGCAGTGTCATTTTAAATGTGATGGTAAAAAAAGCCTGCACCGGAGTTGCACCCAGATCCCTGGCTGCTTCTGTGAGAGACCAGTCCATCTTCTCCACACTGCTGTATACCGATAAGATCATAAAGGGAAGCAGGGCATACACCATTCCCACCAGCACTGCCGGATAAGTATAAAGCATTTTCAAGGGTTTGTCGATCAGACCGACTGCCTTTAAAAATCCATTCAGAACTCCTTTCACCTGCAGTATGATGATCCAGCCATAAAGACGGATCAGAGAACTGGTCCAGAATGGCACCATAATCAGAAACATCATCAGTTTTTTTCTTTTTTCTGATAATTTTGCCATAAAATATCCAAAGGGATATCCGATCAGTGCTGCCAGAGCCGTAGTAGAAAATGCCAACCGAAAAGACTGTGCAAAACACTTCAGATAAACCGGTTCCGTCATTTTTTTATAATTGTCCATGGTAAACAGCCACTCAAATCCGTAACCTGAACTGTTATTCGCAGCAAAACTCACAGCCACCATGTAGACCATAGGCCCAAGCACAAACAGCAGAGTGAACAGATACAGCGGCAATACACAAAACCCCCATAAGTTCTGCTTTTTCATCTCTGTCCCTCCATGTCCACGAGCACACCATGCTCCGGATTCCATTCCAGACAGACATGTTCACCGATCTCATAGTGAAAATTGATTCCCTGTCTGCTGATCACGACCTCCGTTCCGTCAGAAAGCTGTACCAGAATACGAAGCATCCCTCCCGCAAAGCTCTTCTCCCGGATCACTCCCCGGATCCAGTGATCCGTCTTCGGTTCTCTCCAGACATTGATATTTTCACTCCGGACAGCTATCGTCATTTCCTGTCCTTCCCTGATGGGATAACCATTTCGCATACATGGCAGTGTGCCATCCTGATTCTTCAGGATCAGGATCTCCTCTCCTGATTTCTGAGCAAAACCTTTTAAAATATTGGCAGAACCCACGAAAGCTGCAACGTAGCTGGTCATTGGATGATCATAAATCTCTGATGGTGTACCCATCTGTTCAAATTTCCCCTGATTCATTACAACGATCAGGTCAGACATATTGATCGCCTCTTCCTGATCATGGGTGATATAGATGAATGTGATTCCAAGTTTTTTCTGAAGACGTTTTAATTCATGCTGCATCTGCCGGCGAAGCTGCAGGTCCAAAGCGCCAAGAGGTTCATCCAGAAGCAGCACTTTGGGATTGTTGATCAACGCTCTGGCGATCGCTACACGCTGCCGTTGTCCTCCGCTCATCTCAGCAGGCTTCCTTTTTTCGAAACCATCCAGCTGTACCAGAGACAAAACCTTCTCGACCCGATTCCGGATCTCAGCTTTCGGAACTTTTTTTAATTTTAACCCGTATGCAATATTCTGATAGACATTCATATGGGGAAACAGGGCATAGTTTTGAAATATGGTATTGACACTGCGTTTTTCCGGAGCCATATTTTCCATATTTTTTCCTTCCAGCAGCACTTCTCCGCTGTCGGGATACTCAAGACCTGCTATGATCCGCAGGGTCGTTGTCTTTCCACAACCTGAGGCTCCCAGAAGAGTGACAAATTCTCCCTCCCGGACCGTAAGGCTGACTCCCTTTAAAACCTCCGTCTCTCCAAAGCTTTTCGTAATGTTTTTTAATTCCAGTACAACCGGTCTTTTTTCTTCCATTTCCTATGCCTGTCCTTTATTCATAGTAACTTAGTGGGTATTTTATCATTTTTCCATTTATCCGTCAACTTAAAAATGCTCTGTCGACCGGTGCATCCGGTCAGCAGAGCATTTCTGTTATATCATTCTTTAGTCGACGGTCACTTTTACTTCTGTGATTCCTGCCGGCAGTTCTGCTTTCAGAACCTGAGAACCGGTGTAGATATCTACAGAGATGTTTCCTGTTGTTTTTTCCAGAGTAAATGTGATTTCTTTTCCGCAGCGGGATGCGCAGATCCGGTTTACGATATTTCCATTCGTATCCGGCACGCAGCAGACCGCTTCGCATCCGTTCTGGAGCTGATACAGCCGTAAGGACAATCCATCCTGGTAATCATAATCCGGTCTGTGGTCATTAGCTCCAAGAGCAAACAATGTATTCTCACGGACATACAGCGGCATGGAGAAATAATCATACGTTTCTTCATTCCAGCTTCCGCCCTCTTTTACTGCACCGCTTAACAGATGAGTCCATGCTCCCTTCGGCAGATAATACTGGGATACTCCATCTTCACGGAGGATCGGTGCCACCATCAGCGCATCACCCAGCATATACTGCGTATCCAGATATGCGCATCCCGGATCCCGGGTAAATTCAAATACCATGGGACGCATAACCGGTGTTCCCTCTTCATGAGCCTCAATTGCCTTTGCATAAATATAAGGCATCATTCTGCATTTTAATTTGGTGAAGAATGCAACGACCTCATTTGCTTCCTCATCGAAAAGCCAGGGCACACGATAGCTTCCTGATCCATGAAGACGACTGTGGGTAGACATCAGGCCAAATGCGGCCCATCTCTTATAAAGATCCGGTGTTGCCGTGCTTTCAAATCCGGAAATATCATGGCTCCAGAAGGAAAATCCGCTCATTGCGAAGGAAAGGCCGCCGCGCAGTGTCTCAGCCATGGAAGGATAATTAGCGAAACAGTCACCGCCCCAGTGTACCGGGAACTGCTGCCCGCCTGCTGTAGCACTTCTTGCAAAGAGAACTGCTTCTGTCTCTCCCTTTACTTCCTTTAAAAGACCAAACACCGCTTTATTATAGAGATAGGTATAGTAATTATGCATAGCCTGAGGATCGCTTCCGTCAAAATAAGTAACATTGACCGGAATTCTCTCACCAAAGTCTGTCTTGAAGCAGTCTACGCCACAGTCCAGAATGGTCTTTAATTTATCTGTATACCACTTTGTCGCTGCCGGATTGGTGAAGTCTACCAGGCCCATTCCTGCCTGCCAGTTATCGGTCTGCCATACACCTTTTCCGTCTGCTCTCTTCAACAGATATCCATTTTCCATACCTTCTTTGAAAAATGCGGTTCCCTGAGCAATGTACGGATTGATCCATGCACAGATCTTCAATCCTTTTTCATGGTATCTCTGAATGGTACCCTTAATATCAGGGAAGCATTCCTCATCCCATTCAAAATCACACCAATGGAATGCCTTCATCCAGAAACAGTCGAAATGGAATACGCTTAAGGGAATATCTCTTTCAAACATTCCATCGATGAAAGAACTGGTTGTTTTTTCATCATAATTGGTCGTAAAGGATGTAGAAAGCCACAGTCCAAAGGACCATGCCGGCGGAAGTGCCGGACGTCCGGTCAGTGCAGTATAATTCTTCAGGATCTCCTTCGGTGAAGGACCATAGAAGAAATAATAGGAAAGCTGTTCTCCCGGTACGGAAAATCCTACATATTCCACTTTCTCACTGGCCACTTCAAAGGATACGTTATCGGAGCTGTCTACAAATACACCATATCCTCTGTTGGTCATATAGAAAGGAATGCTCTTATAGGCAATCTGGGAAGCAGTTCCGCCGTCTTCATTCCAGGTATCCACCACCTGTCCGTTTTTCACGAATGCAGTGAACCGTTCACCCAGACCATATACGCATTCTCCTACAGAGAGAGAAAGCTCATTGAGCATATAAGGCTGATAATCCTCTGTCAGATAGTTCTTCTCCGGGAACATGGTGCTGACTTTTCTGTCCCAGCACATGCAGCCCAGGTTTCTGAATCCGCAGGTCGTCAGTACTTTTCCGTCAGCCTCAAAAGAATAGCTGAAATTCTGTCTGCTGACTCTTACCTGCATCAATCCGGTATCAAGAAGTGCTTCCTCATCTGTGATCGTCACTTCCGGCTCAATGATCGTCTCATTTTTTTCAAACTCCGGAAGATGAGTATCATATCCCTCATAATGCCATGCCTTCACGGAAATACTTGTTTTTCCCACAGCTTTGAACTCGATGGTGATCACCGGCATATTCAGTGTATCCCCGCGGCCTGCGATCTGTTTTACCGGTGCAATGACCCGCATACCTCCCGGAATCTTACTTACGGTATAAGCCTGTGCCGCAAACAGACCATTGGAACGTTCACTGCGCAGCCAGTAGCCTTCTGTAAACTTCATATGAAATCCTCCTTCATATATTCAAGATTTTGTTATATCCTTTTTATCACATTTTTAAGAAAAAGTCTTGTATATAATTGGGAATTTATTGTCATTTTTTATCTTTTTTATATTTAGCCGGTGTACATCCGAATTCTTTTTTAAATGCCTCGATAAAGGACTTGATGTTCGGGAATCCGCAGGCAAAGGCAACTTCTGTCATTCCTGCCTCCGTCTGCTCCAGCATCGTTCTTGCTTGATTCAGGCGGATCCGGGTCAGATGTCTGTGGAAGGTCTCACCGGTAGAATTTTTAAAAAATCTGGAAAAGTAGGCCGGTGTCATAGACATCACATCCCCCATCTGACTGACTGTGATCGGAGTATCGTAATGCTCTTCCATGTAGGTGATGGCCTTTTTCACTTTTTTCACATTTTTGTATTCGACTCCCCGGATCGCCGTATCCTCTTTTTCCATACGGCATTCTCTCAGAAGAATCAGACACATCTGCCTGAGTAATACCGATATTTCCAGCTCATAGTAGTCCTCTTTTTTCTGATATGCTCTTGCGGTCTTTCGGATGATATCAGCCAGCTCTTTTTCCTGAGAGCTTCCCTTTTCAAATACAAAACAGTCACGTTCCAGATCTGCCCCGTATTCTGTCAGAAGCTGATCCGACAGCAAAACCGTAATCGACCGCATGACCGGTGAAGCTGTGGCGTCTGTCTCATGAAGTTCACCGCTGTTGGAAAAAAAAATCTCACCTGCTTCCGCCCTGATTTCTCTGGATCCTGCTTTTCCGCAGATACATCCTTCCAGAACAAGATCAAACTCAAGATGACTGTGCCAGTGCATAGGATAACGAAGCTGATCCATTCCGGAACCGCCATAATATATTTTTGCCGGTATCCCCCGCTCTGTTTCCACATATTCCCGATAATAGCTCATCCTTTTCCTCCACCACATCGAAAACGCCGCAGAAACCATTGTTCCTGCGGCGCTATATTTTGATCAACCTTTTACTGCACCGGATACCATACCTTTAATGATCTGTTTGCTGAATGCAAAGTACAGAACAATAATAGGTGCCATGGTAATCAGCATGGCTGTCATCTGCTTCGGATAGTCAGAAGCAAACTGACCCTTGAACTGTGTCAGTGCAAGAGGCACGGTCTGAAGAGCAACGTCTTTGATCAGAACCAATGCGAAAGAGAACTCATTCCAGCAGCTGAATACCTGAATGATGGCTACTGTTACCAGAATTGGTTTACAGATCGGGAAGATAATATGCCACAAAGTATAAGAGAAGCTACTTCCGTCGATAGCCGCTGCTTCTTCCAGAGAAATAGGAATTCCTTTCACATACCCTTCCACCAGGAATATACCCATGGGAAGTGCAAAGGATATGTAAGGCAGCAACAGAGTAAACCAGCGGTTAGAAAGACCACACTTGTTAAATACTACATAGATCGGTACCAGCAGAGAATGGATCGGAATCAGCATACCCATCAGGAACATTGCATAGAGCGCACGGTTGAATTTAAAACGTACTCTTGCAAGGATGTAACCTACGATAAAGCTGAATACCACGATCAGAAGAATGGAAATGATCGTTGTACGGGCACTGTTCCACATAGATTCCGGAAGATGATAATCCGGATTGGTCAGAATTCTCTGATAGTTTTTCAGGGTCGGCTCTGTAGGAAGTCCGATGATATCCGCATTAAATGCTCTCTTCTCTTTAAAGGAGGAATAAAACATCCAGATAATCGGGAAGATACAGGAGAGAGAAAATACAATCAATACAAAGTTCATCAAAAAGCCGCTGACATATCTTCCGGCTTTGTTTGATTTTTTCTTTTCCATGACTTATGCCTCCTTTTCTCTGGTAATATATTTCACAAGAGCCTGTGAACCACCGATTACCAGTAATGATAATACAAAGATTGCTACGGATATACAGCTTCCGTAACCCATGTTGCTCTGTCCGAAGGATACATTGTATCCGTACATTGCCATAACCATAGATGAAGTTCCGGGACCACCCTTGGTCATGACGTAAATATTATCGAATGCTTTCATGTTACCTGCGATACACAGGGTCATACATACCAGCATTGTATTCTTAATCAATGGAAGTGTAATGTGAAGAGCCGTCTGCACACCATTTGCTCCGTCGATCGAAGCACTTTCAAAAATCTCTGTATCAATAGATGATACAGCTGACAGAATAATTACCATATAATATCCGATGAACTGCCAGATCAGAGGAATCGATACAAGCAGCATGACCAGATCGGAATTACTCAGCCAAACCTGGCAAAGGTCTTTTCTTCCGATAGCTGTAAGGAACCAGTTGATCAGACCGTATTTGTTGTGGTAGATCATATTCCAGATCAAACCGATACAAACTGCAGCGATGGTACTTGGGAAGAAACCAAAGGTTCTGTGCATGGTTTTAAATTTCACCAGCTTGGAATTTACCATCATTACAAGAACAAAGGCAATACCTACCTGACCGATCAGACAGGCAATTACCAGATAAATATTATGTCCGAAGGACTGCCAGAATGTGCCATCCTTGAACAGCGTTATGTAATTCGCAAGACCTGTAAACGTCTTCTGAGGACCGCCCTTCCACTCAAAAAAGCTGTATACCAGTGCGGTAACCAGAGGTACAAATACTGTAAAAACAAACAATGCAACGGGAATCAGCAAGTAAAAAAAGATGGTTTTTTTGCTTGGCTTAATTGCATTTAACATAAAGCATCCCTCTCCTTCCTGTGTTACTGTCAGCGAAAATGTTTCGCCGCTTGGTATTGAAAAACCGTTCTGCCCACTGCCGCGGGCAGAACGGTTCATTACCCATTTTCAGGATTTAATATCCAGCTGTGAATCTTAGTAGTTAGCTTCGTATGCTGCCTGTGCGTTAGCTGCAACATCTGCTGCTTCCATTTCACCATTCATCATGGTCTGAAGGTCTGTGTTCAGAACTTCCCAAACAGCACCGTTGATGTAGGAGTCATAGATTTCACATTTCTCTGTATCTACATAAGACCAGTTATAGAAATCCTGTGTAACCTGATCGAATTTGGAAAGGTCAACGTCAGCAACCTTTGTAAGTCCGCCCAGTGCGTAGTTTTCAGCAACATAGCTTGCGAATGCCGGACCTGTCAGTTCCTGAGCAAGGTCGATAGCTGCTGCTAATTTATCCGGATCTTCAGCAACCTTGGAGTTGATTGCTACTGCATATCCAAGACCGATGTTCTGAGATGTCGGAGCTTCTGTAGCGTCTGCCGGCTGCGGAAGAACTGCGAATCCCATGTTGTTCCATTTTTCTTCATCAGATTCTTTCAGTGTAGCCCAGATGTAGGACTCATCCCAGTTACCGCCGATGAATGCTGCTGCATCGCCTGCGATGTAGTATTCACGAGCGTCTTCGTTTGTAACTGCATTGAAGTCTTCGTTGAAGATGGATGTTTCTGTGAACAGTCTCTTTGTTTCTTCCAGTGCTTTAACAAATGCTTCGTCTGTGAATGCAGCGCCTTCTTTGTTGATCAGGCTCTGGAACCATTCCGGACCTGTATATCTGTTGCCCAGTGTGGAAAGGAAGCAGCTGTTTGCCTGCCATTTTCCGCCGTTACCAAATGCAATTGTTGTGATACCCTGCTCATTGAAGTATTCAGAAGCTTTTTCTACATCTTCCCATGTGCTCGGGAATGCATCGAATCCAGCCTCTGCCCACATAGCTTTGTCATAAACCACAACTGTACAGGTACCACCTGTCAGAACCGGATATCCGTAAATGGAATCGCCGCTTAAGAACGGAGTGAAGTAAGCCTGCTCATAATCTGCATAGTAGGGTGAAGCTTTGATTGCATCTGTCAGATCAACGATCAGTCCCTGCTCTGCCCAAGCCTTTGTGTTCATACCCTGAAGCATGAATACGTCCGGAAGGTCACCAGCGGATGCCAGAGTTGCGATCTGTGTTTTGTACTCTGCATTTGCCAGAACGTTCTCATTAACAGTAATTTCCGGATGAGCCTCGATCCAAGCTGCCAGAGTTGTTCTTAATCCGTCAGAACCACCGTTTCCTTCTGATTCCTCAGATGTGGAATAGTGCATAATGGTAAGTTCGCCTGTGTAAGCAAGATCGTTGTCTGCTACCGGTGTTGCTGCCATAGCGGAGCTTGCTAATGTAGTAGCTGCTACAGCTGTTGCAATTACTGTGCTAAAAATCTGTTTCTTTTTCATTACTGAATCCTCCTTTTTTTATGAAACTTACTGTTTTCACGATAAGTATTGTCAATTACGTCGCTACTTAATCGTTTTCATAAACATATTAAACAGCATTTTTACCATTTTGTCAATCTGTATTTTTGATATTTTATATGTTTTGGCATTTTTGCCTGTTTTTATTCTTTTGATTTGTGCACTTTAACTTAATTCATGTTTTTATTTCTTTTATCCTTTTCATTCCCCCAATTCCATTTTCCTGTTTTTCTCTCCTTTATTTCCGGTTTTTCCTTAAACGTTTTCATTCCCTGTATTACTTCTTCATTTTCGGCTGCCAGATCAGACTTGCCAAATAGGAAAACACAAGTGCGGAAGAGATTCCCACTGCACTGGCTGTAAATCCTCCTTTAAAGATTCCAATAAAACCATCCTGGTCTACAGCCTTTCTGACTCCCTCCCAGAGCAGATTGCCAAATCCCAGCAAAGGAACGCTCACCCCTGCCCCCGCATACTCTTTCAGCGGCGCAAAAATACCCAGTGCCCCCAGAATACTCCCCGTCACCACCAGCAGAACCATGATTCTTCCCGGCATCAGTTTCGTTTTTTCGATCAGGATCTGTACCAGAATACAGATCACACCTCCTACCCAGAACGCATTGATATAATCCATTTTCTTTTATCCGTCCTTTCCTGCTTTTAAGATTTGTCAGCAATGCTCCAGCACAACGCCGTGGGCGATTCCCGGTACACTTTTCCCTTCATTAAAGCTCACCGTGGAGAGCAATGCCCCCGTAGGTACAAACAATACCCTCTTCCAGCTTCCTCTTGCAATCATGGGCAAAATTTTTGCGGACAGAACCGTTGCGGAGCATCCGCATCCGCTTCCTCCCGAATGGGTATCCTGTTTTTCCCGGTCATAGATCTCAATTCCGCAGTCCATATGCACGTTGCTGATATCAAAACCTTTTTCCTTCATCAGGCTGATCAGAATCTCCTGCCCCACATACCCCAGATCTCCCGTAATGATCCGGTCATAATCGGCAGGCATCCGGTTAAGATCCATCAGATTCTGATAGATTGTATCTGCGGCAGCCGGTGCCATGCAGGCACCCATATTCATAGAATCCTTTACTCCGTAATCCACCACTTTACCGGTTGTGATCTCTGTGATTCTTACCTTTCCTCCCTGTTTTCCGAGAATGAATGCCCCACTTCCGGTCACCGTCCAGGAAGCGGCAAGGGGCCGCTGATTTCCGTAACTAAGCGGAAAGCGGAACTGTTTTTCCGCACTCGCAAAGTGACTGGAAGTGACCGCTGCCGCATAATCAGCATATCCGCCTGACAGGGTCATAGCAGCCAGCGACAACGCTTCCCCGCAGGTGGAACAGGCTCCGTACAATCCGAATAAAGGGATCTTAAAATCCTCTAATCCAAAAGAAGTGGCGATCAGCTGTCCCAAAAGGTCTCCTCCAAATAGATAACGGACCTGAAATGCCTTTACTCCGGCAGCGCCAAGGGCCGCCTGAACAGCTTCCGCCTGCATGGTACTTTCCGCTGCCTCCCAGTTTTTTTCTCCGAAAAAATCATCCGTACTGACCAGGTCAAACGCCTTTCCCAGAGGCCCTTCCCCTTCTTTTTTTCCTACCACTGACGCATTTCCAATGATATGAGGTGCTTCACCAAGCCGGATACTCTGTTTTCCCATCATCTGATTTTCTGCCATATTCCGCTCCTCCTGTCAATTCAAATAAAAGAGACACTATTTTTCAGATAGTGTCCCCTTTTATAGAAAAAACTATTCTCTATGGCATCTATTTCGATTCTAAGAAAAAGCAGAAACCAGCAAATAGATCAGCGTTGCACAGAATCCAAGGCAGAATAAGATCAGACCATAAGAGAGACTGCGTCCGATAATGGCAGTGTTCTCTTTAAACTCCGCAAAAGCCAGAGCCATCCGATGAACATAATCGGTCGTATTTGGATGTTTTCTCCAGATTGTGTGATTCAGGAGATATACAATGCGATTCATCATGCGTCCCAAAAATGCCGTTACTTCATTTCCCTCGTCCAGTTCATATTGAACCGGGCTGTCTTTGTAAATGGTCTTCCGAAGGAATACGATCACCCCATCTGTTACCGTGTCGAAAAATCCCGCCTGCACGCTTCCTGCAATCGGAAGGATCTTTGCTGCGGTATCCATCAGGTGATCCAGCACATAGCAAATGCCGCCGCAGATTCCCGGCAGTATCTGAAGCAATACCGGCCGGTACAGATAGTCTTCCAGATCCAGTATCTTCGGCCATTTGTTTGTATAGATCTTATTCCCATCCGGCGTTTTTTTCATCATCCATGTACGGACGATCATAAAATAGATTGCCAGACCGATTCCTATGGAGATCAGGCCGCCTTTCAAATTAGTAAAACTGAAATATGCGATCCGGTGCGCTTCCCCTTCTGCTCCCATGAAAGGCTGCGCCAGATCCGCCAGACGATCCATGGTCAGATGAGGAGTCATTCCAAACAGCGGAAACAGAACTGCTGCCGCTGTCAGTGCGATCCTTCCCGGCATTCCAATATAGGAAGTGTTTGCATCGAAGGATGCCTGTACTGCTTTGTCCCGGTTCTCTTCCAGAAAGACTGCTGCAAACAGTTTACACATATATGCCACTGTCAGACCGCCGCTTATCAAAAACAGCCATTCGATGATCTTCATATCACTGACCCCGAACAACGCTATGTGAGAACGATCCTCTCCGATCAGATGAATGTATTCCACAATACTCTCATGGATCAGTGTTTTGCTGACATATCCGCTCCAAAGGGGAATACCGCCAATACCAAGAGTTCCCATCAGATAGATACCTGCCAGCCAGGGTTTTTTTCGTCCGAATCCCCGGATCTCGTTCAGGTCCAGCTTGTGAAGATTCATGAAGATCACACCTGCCACCGAAAAAAGAACCTGCTTAAACAGAGAGTGATTCACCATATGAAGAAAGGTGCCCCGTACTGCCAGAAGATTTTCTTCTCCCAGAAGCCCCTGCATTCCGACTCCCACCAGGATAAACCCGATCTGGGACACGGAAGAACAGGCCAGTGTCCGTTTGAAATCACAGGAAAACAGTGCCAGCACTGCACCCACAACCATTGTCAGTACGCCAAGAACCAGAAGAAAGGTGCCCCACATTCCATCGTGGAACATCATCTTGCAGCTGATCACCAGAATACCAAAGACGCCTGTCTTGGTCAGAATACCGGAAAGCAGTGCACTGGCAGGAGCAGGTGCCACCGGGTGGGCTTTCGGAAGCCAGATATGGAGTGGAAACGCACCGGCTTTTGCTCCGAATCCAAACAGAAGACAGATGGCTGCCACGGTTACATCTTTTCCTGCACAGGCCTGCCGAAGTTCAGAGATCACAAGGGTACCGCTCTGTGTATAAAGAAGGAATAACCCCATCAGCATCACCATTCCGCCGATCACCGCTACCGTAAGATAGGTCAGTGCTGCCCGAAGAGATGCCTCCCTCTCATCCTGTGCCACCCATACATAAGAAGCAAAGGACATGATCTCAAAGAAAATAAATGTGGTATACAGATCAGCGGAAAGGAATACCGCTTCTGTCGCACCAAGCGTTATCAGATAAAAGAAATAATATCTGTTCCTGTTCCGATAGTGAGCAAAGTATTCTTCGGAAAGAAGCGCCGTGATCGCCCACATAAATGCTGCAATCACTGCATAGATACTGCGAAATCCATCTGTAGTAAAGGAAAGTCCCATACCGCAGATTCCCGGAAGAATCAGATCGATTTTCTCATTCCCGGCTGTGTATCCTGCAAACAGTCCCACTGCCAGCAAGAATTCTGCGATACATACGAGTTTCACAAATCCGTTTCGAAGTTTTTTGTCTTTTTTCCCGATCAGAAAGGATATTATGGATGCAGCCAGTGGGAAAAACACCAGGCTGCCGATCAAACATTTACTCATACTGTACTCCTCCCTAATATATTCCCGCCGCAATCTTTTCAAAGAATTCCACCAGTGAACCGGAACCAAATCCAAGTGCGATCACTCCTGCCGCAAATATCAGGAGAGGAACACACATTTTCCATCCCGGATCTGTCACTCCCTCAATCGCTGCCGCATCGAAATCTTTTCTTGGGAAAAAGGCACGAATCACCACGGTCATCATATAAATTGCTGTCAGCAATGCGGAGATCAGAAGACACGCAATTCCAAAATATGCCAGTACATTGCCGCTGTCCACTGCTGCCGCTGCCAGATTCCATTTACTGATAAATCCCGCCAGTCCGGGTACTCCCATCAGGCCAAGAGCAGCTACTGTGAAGCAGCCGAAGACCACCGGCATCTTTCTTCCCACACCATCCATTTCATAGATATAAGATTTGCCCGTCTGATGCATAAAAGCACCGGCGCACAGAAAGGAGCAGATCTTCATGACCGCATGACATACCAGGTGGCAAAGTGCACCCACCAGCCCAAGCGGTGTCATCATCGTGACTCCGAAAATAATATAGGACAGGTTGCTCACTGTGGAATATGCCAGTCTTCTCTTGATATGGGTCTCCTTCACAGCCCTGCTGCATCCATATACAATGGTGAACATGGCAAAACCCATCACCACATTCTGTACCCAGGTTCCTCTCAGAAATTCTGTGCCAAAACTGTAATAGGTCAGACGAATGATTGCAAATACACCGGCTTTTACAACTGCCACTGCATGAAGAAGCGCCGTTACAGGAGTCGGTGCCACACCTGCCTGGGGAAGCCAGGAGCTCAAGGGCCAGATCGCCGCCTTTACACCAAAGCCCATAAAAGCAAAGAAATAGATCCATAAAAGCAGATTTGTTTTGTCGCCGATCTTGTCCAGGTTGAGCACCCCGCCCATGACAAACTCACAGGTATTTCCATATACGATCAGGAAAACCAGACCCATCAGGGCAAATGCAGCGCCTCCCAGAGAATAGTAGATATACTTGCGGACTGCAAGGATCGCCTCTCTTTTCAGCGTATGCATGACCAATGGTATCGTAGACAAGGTCAGCAATTCATAAAAGAAATACATGGAAAGCATATCAGATGCAAATGCGATTCCCAGCGTAATTCCATAAGTGATCGTATAAAACATGAAAAATGTTTTTTCATGCCCTTCATGTTCCATATATTCAAAGGCATATAATGTGGCCAATGGCCAGAGCAGAGATACCAGACCTGCAAACACTATGGTAAGACCGTCTATTTTAAAGGATATAGACAGATTTTCCACGAAATAGATCACATGAAATACTTCTGTGGTACCATGGCTCAATACACTCCAGACGATCAGCGAGGTCAGCACTGTCACTGTCTCAAAATAGATCATCATCTGTTTTCTGTTTTTCAGAGGAAGCAGCGGTCCCACCGCCCCTCCCAGTATCGGCAGCAGAATTGCTGCTAATATCCAATATCGACTCATCGTTCACCCTCATCCCTTTATAAGACTGTACCGACTATTTCCGTAATATAATGAACCAGCGGATTTGGAATCACGCCAAGAATTACGGAGAGCATCGCCAGAATCACCACCGGAACCAGCATCACAGGAGCCGGTTCTTTTTTCACCAGTGACTGATAATCATAATCCGCCCCCGGCAGAAAACCTTTTATGGTAACAGGAAGCAGATATCCCGCAGTCAGAAGAGCACTGACCAGCAAAACTACCGGCCCAAGCCATGCAAACACAGAAATACCCGATTCCAGAGATCCCAGTGCCAGATACCATTTACTGATAAATCCGCTGGCGGGAGGAATACCGATCAACGCCAGCGATGCAAAGGTATACGCCCAGATCGTCACCGGCATTTCCTTTCCGATTCCGGTCAGCTCCTCCACCTTTGTCTTTCCCGTCCTGTAAATGATCACACCGGCACATAAAAACAGTGCGGACTTAATAAACGCATGAAAAACCACATGCAGCAGTGCTCCTGTCATTGCTTCCGGCTGAAGAAGCGCCAGACCGTATAAAATATAGGACACCTGGCTTACTGTGGAATAAGCAAGACGCTTTTTCATCACCTTTTCCCGGAAAGCCAGCATCGATCCCATAAACACAGTAACCAGTGTCAGAACAAGCCAAGCCGTCTGTACCCAGGTTGCCCTGATAAAATCTGCTCCGAACAGATAATATACCACACGGATGATTCCCAGGACTCCCGCCTTCACAATAAGCCCCGACATGACTGCACTTGCAGGCGCAGGTGCTACAGGATGTGCTGCCGGAAGCCAGGCATGCATAGGAAACATTCCTGCCTTTACTCCGAAACCGATGATCATAAAAAATGCAATGACAAGCAGCATGCCTTCATTTCCTGCCAGAAGATCCATATTCAGTACACCGCCGGCTGTAAAATTCAGTGTTGTGCCGTACTTATTCAGAAAATAGATTCCAAGAAGCACCATGTAAGCACCGCAGAGGGAATAAAACAGATACTTAAGTCCTCCCATAATTGCTTCTTTCGTTCTGGAATGAAGAACCAGCGTAAAAGACAGCATGGTCATCATCTCATAGAACATATAATAAGTCAGAATATTACCTGCAAAATCCAGGGCCAGCAGAACCCCGAAAACCAGCATATAGAATCCAAAATACCGTTTTTCCTCTTTTTCATGCTTCATATATTCAAAAGAGTAAAATCCTGCCAGGATCCAGACGATCAGCACGATCGCAGCAAAGATCCGTCCGGTCTGATCCACACGGAAGTAAATATTCATATTCTTCCCAAGGCTTAAGAGAGTGATCTCCTGCTCTGTGCCGGACAGTACCAAAAGGGCAAATACTCCGGTCACGCAAAGCCCCACTGTCACTGTTGTCAGAAGTTCTTTACGCGAAGCAAATCCGGGCCTGATCAGAATATATAATCCCACCGCCATAGGAAAAAGTATGGCAAACAGGATAGCAATGGATGAATTCATGTTTTTTCTCCTTTCTCCTATGAAAAATTGTGAAGTCCCGTTTCAATCAGTCTGATGATCGGCTGAGAAGTCATTCCCAGCACCATATTCAAAATAATAAACAGCACGATCGTAACACAGTACAGCTTCTGCTGCTTCCACTGAAGCACAAAAAATCCTTTTTCCTTTTCCGTCGATTTCTTTTCCGGTGTATAGATTCGAACGACCGTTTTCAGGAAATAGATCGCATTCAGGATCGTACTGATGGCCAGTACGATCAGCGTGGGAAACATTTTCCAGCCGGGATTGATGATTCCCGCTTTTGCAAAGAGCAGCTTGCTGACAAAACCTGCGAAAACAGGAATTCCTACCATAGACAGGGAACCGACCGTAAAGCCCACTCCGGCGATCTTGTTGCGGTAAGCGGAACCTGTCAGATCAAAAAAGCTGCGGCTTCCTGCAGATACATCGGTCAGTCCGATGGCTGAGATAAACAACAGGGATTTTGTCGCTGCATGAGCAAGAATATGAAAGATGCTTGCAATCATTCCGGCTTCCGTACCCAGTCCGAAGCCCATATAAATATAACCGATCTGCGCAACAGAGGAAAATGCGATCATCCGTCGGATATCCTTTTCCCAGATCGCACTCAGGGAACCGAAGATCATACCGCAGAGTCCGAACAGGAATAATACATTGATAATGTGGCTTCCACAGATCAGATCAAACCCGATCACCCGGTAAAAGATCTTGATCAGCAGAAAAATGTATCCCTTGGATACCAGACTGGAAAGCATGGCAGCGGAAGAAACCGTGGAATAACCATAAGCATCCGGAAGCCATGCATGAAAAGGAAACAAAGCACTCTTGATGGCCAGTCCCACTGTGATCAGCCCGATGGTAATGATCATTGGGATCCGGTAGGTACCTGTCTTCATAATATGTACCACAGACTCCTTAATGTTGGACATGAGCAGATGTCCGGTCAGATCATACAGCATACAGATCCCCATCAGCAGCAGACCGGATCCAAGAAGACTCATGATCATATATCTCACCGCAGCCTCGATCGTACGACCGTTCTGACGGATCATGATCAGACCGCAGGCAGAGATCGTATTGATCTCCACAAATACATATGCGGTAAACAGGTCATTGGTATACACCAGTGCAAGCAGAGAGCTGAGCAGCAGATTGGTCAGAATATAGTAAATATTATGTTTGCTGTATTCCACCTCATCAAACAGCTTTTTTCTTCCGCCCCACATGGAAAAAAGCATCACAATACTGAAGAACAGTGCCATACCTGCTTCAAGAACACCTGCACGGATCTCATTTCCCCAGGGTGCCGGAAAATGTCCCATCATAAACACGAAGCTTCCTGTCCCGGTCTGAACGAGATACCATAAAAGCCAGGCAGACATTGCTCCCACCACTGAAATGACGGCCGTGTTCAGCCATTTCGCCGGTTTTTCCGGAAGGATCGAAGAGATCGTACCGGAGAACATGGAGATCATGATGGAAAAAAAGGGGACATTCTGTACAAAATCCATCACAGCCCCTCCTTTCGAAGTCTGTAGGAAATTTCATCCAGATCAAGGGTATGATACCTCTGATATAAACGTACCGTAAGGGAAAGCATCAATGCGGTAACTGAAACAGATACGACGATACCGGTAAGGACCAGTCCGCTTGGGATCGGATTGATATACGCCTCCACGCTCTGCACTCCATTGACCACAATGGGGGCTGCTCTTCCCGCAATATATCCCTTGGATGCCAGAAACAGATAAATGGCTGTATCCATAATATTTAATCCGATGATCTTCTTGATCAGATTTTTCTGAAAAAGCAGATTGGCAAACCCGATCCCAAACAGGATCATGGCAATTTCCTCTGCAAAATTGGGAATGACATTTGATCCGAACATTCCTAAAATCCTCCTTTACGAAACATTGCAAAAAATGCATACATCGTGCAGGCCACCACCAGACCGACGCAGATATTCAATGGCAGGATCAGACCGCTGCTGATGATAGCTCCGGGCGTGCCAAGAGGAATTCCGCTCTCAAGATGATGTGCTCCCGTATAAAAAGAATAGCTTTTTGCCAGACAGTAAAATGACAGGGCACAGAAGCTGATACATTTATAGGTCTTCTCCGTAAAGAAGCGCTCTGTCTTTTCAAATCCAAACGCATTCAGATAAAGGATCAGTCCGGCTCCCATGATCGCTCCTCCCGAGAAACCTCCTCCCGGTGACAAATGTCCGTTCAGCACCACATAAATTCCGAAGATCATAATGATCGGCACCAGCACGAAGGCAATCTTCTGAAGGATCGTATCGCTTTTCGGTTCATAATAGCTGTCCCGTTTTTCTTCCTCCTCTGCACTGCCCTTTCCTTTTTTCTTATCATTTCTCATAAGAATCAGGACGGTACAGGTTGCGATAAACAGTACATTGGACTCTCCGAAGGTATCAAATGCACGATAATCCAGAATCATTCCCGTAACAATATTCACAGCTCCTGTATCCTGAAGTCCGTCTTCAATATACTTTTCTGCCACCTCATTATTGCCGGGATTTCTGGAATTACCCACCGGAGGCAGATAAGATACTGCTGCCAGAAGGATCGTCACCATGGCAATACAGCAGGCGACAGCTGTGATTTTATAAAAGTGAAGAAAGAACCGGTACATTTTATTCTTTTTCCTGTCATATACACGATCCAGGACTTTCTCATGATCTTTTTGATGAGAACGCCGTTTTTCTTCATCCATCGCCGGCTCTTTTCCTGCCTGCAGCTCCATATTGCCCAGATACGGATCTTTTTCTCCCGTGATCCACCCTTTTATGCGGGCGGTAAGCCGTTTCTTATATTCTTCCTCGGAAATCGGTTTACTCATCCTTATCATCCTCCTTCTTTTCACAGATCTTTTCCTGATCATCCTCTTTCATGGCATGGATTTTTTTCAGTGTGGCAAAAAAGAGTACACTGGTAACACCGGCCCCTACAGCTGCCTCTGTGATCGCCAGATCCGGTGATTCCAGAAGAATCCAGATAATTGACATGATCAGACTGTAAGACATATAGATCAGTATGGAATTCAGCAGGTTCTTTGAAAAGCTTACGGCAACTGCACAAACAACCAGGAATCCCAGAAGAATATATTGAAAAATGTCCATTTACTTTTCCTCCTTCAGTGTCCCGGAGATCTCACAGTTTTCCTTCAGATGTTCATTGGTCAGCGCTTCGAGACGTGCGATCAGATGCGAAGAAACCGGAGATGCACACCACAGAAACAGTATGACCATTCCCATTTTCAGAGTTGTAAAATTAAACCCGGAAAGAATCATCAGCCCTGCCAGAGATATTCCGATTCCCAGAGTATCTCCCATAGCAGCCGCATGCATCCGGTTCAGCACATATTTAAACTTAAATACGCCAAGGATCTGTATCATAAAAATCACAATTCCGGCAAACAGCAGTCCCACTCCTGCCAGGAACTGTACCCAACTAATGATCTGCATCTTCCTCTTCTCCCTTCTTTTTATCTTTAGACTCCAGATAAACACCGGTATACACTTTTGTCAGAACCACAACTGCCAGGAAACTGATCATGGCATAGATCAGACAGATATCCACCAGATATCCCTCCTGCATTTTGACTGCCAGAATAGAGATCATGACCATGACCATGGTTCCCAGCATATTGACAGCCACCAGTCGATCTGCAATGGTAGGGCCGATCACTGCCCGAAGGAGGCACAGCACTGCCATGACTGCCAGAATTACAAGTGCTGCATTTAAGACCCAGGGATATTCCATTACAAGAGCCTGTCCCATATACTCCATATCATTCACCTGTCCTTTCCAGTTTTTCCAGCATTTTTACAAAAACAGAATCCTCGATTCCCTCCGCCAGACTTTTATCCAGGCAATGAACCACCAGTTCATCTTCCTCAAGTGACACAGTAATAGTGCCGGGTGTCAGCGTAATGGAATTTGCGAGTATAGCTTTTGCCATTTCCGATTTTAATGTCGTCCGAAAAGAGATCAGTACCGGCTCTACTTCCTCTCTGTCTGTCAGGATCAGATGGATCACTGCCATATTCGCCTTAATGATCTCCCGGATCAGAATCAGAATATATCGGAAAAAATATCCGCTTTTCTTCATATAAATAATTTCCTTATGTATGCTGTGTCCCATAAATTTACAGATAAATGCAAACATAACGGCAGCGATCACCAGTCCAAAAATGATAATTTCCAGAGTAACCTTCCCGTTAAAGATCAGCCATACCAGAAAAAACAGCAGAAACATGCTTCTCTCTCCTTTATTTCTTTTCTAAAATACAAAATTCAAAATCAAGTATAGCACAAAATGAGAAATATAGGAAACAGAAATTAAATAAAAAAGGAGTGATTCACATCACTCCAGATAAGCTCAATATCCAATATCCCAGTCCCAGCACCCAGGAACTGAAAATTCCATATAAGATAACCGGTCCCGCTATCGTAAAGATCTTGCATCCGATTCCGAAGACCTGCCCCTCTTTCTGAAACTCGATGGCCGGTGCAGCCACCGAATTGGCAAATCCCGTAATCGGCACCAGTGTCCCCGCTCCTCCGAATTTTGCCAGAGGCTGATAAATACCAAGCCCCGTAAGAAGGACACTTAAAAAAACCAGGATCAGAGAGCACCAGGCTCCCGCCTCGTCCTTCGAAAGTCCCGCTGCCAGTCCGGCATTTGTCAGTGCCTGACCGATCACACAGATGACTCCTCCTGTCAGAAACGCTTTCCAGCAGTTTCCAAAGATACTGTGTACCGGTGTTACCTGTTTTACATATTCATTATACTTCTGATCTCTTTTTTCCTTTAAAAGATCTGGCATTTTACATCCCGTCCTTTCCTGAAATGATTTGCTCTCCCGGTAAAGTTCCTGCCTACCACCCCATATAAAAATGCAGCAGGCTTCCGGTCACCTTGCCAAGAGCGATGGCAAGAACTACGAAACTGACACCCTTGGTAAGTCCGATCCTTCTGGCAAAGATTGGAAACATATGAACCACCTCTGCAAGTGCCATGATCCATGCTCCCACATACATACCGGCAGTCAGCCCCTGAACAGCCATTCCCACCCTTCCGCCGGGAAGAGGAAATCTGAAAACCGTTGCCATAGTTCCATAGATTCCTCCCAGCAGAACCGCCATCTCATACAGACGATTGTGGACAGCTGTATGGGTAATTCCCGCAAACCTGGTAATGATTCCAAGGCCCACGACCAGCGCAATGACACCGCCTGCCACCAGGAACCCTCCTCCAAAGCCGATGATCGGCAGAATCAGATATCGTATTCCCATCCTTCATCCTCCTGTTATTTTCCAAAGGGTCTGTTTGCCGCCTGTTCCTTCTTCGGCTTATGGCGGCTTTCCTCGATGACCGTCTGATTTACATCATCCTCATAAGTCCGCATCTGCACTTCCAAAGGAGTCGGATCCTGCGTCAGCTTTTTCCCTGCAAAATGGTTAAAAAACAGAATGATGCCCAACCCGATTCCAAGAGAATAGGAAATCTCAAGAACCGTAAATCCATCCGATGTCTGTCCCGTAAATAATTCATAGATCTGTCCAAAGAGATTGGTGATATTCACATCATTGTTAAATGTCATAATGGAAAATCCGGCCCCGAAAAAGCTGAGAATACAGACAGCCACGGTTTTTGCCCAGGAAAGAGTCTCGGAAAGCTGTGACTTTTTTTCATAAGTCAGAATGAAATCCGCCTCTCCCAGATTATGGATCTCCAGATCCGGGAATTCCTTACGGATACATGTGACTATCTCCATGACAGATTTTACATATCGCCCCGGCTCCTTCCCCACTGCGTGATCCAGACTCAGCGTTTTCACACGGTTTTCAACTGCTTGGTCGGAACAGATCATCTCTGCAATATCTTTCAGATATACTTTTTCATCATGAACCTCTACATTGGCATCGATTTTTAAATATAAGATCTGACGGGCCATCCGGATTTCTCCCTCCTCGTTTTTTATAGTATCTGACATTTTCCGTTTCCTATACCTGTCATCTAAAACTTTTCCCGCAGACCTTTTAATATTTTCTTTTCCATTCTCGAGACCTGTACCTGGGACATCTCAAACAGTTTTCCCACCTCACTCTGCGTTTTATTTTCAAAATATCGCATACGGATCAGATCCCGTTCTTTCTGATCCAGTCCAAGCAGAAGCTTCTGCAAAACGATTCTGTCAAGCAGCCTCTCACTGGCATTTTCTCTCTCTTCGATCCGATCTTCCAGAAAAATGTCATTTCCTTCACTTTGATACACCGGTTTTTGCAGGGACTCTACCTCTGCCGCCGACTCCATAGCGAGCACGATTTCCTCTCTGGAGATTCCGGATTCTTTCGCCAGCTCCTCAATGGTGGGCTCTCTTCCCAGTCGTTTTTCCAGTTTTTCCCGGATCTGTGCAGTCCGATACGCCGTTTCTTTTAATGAACGGCTTACCTTCAGCATCCCGTCATCTCTTAGAAACCTTTTGATTTCCCCTGCGATCAGGGGAACCGCATAGGTGGAAAATTTTACCTGATAAGAGCAGTCGAAATGGTCGATAGCTTTGAGAAGGCCTATACTCCCGATCTGATACAGATCTTCCGTCTCTGTTCCCCTGCCTGTAAATCGTTTTGCCACACTGAATACAAGTCCCATGTTTTCTTTCACCAGCTGATCTCTGGCAGCTTTATCCCCTTGGTGTGCTTTTTGAATTAACCCCAGGGTATGCTCCATCTAAGACTTCCTTTCACCTTTCAAACTCACTGACCGTCCTGCCGATTCTCTTCTTCATGGAAACTGCTGTTCCTTTTCCCGGTTCTGATTCTACTTCCACCTCATCCATAAATGCCTCCATGAAAGCGAATCCCATACCAGACCGTTCTGTATCCGGTTTTGTAGTAAACAGCGGTTCCATCGCCTTTTTTACATCCTCGATACCCTTTCCATAATCTGTCACCTTCAATGTCAGCATCTGATCTTCCACCCTGCACTCCACATATACTTTTCTGATCTCATTTTCATATCCATGTACAATGGCGTTGGTCACCGCCT
This sequence comes from Marvinbryantia sp., assembly GCA_016297895.1. GTDB lineage: Bacteria > Bacillota > Clostridia > Lachnospirales > Lachnospiraceae > Marvinbryantia. Next base: position 37,734 of record JAEDFS010000012.1, read on the forward strand.
CCGACAATGCTGTCTTGACGTCTGCCACTTCCTCCAATGTCGGATTTAACTGTGTCATAAATGCTGCCACTGAAACTCTGGCAAAACTTTCATTGCAGGAACGGCTGTCAAATTCGATTTTCATTTCATTTGTCTGTGCCATATGCATCCCCCTTAAAATATATTGGACTGCAGAGGCAATCCTTCATAAATATCAATTACTTTGTAGACACCGGACAGCGTCAGAATTCTTCGTACCCGTTCACTTACTCTTATTGCGATCACGGTTCCTCCCATAAAACGCATATTCTTATATCTTCCCATAATCATACCGATACCGGAACTGTCCATAAAAACAGTCTTTTGAAAATCAAAGATAATTCTCCGAATATTTCTGTTCTGAATCATCTGATCCGAACTCTTACGTATCATTTCCGCATTGTGATGATCCAGTTCTGCCGGAACAGAAATGATCAGATCGGTTCCTTTTATCTGAAACCCATTCTCCATTCTTCTTCACTCCCCTGTTCAAAAATCTGCACTTTCAGGCGCATTTACAGAAAAAGGAGCCGCCGCATCTTCTGCAGCAGCCCCCAGTTTCGAGGTTTCTCAATTGCTGTTATTGTATAGGTGTGCCATCCGCATTTGTCTCTGCCGCACCTGTTTCTTCTGTAACCGCAGCACTTCCGTCCGCATTCGTCTCCTGTTGGATCGCAGTACTGCCAAGTACTGTCTGATCTGCCATATAAGGCTTCAATGTTGCTTCGTATGCCGGGAAACGCCTGATGGTTTCTGCGAATATTTTATCTGCATTTGCACTGTCTCCCAGATTAAAGTAAGAAAATGCCAGGTAATACCATGCATCATACTGTGTCTCATCAATTTCCGTTGCTCTCGTCAGTTTCTCAACCGCCGTCGTATAATCTCCCGATGCAAAGGCTGTTGCCCCTTCATTATAGGCCGCAGAAAACATGGTTGACTTTACGCCGGATGCCAAAAGATCATAAAGTGATCTGGCATTTCCTTCCATACTGTCTGCATTTACATCTGCAAGAGAGGTTCCCGCCGCTGTCTGATTTCCTCCCAGATACTCAACGGCTGCTTTCAGCAGGATATCATACCCGTCCGCTTTCTCCCGGGCCGCTGTCATCGTCTGATTGGCTTCGTCAATTTTTGCCTGATATTCCTCGATCTCCGCTGTCAGGCTGTCCACTTTTGCCGTCTCCGATGCAAGCTTGGTATTGGCATCCGTAACCTGCTGATTGGCAGACTGATTGATCTTTCTTGTATTAGCGGGAATGGCAAGGAACCATACCACCGCCGCTCCAAGCAGAAAGCCCAGAAAAATATTTAAAAATGTTGCTGCTGTGGAACTGTCCCGAAAAGTCGTGGGCTGAATGATCATATCATTCCCACTCATATAGGTTGTTGGACCCAGTATCGTTTTCTCTTCCTCAGCCTTCTTCTCCGGACGACGCAGTTTTTTGCTCCGGTTCAGATTGGTACCGATCCCTGTCGCCTCTTCAATTTCATGAATATAGCGAAGAGTCGTCGTATTGGTATTGTCGATCTGAGCTGCCTTTCTCAGAAGTTTTCTCGCCTTCTCATATTCCTGCTGATGAATATAGATCAATGACAGCAGATGATACCCTTTGATCAGATTTGGATTCTGATTCAGTACCTTTTTCAGCTGTATCACTGCCATATCTTCATCCCCCTGCCTGCAGTAGGTCAGGGACTGATTATATTTCCGGATGGTCTGATTGATGGTATCCAGCTTGTTTTTATTCGCCTGCAGTTTAGATATATATAGATCCGCCGCATTGTTTTCCGGCTGGGTGTTTTTGCTGATGACCCATTCACTTAAAGCCGCAACCACCTCTCCGGTCTCATAGTAGACGAGACCAAGCAGGTTTCTGGCATCCACATTTTCTTTGTTGAACTTCAGGCTTCGCTTCAGGCAGGAAATGGCACCGGACAGATCGCGTACACTGGCCTTTTCCAGTCCTTCGTTGTAGAGAAGATTGGAGATCCTTACGATTCGCTTCAGGATCGTCACATCCGCTCCGCAGCCGCTGCAATAATCAATAGAAGCAAGAGGTGTTCCGCAGTAAATACATTTCATGCTGTTCCCCCCTTATCTTCCTTTGTTCTTTTCTTCTCTTAGCATGTCCTTCAAAATATCTGTAATGTCCGTAAAATCTCTCTTATAAATTGCATCCTCTGCCTCATTCACATCCAGACTGGGATGAAACTTTTTCAGTTCTTCTTCATAATTAATCATTTGCTGCTCTCCTCAATTACTTCTTTTACCGCACCTACCAGATAGAGAGATCCGACACAGAACAACAGACCATCCTCTTTTTTGGAAAGTGCCAGATGAAAGGCATCCCGGATATCCGAAACAGCAGTCACCTTTTTCCCCGTATATTTTCTGAATACCGATGCCAGCGTTTCCGCCGGAACCACTCTGTCCCCATGTATTTCTGTGACCACCACTTCGCTCAGTTTTCCCGTACGACAGATCGTTTCCACCATTTTCTCATAGTTTTTTTCCACCACCGCAGAAAACAGCATCACGACCCTTCTTCCGTCTTCCACTGACGAAAGGGTTCTGACGAACTCCCGCACACCGTCTTCGTTGTGGGCACCATCCACGATCACACCCGGCAGCACGGTCTCCATTCGTCCCTGCCAGGCAGTATGGCGGATCGCTTCCAATCTGGTGTCCAGAGAGATCTCATGCATCGGATCGATCTTTTCCATCGCCAGAAGTGCCAGAGAACTGTTTCGTACCTGGTACTCTGCCATATAGGGAACGGTGATCTTCTTCTGTCCATAATACATGTCATCCAGGATAAAATCAATGCTTTTATCCGTCCGGTCAATGATTTCATACATTTCTTCGTGAAGCCCGACTGCCTCCGCATTTAAAGATGATGCCCGCTCAAGAATTACCTTCTCTGCCTTTCTTTCTTTTCCGTCATAGATGACCGGAACTCCCGGCTTCATGATCCCCGCCTTTTCCCGGGCGATCTGTTCAATGGTATCTCCAAGAAGCTCCGTATGATCCAGGCTGATGGAAGTAATCACAGTCACTACCGGATTTTCGATAATATTCGTCGCATCCAGACGTCCTCCCAGTCCGGTTTCAAGAACTGCATATTCCACCTTCTGCTCCTGAAAAATCACCATACAGACTGCAAAGAGTATCTCAAAATAAGTCGGATGAAAGAATCCGTCTTTCACCATCCCCTCAATAACCTTCGCCACCTTCTCATATGCCGCTAAAAACACTTCATCCATCACCGGTTCATTGTTGATCTGAAATCTTTCGTTGATCTTTACCAGATGCGGAGAAATAAAAAGCCCCGTTCTCTTTCCTCCTGCCGCAAGCATAGATGACAGAAACGCACAGACAGATCCTTTTCCGTTGGTTCCTGCCACATGGATCAGTTTCATGCCGCGATCCGGTCTCCCGAGTCGTTTCATAAGCTCCACTGTATTCTCCGGTTTGTTTTTGGTGGTAAACTTCGGTACACTGTATATGTAATCCACCGCTTCCTGGTATGTCATAATATCCTTCTTTCTTATGTATCGATTTCTATCTTTTTCTTATGCTTCGTTACTTATCTATCATATATATTTCGTCATTTGATTGCAAGTAAATTTTATCGCAGGATATGACAAAAAGAATGTGAAAAAAGACTGCCCGATCCGGATCATGCGGATTCTGCAGTCTTTTCTTTTTGATAAGATTCAGATCACTTTACTTAAAAATGCCTTCAGTCGTTCATTCTTCGGGTTGCCGAAAAATTCATCCGGTGCCCCCTCTTCCAGCACCTTTCCTTCTGCCATAAACAGAATCCTGTCTGCCACTTCTCTGGCAAACCCCATTTCATGAGTGACCACCACCATAGTCATATGTTCTTTGGCCAATTCTCTCATAACACTTAATACTTCCCCGACCATCTCCGGATCCAGTGCTGAGGTGGGTTCATCAAAGAGCATCACTTCCGGCTTCATACAAAGTGCCCTCACGATCGCTACTCTCTGCTTCTGCCCTCCGGAAAGCTGGCTTGGATAAGCCTGAGCCCTGTCCTCCAGTCCCACACGCTTCAAAAGATTCATAGCCTCTGCTTCCGCCTGCTCCCTGCTGACACCCTGCAGCTTCATAGGTGCGATCGTCAGATTTTTAAGGATCGTCATATGAGGGAACAGATTAAAATGCTGAAATACCATTCCCATTTTCTGACGGTGTATATTAATATTGACCTTCGGATCCATCAGATCCGTGCCGCCAAAATAAATGTGTCCTCCCGTAGGATCCTCCAACCGGTTCAGACATCGAAGAAATGTACTTTTTCCGGAACCGGACGGTCCTACAATAAAAACCACTTCTCCCCGTCTGATCTCAGTCGATACCCCGTTTAAGGCATGCACACTTTCAAATTGTTTTTTCAGATCTTCCACCCGGATCAAAGGTTCATTAACGTTCACTGTTTCTAAGCCTCCTCTCCAGTAAAGAAACCAGTTTGCTGAACAGCAGTACCAGCGCCAGATATATCAGAGCCACTGCGATCAGCGGCATAAATGCGTCATACGTACGGCTCCGGATCAGATCGCCTCCCTTGGTCAGATCTTCCAGTGCAATATATCCTGCCACGGAAGTTTCCTTCAGAAGAACAATGAATTCGTTTGCCAATGCCGGAAGCACATTTTTAAATACCTGGGGCAGAATGATATAGATCATTGTCTGAGGATAATTAAACCCCAGACTTCTTCCTGCCTCAAACTGCCCGTTATCAATGGACATAATACCGCCCCGGATGATCTCTGCCACATAGGCACCGGAATTCAGACCAAATGCCAGAATCGCCACAAAGGTCTTATCAATTTTCACAGAACCAAAGATCACAAAATAAATGATCAAAAGCTGTACCACTACCGGTGTTCCTCTGACAACAGTCAGATAAAGCTTACAAATAGAATTCAATATTTTAAGCTTTCCTGTCTTGTCACAGGTGGACCGGCATACAGCGATCAGAAATCCAAGCAGGATTCCGATCAGGACAGCAAAAAATGTGACTACCAGCGTTGTCTTTAATCCGTTTAACAGATAAAGCCAACGATCATCCATAATAAAATTGAGATAAAATCTATCCGCAAATGACTGTAACATATCCTATCCTTTTCTGATCTGCCTGCTTATGCTTCTGTTTCGGTTTCTGTTTCAGCTTCCTCTGCCTCACCGTCGCCGATGTATTTGGCAACCACTTCGTCAAATTTTCCGTTCTCTTTCAGTGTGTTCAGAGCTGTATTTACTTTTTCCAGAAGCTCTTCATTGTCTTTTGCGATTGCGATTGCATATTCTTCCTCTGTGAAAGCCTCATCGACCAGTTTGATTCCTTCGTTCTGCTCAACAAATACCTTTGCCGGCTCACCGTCGATTACAACTGCGTCAACTTTACCCTGAAGGAGAGCCTGTACTGCCTCAAAGCCCTTGTTATAACGCTCGATGGTTGCATCTTCTACATCCTCTACATAGATGTCGCCTGTGGTACCAAGCTGAACACCGATGGTCTTTCCTGCCAGGTCATCCGGTGTAGCGATGTCACTGTCTTCCGCAACGATGATCATCTGTGTAGCTGTTGTATAGGGATCTGTAAAGTTTACAGTCATTTTTCTTTCTTCTGTAACTGTAATACCTGCCATTGCAATATCTGCTTTTCCGCTCTGAACAGCTGCCAGTACAGAATCAAATGCCATATCTTCAATTTCCAGCGTCATACCCAGTTCTTCTGCGATCAGTGCTGCCACTTCTGCATCGATACCAACGATCTCATCTCCCTCATGGTATTCATAAGGCGGGAATTCTGCATTTGTAGCCATTACAAGCACATCTCCTTCTGCCATGACAGAAGCACCGCATGCGCTGATCATGGTTCCTGCTAAAACTGCTGCTAATAATTTTTTCATAATTCTTTCCTCCTGTTATCTTCATATTTATGATACATAAGCTACCACTTCTTTTTCTGTTTGTCAATGAATTTATCCAATCCATACCGCATATTTATGCACAAAATTACTGTTTGTGTGCATAAAAACAGGAGGCCTCTCCGGTCTCCCGTTTCCGGTTCATTTTCATTTTTATCAGGTTCCAAAATAGGAAAAATGCATATAATCTTTACTGTTTCCCCAGTCTCCCTGACTGAATCCGTATTTTGCAAAAATTTTTGCCACTTCACCGTCTTTCGGAATGGAATAGGGATCTTCACCCGGCTTCCAGTACTTTCCTGCCGTGATCTTTCCGGTGGCTACATTTACCATATAGTTCTCTGTCCAGTTAATATCCACTGCAGTACCGGTGTTATGCTCCGAATGACCACCTCTCCAGTCATATCCGCCCAGCTCATGAATAGGGAATTGTTCCTTACCCTCATAGATTTCCTTAAAAATCTGCTTATAGGTCTCCGCCAGATTTTTATGTACTTTAATGGTCCAGGTCCTGGTGATTTTCTCACCGCTTTTTCCATTCTTAAAATCCCAGGTCTTTACCGTAATGGATACCATATTTGCAGCCGCCTGGGACGAACTGGTATAATATCCACCCGGATATCTCAGCTTCAATGATGCATCACCAAAGACCAGCTTATATTTCTGTGCCGTGGTAGGATTGACCAGGATCTGTGAACTTGTCTGGCTCTGATTTGATGTATTGCTGCTGTTGTTTGTGGTACTTGAAACACCAGAGTTCAGATTCGTTGTATTTCCGGTATTTGACGTCGTTTTTTTGATGTATCCGTAGGCGTATGAGGAAAGCTTGCCGTAATAGACCTTCTTTCCCGCCTTTTTATAGGCACGCACCATATAGGAATACGCTTTTCCGGCTTTTCTTCCGGAGATCGTACAACTTGTTTTGGAAGCTCCGCTGACAGTCTTTACTTTTTTATAAAGCTTGCTTGAAGACGAATAATCTCTGCAGTAAATCTGATATCCGGTCACTCCGCTGATTTTTTTCCAGCTTATCTTATGTGCAGAGGTTCCGTATGCGGTCACCTTTACATTTTTCACCTGGGATGGTACTTTTACCGCTGCCTGAACCGTGATATTTATTCCCAATACACACATCATACAGATCAGCCCCATCAGCAGCTGCTTTCCTTTTCTCATCATATCTCCTCCATCATCCGATCTTTTCTATATTATAACATAGATGTAAAATTTTTTAAAGCATTTATTTCATATTTATTACATTTTCATTACTTTTTATCATTCATTTCGGTTTTCAATACATTGCATTTGACTTTTCCATACTCATTTACTATAATTTATTTAATAAACTTCTATGAAAGAGGAAATGAATGATTATGAAAAGAAACCTAAAAAAAACCTTCTCACTGTTATTACTCCTGTTGTTCTGTATGGGTATTTCTGTATCCGCAGCAACAGCAAAAACACCGGGTAAAGTAACCGGACTTAAAGCCACAAGCAAAGACAACACCATTACGTTAAAATGGAATAAAGCTTCCAATGCTTCCGGATATACGGTCTATCGCATTGATAATGCAACCGGCGCAGAAAAGAAGTACAGATCTACCACGAAAACCTCACTTACGATCACAAAATGTACATATAATGCAAAATATACCTTCAAAGTAGGTGCATACGGTAAAAACAGCGTGAAAGGCGAACTTTCCAATGCTGCTTCTGTTACACCGACTCCGGCTAAGCCGACTGTACCGAAGGACTTTTCTCTATCGAGTCTGGGAAACAAAACGGCAACGCTGAAATGGAGCAAGTCCCAAAACTGCAGCGGCTATATCATCGAGTCTTACGATGCTTCTTCCAAAACCTATAAAACAATAAAAACGATTACTTCCTCTTCGACCAAAGAAGTAACTCTGCGCAACCTGAAAGCAGATGAAAAATACACTCTTCGAATCAAAAGTTACAGAAAAGTTGGCGGCACGACACTGTACAGCGATGTTTCAAATTCAATTTCTTTCACTGCTGTAGCATTCAGCGGTGAGTTAGCGTCCGTCAGATCTGCCCGATATAAAGTAACAGTCAGAACTCCTGTAACGGTAAAGACCTCTTCCGGAACTTCTATCAAGCTTTCAAAAGGCGTTTCTCTTACTGTTACTGCCAAAACCGGTAAAAACGTAACCGGTTATCTCAAAAAAGGAACAAAGATTACGATCAGAAGGTCAGCTCTTTCTTATTATGGACTGGATTCCTCTCCTAAAAACGATTATTCCAAGGCAACAAAGGAAATGTATGTAAACCTTAAGGGCTACAGCAGTCCTACGAATTATCTGATCTGGGTTTCTCATTATAAGCTGAAAGTAAATGTATTTAAAGGTTCGAAAGGAAAATGGAAACTGGTACAGACTTTCCCCTGCTGCGTAGGAAAATGGTCCACCCGTACAGCCAAGGGAGTACTGAGGATTCTGAAAAGTATTCCTTACGGAGAATATGGCGGACCCCATATCTATTTTTCTGTAGGAGTGGCAAATGGCGGAAGTGTTTATGATCCAAGAGGCTGCGCATTCCACAATCAGGTCGACAGCTCTATGAGTAAGGCAGTTTCCGGTGGCTGTGTCCGTATGCGCCTGAACGATCTCTATTGGCTTTATAATCATTGCAAAGTCGGAACAACGGTTTTATCATATTAACAGAACCATCCTTCAGGCTTGTGTGAATAAAGGGGGCGTTGCAAAATAGATGAGTAATCATCTATGGAGCAGCGCTCCCTTTTTG